>USDX01000003.1 GCA_900553605.1 uncultured Eggerthella sp. | reverse complement strand
TTCCATACTTGAACTGGTGATTTATAGCGTATCCAGACACGTTTTTCTGCCTATAACCCCAAATCCCACGAAAGAGGATAGGCACTTTGCCGATGTTGCTATAGCCTTTTTGGTTGCATCGTTCTGTACATACCCATTTGCCATGTTGGTGTAGTTCTGGTGGGTGTTTTTCGACGACGGGAGATTATCGTGAAAGTTGCAGTTAGCGCTTGTTTGCTGGGGGTCCGGTGCCGTTTCGATGGCCGCTCAAAACCTTCGGCAGAAGTGCAGCGCTTTCTGGAAGACCACGAATGTCAGGTGGTGAAAATCTGCCCGGAGGTTATGGGCGGGCTCTCCATTCCCCATCCTCCCCACGAGCAGCGCGTGCTCGACGGGCGCGTTCGTATGGTCGATGCCGAGGGAAACGACCATACGGAAGCGTTCGAGGCGGGCGCTCGATCTGCCTGTGCGCTGGTTTGCGATTCGGGCTGCACCCATGCCATCTTGAAGGCGAAAAGCCCCTCATGTGGCGTTGGGGAAGTGTATGACGGCACCTTTTCAGACGCGCTGGTGCCAGGAGACGGTGTTGCGACAAAAATGCTCAAGGAAGCAGGCGTTGTTGTGGCAACTGAAAAGAATTTCCGGGAACGTTTCGGTTGCGAGTAGCGTTTGAAACCGCTAAGCGGCTAGGGCGGGGCTAGTGGGGAAGGCGTACGTATTCCCCAGAGGTATTTGGCAAAGCTGACCCTTTTTTGCTGAGTGCATTCATCTGGTGGGTGCCCTGCTATGGGGTTATCCCAGCACAGCTAATTCTTCGGCGCTTGCTTGCTTCAAATAGTTATCGGCAGCGGTAATTGCTCGACCATGTGCACCTTGCACCACAGTGATGCCGGCAGCCTTCATGCTTTCTGCGTCTTTTTCCGAAATGGTGCCGCACAAGAGAACCTTGACCTCTATCTGTCGCAAGAAATTTGCCTGCGATCCGCAAAGGTGCCCTTGGCTGGGGAGGTTCCGAGAGTCTACGAGCTCACCGTTTTCAACCTGATAGAAGTTAAAGTTGGTACAACAGCCGAAATGGCTGCTGACATCCAAACCTTCACTTGCAACGGCGATTCTCATGACTTCCTAACATCATTTCTGGTATCTGAGTCAACGATAGTCTTTTCTACGGTTTTGAAATACACCTTTCGTCCAAGGGTGTTATCTGGGGTGCGATAGGGACCTGAAAAATTTTTTTGAAAAAGTACTTGCCATATTTTCTGAGCTTTGCAATAATAACCGAGCTGTTGCTTCGCAGTAAGCAATAAGTCCCCATCGTCTAGCGGTTAGGACGCGGCCCTTTCAAGGCTGAAACACGGGTTCGAGTCCCGTTGGGGGCACCATGAATGAACAGGCTCTGCTTTGCAGGGCCTTTTTTCTTATGTAGGCAGACAAAGGAGTTGGCTTGAAGAAGCTCATCGCCCAGTTCATGAAATTCGGTATCGTTGGCGTCATCGCATTTGTTATCGATTACGGTGTGATGATTTTCCTTACCGAGGTATTTGGCGTTCCTTACCTCATCAGTACCACGATCTCTTTTGTCGTTTCGGTTATTTTCAACTACTTCGCTTCGATGCGCTTCGTGTTCAAGCGCAAAGACGATATGAGTCGCAGGCGCGAATTCATCATCTTTATCGTGCTTTCCGTTTGCGGTTTGGGCATCAACGATCTTCTTATGTGGCTCATGGTTGACAGCCTCTACATCGACTACCGCCTGTCAAAGATCGTTGTTACGGTTGTTGTGGCAGTATGGAACTTCGTAACCAGGAAGATTTTCCTCGAAGCCCACGATTAATTCGGGCGATAATAATCTTTGCTGAAATGGTGCAAGGCAGACATTTCAGGGGAGGAGAGGCTCATGAATGTATCGTTTAAAACCATCCGCCGTTCGGGCGATAAGGTTTACATCTTGTCTGAGATTTCCGGTTACGACGAGCGTCTTCCTGTAGTGCTTGCCGCTTCGACGGAATCGGGTGCCCGCATCCCGTCGGATACCTTTCCCTATTGCGATGTTGCCGATCCTCTGGCTCTGCGTCAGGTCCTTTCCGACGGTGCATTAGCCAATAGGGAAATGCCTTTCCCGCCGCTTCATACCAAGAATTCTGCCGGTGTGCGTTTTTTTGTCATCGCGCTTCCTTGGTTGAGCTGTCGTAGGTGGGAGCTCGAATTCAATGCCATAGATTCATCGGGCAACGTTATTACCTCTTGCCGCAAGGTGCTCGATGTCCGAGCAACCAGCCTGAAGGCGATGGCGCCTCAGCGCAGCGGGGCGGTGCCTTCCCTTATCGAAGATCTTGATGGTCGCTTTATCCACGATCGTATCCACGTGAGCTTTTTGCGCGCATTTGAGACTGGTGACAAGATTCGTGTTTCAGCATTGTTGGAAATGCCGTACCACGAAGCGAGTGTGGTCGAGTGCGATTTCCTTGATAAGACGGGGCGCCGACTCGATCTTAAACCTGTCATCGTGGAGGATTCCGTCTCGCAAAGCCCTGGGTATGGCGCTTTGCGGCGTCGTTATATCGAGCTTTCCTTCTTGGTCGATGCCGATAACCCTCAGGTATGCCTTTGCGCAACCGATACCGCATCTACGGTGGCTCCCGGTTTTGCCATGCTGGGCAATCGCACTCTCGAATCTCTCGTTGCCGAATTCGACGAGCGAACAACGAGCGCGGCGCTTGACTCCGAATATCACGAGTGGTTTGTGAAGCAGCATCGCGCCGATGTTCCTGATCTGCTCGAACAGGTGGCAACCCGTTTCGATTACGAGCCTCTTTTCAGCATCGTTTGCGTGCTTGACGACACCCCATCGCACCACGTTCACGACCTCATGAACTCTATTGCGCTCCAGAGCTATGGCAGCTGGGAGCTCATTTTGGTCGATGCTGGATCGTCGGGTAGTGAAGCCGCCGATTTGAAAGATTCGCTCGACAGCGATCGCGTCTACGTGGTGGAAACCGACCAATCGCTGGGTATCAATGAACGCTTTGCGGCGGGCATGGCTACCGTGGAAGGCGATTTCGTCGTGTTCATGAAGCCGTGTGACATCATGGCTCCCGATGCGCTGTTCGAATGTGTCCGCGCTATCAATGAGTACCCCGATTGCGATGTGCTTTATACCGACGTGGATGCTTTCGATGCTGATGGCGTGCACTTCCAGCCCGTATTCCGTCCGGACTTCTCGCCCGAGTTGCTGCGCTCGTATAACTACTTGCGTGATCTGGTGGTAGTGCGTTCTTCCCTGCTTTCCGGTTTGCCCAATCTCCCATATGCCATTATGGGCGCTGCGGGCTACGATTTGGCGTTGCGCGTTACGGAGAAGGCTCGCCGCGTATGTCACGTCCCGCGTGTTCTCTGCCATCGTCGTTTTGCCACAATCGATACCTCTGAGGGCTTCAAAGCCACGCAAATTGAACAAGAAGCGGGTCGCAAGGCGTTGGTTGCCCACTGCCAGCGCATGGGGATCAACGCCGAAGTGCTGAACGACCATGAACCGGGCCATTATCGCGTACGTCACGTGCTTGCTGGATCACCCCGTGTTTCGGTGGTGCTTATCTTTGAGGGCAATGCGCCGCTGCTTCGTACGTGCGTGCGCGACCTGTATGAGAAAATCGACTACGCCAATTTTGAGATCGTGGTGGTGAGCACTGCTGCGTTTGCCCAGGAAACCAAAGCCTGCCTTGCCGAATTGGCAGAATATCACGATAGCCTTTCGGTTCTTGAGTGGGATGGCCCATTCAACAAGGCGCAGATTGCCAACTTTGCGGTGAAGAACACGCAGGGCGAATTCTTGCTGTTCCTCAACGACGACGCTCGCATCCTTACCGATGATGCTCTTGAGCAGCTGCTGGGCTATTTCCAGCGCCCTGACGTGGGTGTAGTGGGCCCCAAGCAGTTGTTTATCGATGGCACGGTTGAGCATGCCGGCATTGTGGTGGGGGGTTCGCGTGTGGTAACGCCCCTCTTCCGCCACATGGATGCGGAAAGCCAAGGATATTTGGATCGCGCCGTTGTTGCCCAGAATGTTTCGGCGGTTACCGGCGACTGCATGATGCTTCGTCGCAGCGCCTTCGAAGAGGTGGGCGGCTTCAGCGAGGAATTCACCTTGTTCTACGCCGATGTTGATTTCTGCCTCAAGGTGCGCAATGCCGGCTACTACACGGTATTTACGCCCCATGTGCTTTTGAGCCACCTTCACAGCGTTTCGCGCATGCGTATCCGCTCCAAGGAAATCAGCATCCGACGCCGCAGGGAAGCTGCCTTGCTGCAGTCGGCATGGCCGAGCATCTTCGTTGAGGGTGATGCCTTCTACAATCCAAATTTGAACCCCGATAGCTCCTATTTCGCCATGAAGCGCGGAAAACCCCGAGGATAATTGCATGAACGCACGAATTGAAAGCATGAGTCACGGCGATGGCAAGGTCTACCTGCAAATGGTTCTTGACCGCATGCATCCTGATGCCGAAGTGCTTCTTGATGCCCGCTTGAAGGATGGCGCCAAGATCCCCGCCCACTTGTTCCCTTTTAATCCGCTGGAGGAAACATCTCAGGCCAATTATGTAGTGGTGCTTCCTCATTTCGATGTACGCGAAGTTGACCTGACGTTCTTGGAGTACGCAGGGGAGGGCTCTCCGCTTACGCAAAGCCGCCTAACCGTGGAACTGAACATGATGCGCTGGCGCACGCGCTTCAATGCGTTTGTCCATAATGAGCTTTTGGAGCAGATGTTTGATATCGAGCGCGAATACTGCTCGGGCCGCATGAACGTATATTTCACCGACGCCATTGAAGACGGCGATGAAATCGTGGTGAAGATGCTCGCGGATATGCCTCATGCCGAAGGCTCCGATGTGATGGTTGATTTCACCGATGGCTATGGCACCGAAGTCGATCTTCCGGTGTATCCGTTAGTGGATGAGGTGATTCCTCCCGCAAACTATGGCGAGGGTGAGCGCCTTCGTATCGGCTTTTCCGTGCGCGTCGCCGCTGCCGCTAAGGATTTCTGCGTAACGGTTTACGATGCCAACGAACAGATTCCCGGAGGATTCGCCTATTTCTGCGATGAAACGTTCGGGCCGCTGCGTGAGTCGTTCTCTTATTGTGCGATAGACGCTTCCATCGATTCGCGCTATAGCCGCTGGTTCGTGCGCCATTGTGAAACGCTCGCTGGTCTTGAGGAACAGCGTTCCCATTCGTTTGCCGTTCAGCCTCAGATCAGTTTGGTTATGCCCCTGTATCCGGGCGATGAATGCTATCTGTCTGCCGCCATGGCTTCTTTGAGCCTTCAGACCTATACCCACTTCGAACTTGTTCTGGTCGATATGGGCGCCAACGAATTGAGTCTCACCTCGGCTCTCCGCGAATGGGAAGGTGACGAGCGCGTTGTCCATTTGGTTCCCGAGGCCGAACTTGATGAGGGCGCAGCGCGCCTGACGGGTTTGCTCCAGTCCAAGGGTGAGGTATGCGCCGTGTTGGAACCGAGCGTTGTTTTGGCTCCTGAGGCTCTTTACGAGTATGTTCGCCGCATCAACGAAGTCATGGAGGAAGAAGGTGTCAAGAACAGCAGCGGTGTGGGCCCATGCGATGTCGTGTACACGAACCATGACAGCTTTGATCGTGACGGCGGCTTGCATACTCCTCAGTTCAAGCCGGTTTTTTCGCCAGATTTGCTGTACTCCTATAACTATCTTGGTCCTTTGGTTTTCCTTTCCCGTCGCGTCTTGGAAACGATCCAATCGTCGGTGGGCTTTTCCTCCGAATCGTTCGATTACGACTTAGTGCTGAAGGCAACTGCCCAGGCAGAACGCGTAGAACGAATCGACAAAGTTCTGTATCACGTTCAGAATGCCGCCTCAATTTCCCCCGATGCCGACAGGATCAGCTCGCGTCGCGAAGAAGAGGCGTTCCGTACAGGAAGGAAGGTGCTCGCCAACCACCTGCGCCGCAATGGCATCGACGCACTGGTTCTTGCCGATGTTTCCGATCGCCTCTATACCGTTCGTTACCGAATGCCCGATGAGACGCCAACTCTTTCGGTGGTCGTGCTTGCTGGCGACGATGCATCGTTGCTCGATGCTTGCCTATCCTCGATCGAACAAAGCGTGGTACCACGCGACACGCCTATATATGTTGTGGTAAGTCAGGATACATCCCGTGATGTCGTGGTGTACGGAGAGCATCTGGTGCGGAAGAACCGTGCCAGGGTTATTGCCTATCAAGGCGCCAACAATAGGGCTGCTATGGCGAACTTGGGTTTTTCCCAAAGCACTTCCGACTATGTGCTGGTGGTTGATGGGGATGTTGAGTTCGCGGATCCTGAAGCGCTGAACTGCATGCTGACCCATTGCATTCGCAAGGGTGTGGGCGTTGTGGGGGCGAAAACCCTGTTCGCTGACGATACCATTCGCCATGCTGGCATGATGGTTGGTCCGTATGAGTCGGCTTCAGAGATTGGCGTGAATATGCCCCGTAGTGCCCGTGGCTACTTGGGGCGTTTGCGGTGCGCTAGCAATGTTTCGGCGGTTTCGCTGTCGGCCATGATGGTAAAGCGCGCTGCCTACGATAGCGCCAAGGGCTTCGATGAACGCTTCCAAGTCTGCAATTGCGATGTCGATTTCTGCCTGAAGGTAGCAAAAGAGGGCTACCTGATCGCCTATAACGGTGGGGTTGAAGCGTATCGCAAGGGGAGTGATTCTGACGGTCGCTCAGCGCTTACCAAAAAGCAGCAGCTGCGAGCCGAGCGGGAAAAGGCCTTCTTGCATTATCGTTGGCCGCATCTGTTCGTGGACGGCGACCCGTATATGAGCTCGTGCCTTGATCCGCATGCGCCGTATTTCTTGCTTGGCCCTGCTCAATAGCTATTCTCTAAGCCTATTGCCAGTTATTAGTTTTATGTATAAGCCACATACAGGTTGGGCTGTGGCATTTTTCTGCCTATGCCCTGGGCTGCGGTATGGTAGGTAGGCTGTTTTATGCGCGCTAAGTATGCTGCGCTGTGTAAAAGGAACAACGAATGATTCAAATCGAACATCTTAATAAGACCTACGTGTCGCGTCAGGGGGAAACGCATACCGCCCTGACCGACATCAATTTGACCATCGAAGACGGATCTGTGTTTGGCATTATCGGCCAGTCGGGTGCCGGCAAGTCGACCCTCGTGCGCTGCCTTAATCTGCTCGAGCGTCCAACTTCTGGCTCGATCATCATCAATGGGCGCGACATCACGAGTCTTTCTGAAAAGGAATTGCGCGAGTTCCGCAGCTCGGTAAGCATGATCTTCCAGAACTTCAGCCTGCTTCAGCAGCGTACGGTTCTTCGCAACGTCATGTTTCCGCTCGAGCTTCGTCATGCCGATAAGAAAGAGGCGGAAAAGCGCGCTCGTGAACTGTTGGAACTGGTGGGCTTGGCCGACAAGTGCAACAAGTATCCCAGTCAGCTTTCCGGCGGTCAGCAGCAGCGTGTTGCGATTGCGCGTGCTTTGGTGAACAACCCGTCCATCATGTTGTGCGACGAGGCCACCAGCGCACTCGACTCCATGACAACGCATTCCATCTTGAAGCTGCTGAAAGACATCAACGAAGAGATGGGCGTAACCATCGTGCTCATCACCCATTCGTTGGCTGTTGCGGAACTTATCTGCGACAACGTGGTGGTAATCGATGAGGGCAAGATCGTGGAAGAGGGCAAAACGGAAGATATCTTTGCGAACCCGCAAAGCGAGGTTGCCCGTAAGTTGCTGGAGAAGAGGTTGTAATCGTGGAATACTTGCAGACGTTCTTCGCCCAGTACGGGGCGCTTTTGGCGCAGGGAACTTGGGACACCATTGTCATGAGCTTGGTTTCCACGGCGCTTGCCTACGTAATCGGTATTCCCCTCGGCGTATTCTTGGTGCTAACCGATCCAAAGAAGGGTTTGCTGCCCCATAAGGCGGTTAATGCCGTTCTTGGTTGGATCGTGAACATTGGCCGTTCGATTCCGTTCATCATTTTGCTTGTTGCCATTATTCCGTTTACTCGCTTGGTTGTGGGCACTTCGCTGGGCGTTCCTGGTGCGGTGGTGCCGCTGGTTGTGGCGGCCGCGCCTTTCGTTGGCCGCATGGTCGAGCAGAGCTTGGCCGAAGTTGACGCTGGCTTGGTTGAGGCGGCCCAATCTTTCGGTGCTTCTACCTGGCAAATCGTTGTGAAGGTGTTCCTGTGGGAAAGCTTGCCATCTCTGATTAGGGGCTTTTCTATCGTTCTCATCACGCTGCTTGGCTATTCCGCAATGGCGGGCACCGTTGGTGCGGGCGGCTTGGGCGACATCGCCATCCGCTACGGTTATCAGCGCTACATGGTCGATGTGATGATCGCTACCATTATCATCCTCATCGTTCTGGTTCAAATCGTTCAGAGCGGCTGCGACCTTGCTGCTCGTAAGATCGATCACAAAAAGTAATTTGAAATGGCCCGCGCAGGCGGGCCATTTTTTATGCCTACCAACACCGGGAATATAGGGACAGGTCCCATTTTTCCAACTAGTTGGGAAAATGGGACCTGTCCCTATATTCCCGAGGCGTTATCTTTTGCTGGAAAAGTGGATTTTCGACCTGAATGATATGCAACAACTATTGGTTCAGCGGCAAAAGAATTCGGCGAAACGCGCTTGTAACACCTTGCTTGTTACAATGAAACAAACATGAGCAAGCCATGGAAGGACAAGCTATGAGCACCAGCCCAGACCAGGATTTCGTCCTTAAGACAATAAAAAGCCGCGACGTGCATTTCGTTCGTTTTTGGTTCTGCGATGTGCTGGGCCACATGAAGTCTTTTGCGGTTATTCCCAGTGAATTGGAAAACGCTTTCGAAGAGGGAATGGGTTTTGACGGCAGCTGCATTCGCGGTTTTGCCTCTACGAGCGAATCGGATATGCTCGCATATCCCGAAGCTTCCACGTTTCAGATCTTGCCTTGGCGTCCTGAGCGCAATGCTGTTGGGCGTATGTTCTGCTCCATTAAAACGCCCGAGGGCGATTTCTTCGACGGTGATTCCCGAAACGTGTTGAAGCGCCAGGCCGCAAAGGCCGAGCGGTTGGGCTATGTGATGAATGTTGGCCCCGAGCTTGAGTACTACTACTTCAAGGACCCCAACGGGACTGAAGTTCTTGACCATGGCGGCTACTTCGACCTAACTTCCCTCGATATGGCAAGCGACCTTCGACGCGACACCATTCTCACCTTGGAAAAGATGGGCATTCCCGTCGAGTACTCCCATCATGAAAACGGTCCCTCCCAGCAGGAGATCGACTTGCGTTTCGCGGATGCGCTGAGCATGGCCGACAACGTAATGACCTACAAGATGGTGGTCAAGGAAATCGCCATGAAGCATGGGGTATATGCATCATTTATGCCTAAGCCCATCTCCGGTGCTCCTGGCTCGGGTATGCATATTCACCAGAGCCTATTCGATGAAGAGGGCAACAATGCATTCTTCGATGCCAGCGATCCCGATGGATACAACCTTTCCAAGGTGGCAAAGCACTATATCGCCGGCTTGCTCAAGTACGTTCCTGAATTCAGCCTGCTCACCAACCCCAGCGTTAATTCTTATAAGCGTCTGATTCCTGGCGGCGAAGCACCGGTGCATATCTCGTGGGCGCGCAATAATCGCTCTGCATTGGTGCGCATTCCCGGCTACAAGCCCGATAAGGAAGAGGCATGCCGCGTAGAGCTGCGAAGCCCCGATTCCGCTGCTAACCCGTACCTGGCATTCTCTGCGGTGCTTGCTGCTGGTTTGAAGGGCATAGAGGAAGAACTCGAGTTGTGCCCTCCCATGGAAGAGGACTCTGCTCGTGGACTTTCTCGCCAGGAGCTGCGTGCACGAGGGGTTGGATCTCTGCCCGACACGCTTGGTGAAGCCGTGGAGCTGTTCGCCGAATCTGAGCTGATGAAAGAAGTGCTTGGCGAGCATATCCATTCGTTCCTCGTGAAGGTAAAGCGTGAAGAGTGGAACGAGTACCAGCGCCAGGTTTCCAACTGGGAGCTTGACCGTTATCTGGGCGTACTGTAACGGAGGCGTATTATGCAACAAAGAAAAAATGTCATTTTTATTGCCGATAGTCTCGATAACGCCCATAAGTTTCAGGCAGTGCTTTCCAGCCTTGATGTTGATGTGGCGGCAGGCTCGTCTATGCAGTTCAAGAAGCTTTTGGCCGACAATCCCTCGTACGATCTGGTTATCTATGAGGCAACCGCAGAATCGGCGCAAACGCTGATTGCGGTCGAGCAGGCACTTATTGACGATGGCGGCGTGCCGATGCTCATCATCGTGAAAGAGGACATGCTCTCAGGTTTCCGTTTGCCTGTTCAGATCAATTGCGATTTTGTTGTGCATGGGGCAAGCTCGGAGGAATGTTCCCTTCGTATCCGACAGCTTTTATGGCCAGGAAATGAAAGCTCGACAAACGATTTCATTTCGGTTGATGGCATGACCATCAACTTGGCAACGTATCAAGTTGCTGTAAACGGTGAGCCAATCGATTTCACCTATCTGGAATATGCATTGTTGGCATTCCTCGTAACGCATCCTGGGCGTACGTATTCGCGTGACGCTTTGCTTCGTCGCGTTTGGGGATTCGACTATTTCGGCGGCTCTCGAACGGTTGACGTTCATGTTCGACGCGTGCGTGCCAAGCTCGGTCCTGAGCTTTCTCAGCATCTGGAAACCGTTCGCGGCGTTGGATATCTGTGGGATTAATCGATTGCATCGTTATGTAAGCGGCATGGCGTTTAAACAAAAGCGACAACGTCGCATTTGACGTTCGCCATTGTGGGGCAAGCTTCTTCGGAGGCTTGCCCCTTCTGTTTTGCGGGGTGTCGGAGGTGTCGCTTGCGCGCGGTATAATCGTTACGTTCAAACATGAAAGGAATTCCTATGCCTAAAACCGTTGCTGTGATTGACGGAAACTCTTTGATGCATCGTGCATATCATGCCGTTCCGCCAACCATGACGGCACCCGACGGTACTCCTACCAATGCAGCATTCGGATTCCTTTCCATGTTGCTGAAATTCATCGAAATGGAGCAGCCCGACGCTTTGGTCTGCGCGTTTGATAAGGGTCGTCCTAAGTTCCGCATGGAGGCGCTTGAGCAGTACAAGGCGCAGCGACCTCCTATGGACGAAGAACTGAAAGCCCAGTTTCCCGTTATCGAAAACCTATTAGCTTCCATGAACGTGCCGGTTGTGGCGCTTCCTGGTTGGGAGGGCGACGACATCCTGGGTACCGTTGCTGCGCGTGATGAGGAGCTGGGCTATAGGACGCTTTTGGTCACGGGAGACAAAGATGCCTATCAACTGGCCAGTGACCTAACGAAAATCGTAACCACTAAGCGTGGAATTACCGATGTGGTCATTTACGGCCCCGAAGAAGTGGAGGAGCGCTACGGCGTAACGCCTGCTCAGTTCACGGATTTTTTGGGTCTCAAAGGCGACAAGGCCGATAACATTCCCGGTGTTCCTGGCATCGGTGATAAAAAGGCCGCTTCGATGCTTCAGGCATATGGCAACCTGGAGGGCATCTACGCCAACCTTGACAAGTTCAAGGGAAAGCAGTTGGAAAACCTGACTAACTACAAAGACGATGCATTCCTTTCCCGTCAGGTGGCTACCATTGTGCGCGATGCCGATTTTGAACTCGATCTTGAAACGATCAGCTTCCCGGATTTCGACGCGGAGCAGGTCACCAAGGCATTCACCGATGTGCGTATGATGGCCCACCTGGCAAAGATCCTGAAGCTCCAGGGGGGCGAAGCTGTTTCTATCGATTTGGGCTCTTGGGATGATTTCGTTGAAGGTGATGAAGCAAAGGCGGCCATCGAACTGCCTGCAGAGGGCTACGTACCAGTTGCGTGGGCGCTTGATCCTCAAGCATCGCTTTTTGGCGACGGGCTGACTTTGGCAGTGAACCTGGGGGATTCAACGGCGCTCTTCCATGACGAGGAAGCCAAAGAGGCTCTTGCTTTCCTCGTCCGCGAACGAGAAATCGCCGCAGCAGATGCAAAGTCATTGCTTCAAGTGGTGTTCCCCACTGATACCGCACAGGATGCTCTCGTTTCCCGTGGGGAAATACTCGATGCGCATATATTCGATGTAACCCTTGCTGCCTACGTTGCCGATTCCAATAACGGTGCAGCTACTTTGAACGCCCTTATGGAGCGCTATGCGGGTGCGGTACTCCCCGACGAAAAGGATTCGCAAAAACAAGTGGCGCTGCAGGCTGCTGCGATTGGCGCCTTGGTAGATCCTTTGGCTCAAGAGCTTGAAAAAGAGGGCGCTCGCAAGGTCTATGACGCTATCGATCTGCCGTTGGTTGGCGTACTCGCGTGCATGGAGCGCACGGGAGCGGCATTGGACGTTGATCACCTGAAAGCTTTGAACGAAAGCACCGGCGCCGAAGTCGATCGTCTGCGTGCGGCGATTTATGCCTCGGCAGGGCATGAGTTCAATGTTGATTCCCCAAAGCAGCTCTCAGAGGTGCTGTTCGACGAATTGGGCCTTACTCCGAAGAAAAAGACGCGAAGCGGTTATTCCACCAACGCTTCTGTTCTGAAAGAGCTAACCGACGAACACGAGCTTCCCGGCCTTATGCTGGAATATCGCGAATACGCGAAGATCAAATCGACGTACATCGATGCCCTGCCGCGTATGCGAGCTGAAGACGGGCGTGTCCACACATCGTTCAATGAGATGGTTACCACCACTGGCCGCCTTTCCTCTTCTGATCCGAATTTGCAGAATATTCCGGTTCGAACCGATTTTGGACGCCAGATAAGAACCTGCTTTGTGCCGCTCAATGAGGGAGAAGTCTTCGTTTCTGCCGATTATTCCCAGATCGAATTGCGCCTTTTGGCGCACCTTTCAGGGGATGAGCATCTTATTGCCTCATTCAATTCCGGTGAGGATTTTCATGCCAGCACGGCTTCGCGTGTGTTCGGCGTCCCGATGAGCGATGTTACGCCGCAGATGCGCAGCCGAGCAAAAGCAGTGAACTTCGGCATTGTGTACGGTCAGCAGGCCTATGGCCTTTCGCAGTCACTTCATATCCCGTTCTATGAAGCGAAGGAAATGATCGATCGCTATTTTGAGGTTCATCCTGGCGTGCGTACCTATCTCGATGATGTGGTAGCGCAGGCCCACAAAGATGGCTATGCCACCACCTTGTTCGGTCGTCGCCGTTATATCCCTGAGCTGAAAGCCAAGAATGCCGCCCAGCGTGGTTTTGGCGAGCGTACGGCGATGAACCATCCTATGCAGGGTACCGCCGCCGACATTATCAAGCTTGCCATGCGTCAGGTGCAAGATGAGCTTGTAGCGCGAGATCTTGGCACGAGGCTCATGCTTCAGGTGCATGACGAACTTGACCTTTCGGTGCCCGAGCCGGAAGTGGAAGAGGTTTCGGATCTTCTGACAAGCGTGATGGAATCGGTCGTTGAGTTGTCGGTTCCGTTGCTGGTTGATGTGTCGGCTGGCGCTAACTGGGCTGAAGCTCATTAGGGGTATTGCTTTTACGGCATCCGCGATCGCGTTCCTGTTGATTTGCCTAAAACCCCTGTTCGAGTTCGAGGAGGGCTCGGTAGTGCTGGTTGCTGCGCTCGAGTTCTTCCGGTGCCCCGTCAAGAGCTATGCGGCCGTTTTCCAGGAACAGCACGCGATCCATGTTCGATATCCCTTGGAGGTGATGGGTGATCAGGACCACCGTTTTGCCTGCAAGCACTTCGAACATGGTGCCCAGCACCTCGTGTTCGGTGCGGGGGTCGAGGCTTACCGTTGGTTCGTCGAGGATGACAATAGGCGCATCCTGCAAAAGGATGCGTGCCAGGGCAACCCGATGACGCTCGCCGCCCGAGAAGCGCAATCCTGCTTCATCGAGTACGGTGTCGAGACCTTTCGGCAGTCGCGCAAGCAGTTTTTTCAAGCCGACGCGTTCAAGAGCGCGTTCAAGCTCCTCGTCGCTTGCTTGGGGTTTGGCTATAAGCAGATTGTTGCGCAGGGTGTCGTTGAACAGGTACGTAGCCTGCTGGCAGACGCCGAACATCCGAGGTGCATCGCCCCCAAGCTCCGAGCAGGGAAGTCCTCCAGCGGTGATGCTGCCTGAGGTCGGGGTGAGGTCTCCGCGCAGCAGATGTGCGAGGGTGGTTTTCCCCGATCCACTTTTGCCAAGGAGTGCAAGATGCTGCCCCGGCGAAAGGGAGAGGCTGATTCCGCAAATCGTGGGGGACTGGCCAGGGTAGGCGAATTCAACGTCTTTTAGCTCGACAACTGGATGCTTCAGGTCAAGATTAATATTTTGCGCATGCTCGGATTCCGAGCTGGTTCCTGTTTCCCCTTCAACGGGTAGGGAAAGATCGTTGAGCCGCGCTATGGAATCGAAGTGCCCCTGAGCCTGCGTTGCGGCAACGGGCATCACTGCGAAGGCATCAATAAGGGGGAATGCCCCCAGCGCAAAAGCCAGAATCCAATTTGCCTGTCCTCCCCGCATCCCGCCAAAGGTGATTGTCGCCCAGCATATGAGGGCAATGATGGCGCATGCGAATATTGCTTGTTGGGCCAGGTCGCGCTTGCGATCGAAGGCGTGCGCTTGAGCTTTTAAGCGGTTGAGGTCTTCCTGTCCGTTTTCGCATTGTGTTAAGAAATCAGCTTTTCTGCCCGAAAGCGTCCAGTCGGTGATTCCGAGGATGTTGTCGGCGTAGGTAGCGTAACGTTTTGCGGCAAGCTCTTTTGCCATCGATTGACGCTTGCCGTTGATACTCACTGAAACCGCGGGAACAACAAAGAGTTCGAGCGATACGAAGACAAAGCACACCAAGCATGCGAGGGGCGAAAAACAACCGAACAGAACACATAGCCCCACGCCAGCTGCTAGGGCTATTGCGGTTGGGAAAACGCAGCGGAGATAGAGGTTTTGGATATGCTCAACGTCTTCCGCCAGAAGCCCTAGGGCATCGCCAAGGCGGTGGCTGGCACGGAAGAAAACACCTTCTGCGTCAAAGGATCGGTAGAGCTGCTTGCGAAGATTCGAAGTGAATCGCAGCACCCAATCGTGGCTCGCTAAGCGTTCGCAGTAACGCAGAATGGGTTTCCCCACGCCGAATACCCGCACGCAAAGCAAAGGTGTGCCCAGCATCAAAACCGAATACGGCATTTCGGCAGAGCCGGCAATGAGCCATCCTGAAGTGAACATAAGTCCGGCGGCGAAAAGAACTGTGCAACAGCCCAGAACAAGAGCCAGTGCGAGGATTTTGCGATAGCGGCCCAGATAGGGTTTAACCCATGCATCGCGCTTAAGCAGGGCGATCGTTTCTTTCAAGCTGCTATTCATCGCCACCCTCCTTCCCGCGGCTTGACAGATAGGAAAAAGAGTTTGTTTCGCTCAACGCCTCGTAGGAGCCAAAGCCTCTAACCTGTCCGTCTTCAAGCAGGAGGACCTCATCCATTTCGCTTAGCCAATGAAGACGATGGGTTGCAAAGAAAACCAGTTTGTCTTCCATCAGAGGAATCATGCGCTGTTTGAGCTCCCATTCCGTTTCAATGTCGAGATGAGCCGTTGGCTCGTCAAATACCAAGACCCGACAGGTTCTGTGCAGCACTGCACGTGCAAGGGCGACACGTTGCGACTGTCCGCCGCTCAACGACCGCCCACCTTCACCAACAATGGTATCCAGCCCCTCGGGCAGTTCGGCAACCAGGCTGGTGAGTCCAACCAGTTCAAGCGCGTGGGCGATTTCGGCTTCGGTTGCATCGGGCTGGTAAAACGTCAGATTGTTTCGGAGGGTGGTGCTGAAAATATGAGGAGATTGGGGCAGATAAGCTACTTGTTTTCTCCAGCTGGACATCGAGAGTGTCTCGATTGCGTGGTCGTTGACGACGATGGACCCTTGGGTGGGCTGCAAGACGCCGGCAAGGAGCTGGGCAAGGGTAGTTTTCCCGCAGCCGGATGGTCCCACGATGCCGTATTTGCGGAAGCCCCCGAAAGAGCAGGAAACGTCTTCCAGAGCTGCTTCCCCCTCGTAGGAGAGCCCTATACGTTCGAAGGTGAGCATGCTGCGCTCTTGCCAAGGCTCTAATTTGGGAGCGTCAACCTGCAATTCAGGCGTGCGGTCTTCTTTCCTCGCTTCGGTTACGGCGGAGCCCCCCAGTATTTCCAGTACTTGGGTAAGGGTGTTCTTCCCGTTCAACGTAGCGTGGTAATCGGAGGCGAATTCGCGTATTGGGCGAAAATAATCGGGCATGATGACCAAGACGAACAGCGCGGGCAGCAGGGCAATGGATCCATCTACCAGGCGAAAGCCGAGCATAACGGCAACTGCTGCGAGGGAAATGGTGGAAAATGCGTCAAGCACAGCACCCGAAAGCGTTGCGGTACGCAGTGTCTTCATTGTTGCTATGCGGAATTGTTCGCTTGTCTCATATACGCGATCGGCTTGCTCGTTGCTTCTGCCGAAGTATTTCAGGGTATCGATGCCGCGTAGCGAATCGATGAAATGGTTTGCGAGGCGCTGGTATTCGCGATGCTGTTTGCCGGCTTCCGCTTGTGCAGTGCTTCCGATAAGAACCATCTGAAGGATGATGGCGGGAAATACCAGAAGCGCAATAAGGGCGGAAACCCAGTCCTGGAAGACGATCACGGCAAGAAGAACAAAAGGCACCGTGACCAGTGCCACCGTACGAGGTAAAGCGGTGCTCAAATATTGCTCAATGTTGTCGATGCCATCAAGGCAGAGTGTCGAAGCTGCGCCCGTTCCTAATCTTTGGGTTAAGGGCGAGCCTCCTTCATAGAGGCGCTTTGCCAGCTGCTGGCGAAACTCTTCAGTGCGCGCCGCCGCAAAGAGCTCGAGCTGCTTGGCCTGAATGGTGCTGACTGCCTGTTTCCCGATGAAGCAGAGCGCAAAGGCGCCAAGCTGAGCTGCGACGTTGGAGAGGGTGTTTCCTTCCCAAAGAAGGGTCAAGGCCCATGCCAGGGTTGCGGCTTGACCCACCATGAATGCCGCCAGAAGAAGGGAGGTGGCAATGCACCAGGCGATAGCGCTCTTTGCGCCGGGAAGGGTAAAGAGCCTCTTGTCGAACATGCCTCCTCCTTTCATCTGTAAAGGCAGTGTGTTATGGGGGGGCGCTGGATACGGCGCCCCCTCTGGCATCTTCAACGAAAACGAAAGCGGCGGCTGCCCCGCTTAGGGTATTTCGCCGCCGCATAGGTTAGTATTCGTTGGCCTCATCAGCGCTGATGCGTCCACGGAAGGTGCGATACACCAGTACGTGATATACCAGCACCAAGGGAAGGCCAATGCAGGTGATGCCCGTCATCCATGCGAGGGCCAAATCGGAAGAAGCGGCATTCGCGATGGTGATGCTCGTGCCCGTTGTGGCAACTACCAGGGTGGGGAACATCGAGGCTGCGAACAGTACCACCAGGAGCAGGGCCGATGCGCTGCTTGCCAGGAACGGAAGAAGGTCATTGTCCGTTTCCCTGGAGGCCAAGAAGAGCGCCGTCAGTGCGGCAACCACGCCCGCGCAGGCAACCGAGCGCAGCGTTCCAAGGGTAGGGTCGAGGGTGGGCGCAATGCCCATCAGGGCGTATGCACTTACGGCAACGAACAGCGCCATGGTTATGCAGGCCAAGGGGCAGCGCAGCTTGGCGGCGCGCGCCTGCAGGTCAGACGGCTTTTCGGCCTTGAGTGCAATCCAGGTTGCTCCTTGGGTGATGAACACCGAAAGGCCCAGAAGCCCACACAGAAGCGTGAAGGGGGTGATGAGCCCCAGAAGCGGAACGCCCGCATAATCGCCATTGGCGTCAAGGGGGATGCCGGCGTATACGTTGCCGATGGCTACGCCGAACAACAGGGCAGGCAAGAGCGACCCAATAAAGAACAGGGCATCCCAAACCTTGCCCCATTTGGGGTCATGGGCGCGATATTCGAGCGATACAGCTCGGACGATCAGCCCGAACAGCACGAGCATGATAGCCAGGTAAAAGCCCGAAAACGTAGTAGCGTACGCGGGGGCAAATGCGGCAAACAGCGCGCCACCAGCAGTGAGGAGCCACACTTCGTTGCCGTCCCAGGTTGGGCCGATGGCCCGACGCACTACGGCCTTTTCATTTTCGTCTTTTGCGATAAAGGGCGAAAGGATGCCGGCGCCCAAATCAAATCCATCGAGGATGAAATAGCCCGCGATAAGCACAGCTATCAGGGCAAACCAGAGAATTCCCAATGCGGTCATGACTACTCACCTGCCTTTCCGATAGAAGCTTCAACGTTGCTATTGCTGCTATTACCCGTGTTGCGAGCGGTTTCATTGTTTGCCTTGCCGCTCTCGTCGATGCGCGGACCGACCTTGATAAGGTGGATAACGATGCGTGCCCATCCAATGATCAGGAACAGATAAATAAGCAGGAACAGCGCCAGCGTGATGGCGAGTTCAGGAGAGGTTACCGATGCGGAAGAAGAGGCTTGCGTGAGTAGGCTTACGCCCTCGGGGCTGCTGGTGGCAGGGTACACCACCCATGGCTGACGGCCGATTTCCGCAGTGAACCAACCTGCTTCGATGGCCAAGAAGGGGAACAGGGGCGAAGCGATGGCCAGGTTCTGCAGCCAGTGCATCGAGGCGATGCGCCCCTTACGGAACGTGAAGATGAAGGCCAACAGGGTGGTAAGTGCAATAAGCCCGAACATTGCCACCATCAGATGATAGCTTTGGAACACGGTATTCACGGGGAGCTCCGAGATGGTTTCTTCGGTGAAATCAGATCCGTAAGCGCCGCTCTTTGCCAGGTCGTTAAGGCCAGGATATTCCGTATCGAACGATCCGGAAGCCAAGAAAGAAGTGCCACCTGGTATGGCGATGGGAGTAATCACCTTTTGGGACGCTTCGTCAACCCAGCCTACTGCATACAGCGGCATGGCTTCTCCGTTGTAGGCGCCTTCCATCATGGCGAACTTTGTAGGCTGCTCTTCAGCCACCGCCACGGCGGATTGGTGGGCGAATACCACCATAAGGCAGGTTGTGCACAGGGCAACAACGGAAGCAACACGCACCGTCTTCATGGCGAATTCGGTGTGAAGGCCCTTCTTCAGATACCACGCGGCAATGGCAAGCGCCGTGAATGCGCCCATGATGAGCAGGGCATCTACTGTATGGAAATAGCGGGGAGCCGTGGTTGCGTTGAACGCAGCATCAAGGAAGTTGGTCAGGAGTGCCTGGGTGCCGTCTGCGGAAAGCTCGGCGCCTGCCGGGGTTTGCATCCATGAGTTGGCGATGATGATCCACAGCGCAGAGAGGCACGAACCCAGCCAAACAAGCCAGGCGGAAACAAGGTAGAATTTGCCGCTTACCTTCTTGCGCCCGAACAGGAGCACGCCAAGGAATACCGATTCCAGGAAAAAGGCGAGCAGTGCTTCTGCTGCCAATGGCGCACCGAAGATGTCACCCACGAAACGCGCGTAATCGGCCCAGTTGGTGCCGAACGAGAATTCCATGGTGATGCCGGTTGCAACACCTAGGGCGAAGGTTGCCGTGAATACCTTGATCCAGAAACGGGATGCGGCAGCATCTTCAGCGCTTTGGGATCGATAGTACTTGGTCTCGAAAATCGCCACAATAAGGCCTAAGCCAATAGAGAGCGGCACAAACACATAGTGGTACATAGCCGTGAGCGCAAACTGAATGCGTGCAAGCAGTACCGGGTCGGTGAGGAATTCCATTCGCACACCACCTCCTTTTCCACAGCCCATTAAGAGGCTGTTCTTCTACACAAAACCATCATATCACCTATAGAGGCTCAGGTGAGAGCAAATGGTATAAAAATACTAACAATTATCTGTAGGCGGTTGAGACCATTGGTTCAGCAAGGGGCGGGCGGGGCGAGAGGGAGAATGCGACGGGAAGGGTCTTTCTCTTGTTGGACAATTGTGGAGCGCCTTCACGAAACCTAGGTTTGTTCTTCCATATCGGGCGGTTTCTGGTATCATTCAACAGGTTGCACGAAAGGTGCAGCTTAGGAATAAGTGCGATGATACGCGGAGACGGTGCATACGTTGCAACGAAAGGTGCTTTCGTTGACTTGCTACGGTCACGCTGATAAGCTATCGCCTTGCGTTTATTTCAAATAAGGAGAATTATGTACGCTATTGTTAAGACTGGCGGCAAGCAGTACAAGGTATCCACCGGTGACTGCCTGAACGTCGAAAAGCTCGAAGGTGAAGCAGGCGACAAGGTTGCTCTTACCGCTATCACGGTTGTTGACGGCGCTAAGGTTATCGCTGATCCTGCAGAGGCTGCCAAGACCAAGGTTGAGGCTACCATCGTTGAGCAGTTTAAGGGCGACAAGCAGCTCGTCTTCAAGTTCAAGAAGCGCAAGAACTACAAGAAGCTGCGCGGTCATCGCCAGCAGCTCACTCGTATTCAGATCACCAGCATCGCTTAAGTAGAGGAGGAATACTAATGGCACATAAGAAAGGTCAAGGTTCCATCCGCAACGGTCGCGATTCGAAGGCTAAGCGCCTTGGTTGCAAGCGCTTTGCTGGCGAATTCGTCGGTGCGGGCAACATCCTGGTTCGTCAGCGTGGCACTCACTTCCATCCCGGTGAGAATGTGGGTCGCGGCAAGGACGACACCCTGTTCGCTCTGTGCGAAGGTACGGTAGAATATACCAAGGGCGCACGCCGCAAGGTGCATGTCCGTCCTCAGGCATAAATACCGCCTAAAACTGGACTTAACAAAGGCCCTCTGCATCGCAGGGGGTCTTTTCGTTTAGAATTGAAGGATAATGTTTACAGACAAGGTTCGCATATTTCTTAAAGCAGGCGACGGCGGCGCGGGCTGTATGTCGTTTCGTCGTGAGGCGCACGTCCCGAAGGGCGGCCCCGACGGCGGCGACGGCGGCAAGGGCGGCGATATCGTGCTTGAAGCCGATTCCCGCGTTTCCTCGCTGATCGACTATCGCTTCAAACATCATTTCAAAGCAACGCGCGGTACCCATGGTAAGGGTTCCAAGATGAACGGCGCCAATGGTGAAGACCTTGTTCTCAAGGTTCCCGTTGGCACTATCGTGCGTGAATACAACGATGAAACCAAGGAAACCGGTGAGGTTATTGCCGACCTTACCCATGATGGCGAGCGCATTATTGCTGCTCGCGGTGGCATTGGCGGTCGCGGCAATACCCACTTCGTCACGTCAACGCGTCGCGCCCCTGCTTTTGCAGAGCTTGGTGTTCCTGCGGAAGAATGCTGGGTTGAGCTTGAAATGAAACTCATGGCGGATGCTGCCTTGGTGGGCGTTCCTTCCGCTGGCAAATCTTCGCTCATCGCACGCATGTCTGCCGCCAAGCCGAAAATCGCCGATTATCCCTTCACTACGCTTGTGCCTAATTTGGGCGTGGTGAAAGCCGACGAGTATAACTATGTTGTGGCAGACGTTCCTGGTCTTATTGAAGGCGCACACGAGGGGAAGGGTCTGGGCCACGAATTCCTTCGTCACGTGGAACGCTGCGCAATCATCCTTCACGTTATCGACCTTACCGGTGGGTATGAGGGCCGCGACCCGGTGGAAGATTACCGCATTATCAACAATGAGCTGAAGGCTTATCTGCCTGAGTTGGCGGATCGTCCTTGTATCGTGGTTGGCAATAAGGTAGATGCGCCTGGCGTGGAAGACGCCGCTCGCCGTCTTGAAGAAGAGGTACGCCGCGATTCCATTGAGCGCGCCGGCGGCAATGAATATGCTGAAAGCCCGTTGAACCCTAAGGTGTTCTTCACCAGTGCTGTTACGGGCAAAGGCGTAGATGCCCTGATGAAGGCTACCGGTGCTCGCGTCGCCGAGCTCCGCGAAGCTCAGCGCAAGGCCATGGAGGGTCAAGAGCATTTCGACCAGATCTGGCAGCATCGTCGCGATGCGAAAGATAAGAAGTTCAAGGTTACCAAGCTTTCCGAGGGCGTGTTCCGTGTTACCGGAAAGCAGATTGAGCGCATGGTTATCCAGACCGACTGGGAAAACGATGAAGCTGTTACGTTCCTGCAGCATCGCTTCAAGCGTTTGAAGCTCGATGAGGCTCTTGAGGCTGCGGGGGCGTGCGACGGCGATGAGATTCGCATTTTGGAATGTGCATTTGAGTTTGAGTCGGCACGTATGCGCGAAGATGATTTCGAGGGAATGGACATCTAAAGCATGAGAAACGGCAAGAAGGTCATAGTAATCAAGATCGGTTCGTCAACCTTGGTAAACGAGCAAGGCAAGCTCGATCGTGCATACTTCGATGGCCTTGCCGCTCAGGTCCATGCTTTGCGTCAGATGGGATGGAGCCCCCTTATTGTTTCCAGCGCCGCAATTGCATGTGGCTTGGAGGCATTGGGCATCGAAGAGCGCCCGACCGACATGCCTTCGCTTCAGGCGGCGGCTTCGGTGGGGCAGAATGCGCTTATGGCAACGTACGCAGAAGCATTCTCGCGCTACGATGTGCTCACCTCATGCGTGCTTATCACGCGACACTCTACGGCGCAGCGAAATGCCTATCTGCATGCGCGTGACACCTTAGAACGCTTGATCGATTTCGACGTCGTGCCCATCATCAACGAAAACGACACGGTATCGGTTGAGCAGATTCGCTTTGGCGACAACGACACGCTTGCCGCCCTCGTCTCTTGCTTGGTGCAGGCCGATATGTGCGTTATCTTCTCCGATATCGAAGGCCTGTATACCGCCAACCCCACTATCGATCCAACGGCTACGCTTATCCCCCTCGTTGAGCGCATTACCCCTGAACTGATGGCTTCGGCGGGGGGTGTTACATCGAAGGTGGGCAGCGGCGGCATGATCACCAAGATCCGCGCTGCTCGCGTGCTTATGCTTGCGGGCATCCCAATGGTTATCTGCCATGGGCGCCGCCAGGGCAGCTTAATCCAGCTTGCTCATGGCGAGTCGGTGGGCACCTACTTCGTTGCCCGCAACAAAGCGCATGATATTTCCCCGCGTAAGCTCTGGATTGCCCTCGGCGACACTGCCAAGGGTGTTTTGGTGGTAGACGATGGAGCCAAGCGCGCCTTGGTAGATACCGGCTCGTCGCTCTTATCTGTGGGCATTACCAGCGTGGAGGGTTCGTTCTTCCGCGGGGATATTGTCGATATCAAGGATCAGGAGGGGCACTTGTTTGCCCGTGGTAGGGTAAACGCTCCCTCTTCTGAAGTAAGTCTTGCCCGAGGCCGTTCCCAGAGGGAAATTCGCGGCAACGAATTGCTCGTAAATTTGAGCGATAAGCCCGCAGTCCATCGCGATGAATTGGTGGTGTTCGAATGAGTGAAGCACAAGTTGCGGCGCAGAGGGCCAAGGCTGCCAGCGCTGCTATGGCGAAAGCCTCTACCGAGCTGAAGAACAAGGCGCTGTTTGCAATGGCGGCTGCCCTTCGCAAAGACGCAGCGCTTATCTGCGCGGAAAACGCAGTCGATTGCGCTGAGGCCCGAAAGGCAGGAACGAAGGAATCGTTGATCGATCGCCTGTTTTTGGACGAGGGCCGCATCGAGGGCATGGCATCTGCCCTTGAAAGCCTTGCTTCGCTTGACGACCCTGCGGGCAAGGTCCTTGAGCAGCGAACACTCGAAAACGGCTTGCTTATCCGAAAGGTTTCCGTGCCGTTGGGCGTGGTGGCTATGGTGTACGAGGCGCGCCCCAATGTAACCGCTGATGCTGCGGGTATCTGTGTGAAATCTGGCAACGCCTGCGTGCTGCGCGGCGGATCTATGGCGGTTCACTCAAATCTGGCAATTGCGCAGGTTCTGCGCGTTGCCATTGAAAGTGTTGGATTGCCTGCAGATGCGGTAGTTGCCATTGAATCAACCGATCGCGCGGAGACCGATACCCTGCTGCGTCTTCGCGGCTTGGTCGACGTGCTCATTCCTCGCGGCGGTGCTGGTCTTATTCAGCATTGCGTGGAGCATGCAATAGTGCCGGTTATCGAAACGGGCGTCGGCAACTGCCATGTCTATGTGCACGAATCGGCTGATTTCGCTATGGCGCGAAAGATAATCCTGAACGCAAAGACTCAGCGCACCGGCGTATGCAACGCATGCGAATCGGTGTTGGTGGATGCTTCCATCGCTCAGGAATTCCTTCCTGGCTTGCTGCTCGATTTGGCCCAGGCAAACGTATTGATCCACGGCGACGAGGCGGTTCGTGCGGCAGTGCAGGCAACTGTTGCCGAAGGCCACGCTGAACTCTCTCAGTTCTTCGTTGATGCCACCGAAGAAGACTGGGGTCGTGAGTATCTTGCCCTGGAAATCAGCATCCACGTTGTTGAGGGCGGGGTGGATGAAGCCGTTGCCCATATCAACCGCTATGGCACCAATCACTCCGAGTGCATTGTTGCCTCGAGCGAAGAAGCCATTACGGTTTTCCAGCAGGGGGTTGATGCTGCTGCTGTATATGCCAATGCTTCAACTCGCTTTACCGATGGTGGGGAATTTGGCCTTGGTGCGGAAATAGGTATCTCAACTCAGAAATTGCACGTGCGTGGCCCGTTTGCGCTCGAGGCGCTTACCAGCACGAAATACCTGGTGAATGGAACAGGCCAGGTAAGGGAGTAGCATGAGTGCTATCGATGTTATCGAAACCGTGCGCAAAATGCGTGCGCAGGAAGCGGGCTACAAAGAGCCGCATATCTGCGAACGCTTCGATGATTTCGGGAAAGACGGCAAGCCCTGTCGTTTAGGGATTATGGGCGGCACCTTCGATCCTATCCATAACGGGCATTTGGCTTGCGCCGAGCAAGCGCGAGAAGATTTGGGTCTTGATGTCATCCTGTTCATCCCCACGGGGAATCCGGTCTTCAAGCGCGGGCAACGAATTGCCCCTGCAAGAGACCGTTTGGCTATGTGCCGTGCCGCTATTGCCGATAACCCGTATTTCGATGTGAGCGATATTGAAATTGCGCGTGGTGGCGATACCTACACCATCGATACCCTTCGAACGCTCCGTGGCCATTTTCCGCCCAATGTCGAGCTGTATTTTTTGGCGGGGGCCGATGCTATAGCGACGGTTTCAAAGTGGCGCGGTTCGGACGAAATGGGGTCCCTTGCAAAATTTGTAGGGGTCGATCGTCCAGGCTACGAGCTTTCCGATGAAAAGCGCGCGCAGATTGTGGAAGCAGCGAAAGGCATCTCTATTTCTTTCGTTACCATTGAAGCATTGGAAATATCATCAAGCGAATTGCGGCGTCGCCTGGCGGAAGGAAAATCGATCCGCTATCTTACGCCGCAGGTTGTAGTCGATCACGTGATGGAACACGAGTTCTATCGCGAGGGAGTGGAACATGGCTAAGAAGAAGAAAGCGCAGGTGGCAGAGCCTACCAGAGAAGAGCTCTCGGAGTTTGCCTATCAGCCTACTGGCGCTGAAGGCTTCGATGGGGAAAAGCCGTTTAGCTCGCAGTCGTACAAGCACATGAAGGGCTTGCTTATGCAGCGTGTGAACCCTTCGCGGTATGTACATAGCATATCGGTAGCGAAAACGGCTCGAAAGCTCGCACGTGCTTATGGCTACGACGGTCATATCGCCCGCATGGCCGGCTTGCTGCACGATTGGGACAAAGCGCTTCTTCGCGCTCAGTTGCAGCAGCGCATTGCGGATTTCGATTTGAAGGTAAGTCCCGATGTGGTAAACGGCATGCCCTGGGTATTGCATGGGCCTACAGCAGCGGCAGTGCTGCGGCGTGATTTCCCTTGTTTCGGGGAGGAAGTATTTCAGGCAATTGAGAGGCATACGGTCGGCGCTCCAAGCATGGCGCCTCTTGATATGATCGTGTTTGTTGCTGACAAGATCGAGCCCACGCATGACGTAGCCGAATACAAGCGCCTGTATAAGCAGATTGGCACCATGAGCCTGGAAGAGCTGTTCTATGCAGTGCTGAAAGAAGGCATGTCCTATCTGGTTCGTGCCGGCAAGCCTATCAGTTATGATTCTGTCACGGTTTGGAACTGGTACAACGGTGCCAAGCCTCAAGAACAATAAAGGAGAATATAAGTGGAAGAAACATCTTCTCGTGAATGCGCGCTGATTGCTGCACGTGCAGCAGACGAGCGCAAGGCAACCGACATCATGGTTATCAAGGTTGGCGACTTGGTGGACGTCACCGATTATTTCGTTATCGCAACGGGCGCCAACACTCCCCAGGTTGAGGCCATCCTCGACAACATCGAGGAAAAAGTACGTATCGAGGGCGGCGTGAAGCCTATTTCCCGCGAGCAGACCAACGATCATTCTTGGGAGCTTCTCGATTACGGCGAGTTTGTAGTGGATGTGTTCCAGCCCGAATCTCGCGATTTCTATCGTCTGGAAACCCTGTGGGGTGACGCGCCTATCATCGACATCGCCGAAGCAGGCATTGAACATCCTGAATACAGTGAGCGTATTGCTAAGCTGGTCGGGCATGTGAAGGAAGCGCGTAGCTAAAGCGTATGGCCTCATGGCTTTTCGGGTTGCGCAGTGTTGTTTAACGCGGTTTGCGCTGTGCGGAGGCAATGCTGTAAGTTCTGCATTGGGGCATCGATGCGTCGATAATCCCTGGAGCTCGCAACTGCAGATTATAAAAGTCCGCGTTACCGAACTGAGTCCCTGATGAGCAAATGCTGGGCCCGGAACGAAGATTCGTTCCGGGCCCTTTTTGCGTTATGGTGCTTCGCCCCATAGGCAGAAGTATTCCTGTGCTTTCGAACCTGCGTAGCGTCATCTCGTTATGCAGGTTTTGATGCTTATTTGCGCTTCAGGATGCTTACCGTCTCCACATGGAAGGTCTGAGGGAACAGGTCTACCGGTGTTGCACGTACCAGTTCATATCCTGCTTCGTTAAAGCGGGCTATGTCTCGTGCCCAGGTGGCGGGGTCGCAGCTGACGTAGGCTACGCGTTCGGCTTTCGATGCGGCGATGCTTTCGGTAACTCCTTTGGCAAGGCCGGCGCGCGGTGGGTCTACCACAAGGGCGTCAAGATGTCCCAGGGTGGGCAGCTCGCGGGCGCTGTCTCCGCCGATAACTTCGATTTCGCCGTCGATCCCTTCCATATTGCGACGAAGATCGCGTACGGAAGAAGCCGCAGATTCGACGGCGAACACATAGTCGGCGCGTTGCGCCAGTGGCAGCGTGAAAGTGCCTGCGCCGCAGTATAGGTCGGCAACAACCGAAGAGGGGCCAACTTCCAGCCCGTCGAGCACCAACTGGATCATCTTTTCCGCTTGGGCTGTGTTTACCTGGAAGAAGCTCGGAGCGCTGATGCGGTAGGTGTTTCCTGCCAGATCTTCGCTCCAGTGCCCCTTTCCGTACAGCGCTTCAACCTTTTTGATCTTGCGAGCTTTGCCGGGGTCGGCGATTACGCGTACGATGCTGGTGCATTTCAACGCGCTGGAAAGGGTGTCCGCTGCGGCTTTTCGAGGAAATGCCGAAGGGTTCGTCCAAAGCGCGATTTCGGTATCTTTGGTTCGCACGCTGCGTCGCACGCCGATGCGGAAAATGCCCAGATCGTCGTGTCCCTGCAGGTAAGAAAGGGCTCCGCGCAGTGCCCCCGGTGCTTTTTCGATTCCCTTTGCGGCCAAAAGGCAGGTTTTGGGCGCTGCTGCAAGCTTGCCTCCTCGCTCGTGGAAGCCGAGCATGAACAAACCGCGTTCATCGCGTCCGCCTGCGAGCTCAAGTTTATTGCGGTAGCCCAGCTGACGTTTGGACCCTACGCATTCGCCCACTAATTCTTCGGCGCGATCTCGCGGTATGCCGCCGATTTTTGAGAGCTGGCTTACTACGCTGGCGCGCTTTGCCTGCAATTGGGATTCGTAAGACAGGTGCATCCAGGGGCATCCGCCGCATACGGCAGCAAAGGGGCAGGGCGCCTCAACGCGGGCAGCTCCCTTTTCGTAGAACTCAGTAATAGACCCTTCGCGGAAACCCTTGGTTTCGCGGGTGGTTTCGACTTCGACCACGTCGCCCGGTGCGCCGCCGGCGACGAACATCACTTTACCGTCATCGGCGCGTCCAACCGCGTTTGCTCCATAGGTCATACCGGTGATCTCGATGCGCATTATGGTCTCATCCTTTGGTTTTCGTGGGGAAATAAGAATGTTGTAAATCATAACGTATAATATGAGCACTTGGGCCCTCTTAGCTCAGGGGATAGAGCGTCTGCCTCCGGAGCAGAAAGCCGCAGGTTCGAATCCTGTAGAGGGCACCATTATTTTTGAAACACGAAGCAGTTAGGGGAAACCATGGCTTTGTACACACCTAAATACCAGCCCAATGGCAATGAGGTTGCAGTAATCAAAACCTCCAAGGGCGACATTCGCGTCGAGCTTGCTGGTAACGATGCTCCCATCCATGTGGGCAATTTTGTGGAACTCGCTCAGAAGGGTTTCTACGACGACCTTAAGTTCCACCGCTATGTTCCCGGATTTGTAATCCAGGGCGGTTGCCCCAACACGCGTGAACTCGACTCCGAGCAGGTAAAGGCAGCGGAGGGCAATCCCTTTGCTCGTCTTGGCACCGGTGGCCCGGGCTACACCATTCACGAAGAGTACACCACCAACCCCAACAACAAGCACCTTGATGGCACGCTGGCCATGGCCCGCTCCCAGGATCCGAACTCTGCGGGCTCTCAGTTCTATCTGTGCCTCGGTGCTCAGCCGTTCTTGGATTCCGGCTACACGGTATTCGGCCAGACGGTGGAAGGCCTTGACGTTGTTGGTCAGCTCCGTGTAGGTGACGTTATCGAAACCATCGAAATCGAGAACGCCAACTAACAGCGCGTACTGCCCAGGCTGGTATGCTTCGGGCTGATTCTTCTGCGTCCTTAGGGGCCAGTTCAAGAAACGCAAGAGAGGAACCGACGATACATGAACAATGAGACTTTTCAGCAAGCGCGCAGCGCGTACGTTTCGAAGCAATTTGACGTAGCGCTTGCCAAGTTCACCGAATGCCTTGAAGACACCTCTGTCGAAAAGGCCCCCGGCGAAGTTGGCTTGCTGTATCACCAGATCGGCAACTGCCTGGTGAAGCTCAAAGACCCGAACGAGGCAATCCATGCGTATTCCCAGGCTTTGGTGGATACCTCTTACGATGCCTCTGGCTCGGTAAGCTACAACTTGGGCATGGTATATGCTTCTCAGGGCGATTTCGAAGACGCTATTACCAACTTCAAGGCGGTTACGGAAGATTCCCGTTACGCTACTCCCTACAAAGCATATGTAGCTTTAGGCAACTCCTTGCTCAAGCTGGGTAAATCTGCCGAGGCGGGCGCTGCTTTCCGTTCGGCAGCTTTGGACGAATCGAACCCTGATCCCACGAAGGCATTGCTGAACCTGGGCGTCTGCTTCATGGCTCTTGATCGTCCGATGGACGCTATCGCATCCTACGAAAGCGCCCTTCAGTTCGACATGAAGCCCGAAACCCGCAACAAGATCTTCGCCAACATGGGCCAAGCCTATGTTGCTGATGGCAAGATGGAAAAGGCGGTTCGCGCATTCGAGTCCGCTTTGGCCGATAAAACCTATGTGTTCAACGATGCTGCAAATGTTGACTATCAGCGCGCCGTTGCCGCCGTTGCTGCTGGTAACACGGGGGAAGTTGAAGCCGTTACGCCGGAAGAAGTAGCTTCCACCAACACTCATAACGATCTTTCCGGTTTGGATGTTCAGGGCGATGGCGTTCCCATCGAATCGTCTCGTCTCGACCCCTCCGAAATGGGTACCATGCAGCTGTCCGAAACCAGCATTATGCGAGAAATCGCCGCAGCAGAGCAGGCGGGTAGCCAGTATTTCCAGGAAGCTGAGCAGGATTTTCAGGATTGGGGCCAGCCTCTTAAGAAGAAGCGCCGTCATCGCGGCCTGAAGGCATTCCTCATCATCCTTATCCTCATCATCATCGTTGCGGGCGGCGGTGCTTTCGCTTACACGCAGGGTTACGGCGTGCCTTCCCAGCAGGATCAGGTAAATGCACTGTTTGCCGATCCTCAAAATGCTGATGTGTATGCCGCTAGCGTTGATGAAGGCAAAAAAGCCCGTATTGCCGATACGGTTACCCAGAGTGGTCAGGTCACCATCAACGGCACCACCAACAATCTTGGCACTGCCGAGGTATACGCAACTGCAACCACTTCGCAGGGTGGCGAAGTGCCGTACCAGATTTCCATGGTACGCGATGGCTTGGGCTGGAAGGTTTCTAGCGTATCGCTTTCCTTCACCAGCCAGTCTTAACCCTATTCGATCCGGGGTTCGCCTCGTTTCATATCGTCAGTAAGAACGAAACGTTCATTTGAAAGGAACCAACATGGCAATTGAAAAGACCTACAGCATGATCAAGCCCGACGGTGTTCGCAACGGTCACATCGGCGAAATCGTAAACCGTTTTGAGCGTGCTGGTCTGAAGATCGAGCGCATGGAAATGGGTATGGTTACCCCCGAGCAGGCTGCTGCTAACTACCAGGAGCACGAGGGCAAGCCTTTCTATGATGGCCTGATCTCCTACATCACCTCTGGCCCTGTTGTTAAGATGGTTGTTTCTGGCGAAGGCGCTGTTGCCAAGTGCCGCTCCCTCATGGGCGCTACCAATCCTGCAGAGGCAGCTCCTGGCACCATCCGTGGCGACTTCGGCCTGATCATGGACGAAAACGTAATCCATGGCTCCGACTCCGTTGCTTCTGCTGAGCGCGAGATCTCCATCTTCTTCTAAGCTTTTTTGTTGCGTCGTTCATGGAACGGCGCAACATTTGTTTTAGGCGCAATTACGCTACACGAGCCCTTGATGGTGCAGCTGGCGGTCCGAACTTCCTTGACGCACGAAGGTGTGCTTGATGGCTGTTTTCGGCATCTGCGCTCATCAGGGGCTCGCCTATTGGGAAAACAGGGACAGGTACCAGATTCCCACTTGAAGTGGGAATCTGGTACCTGTCCCTGTTTTCCCTCCTTCACGGTTTCTGCACGTGTATTTATGCTGTGTGATAGAATCTGTTCTTACGATTGCACAATACTGTTTAAGGACGATTAATGTCTTTCCTTGATTTCATACAGAACGCCACCTCGTCGTCTTCGTACGACATGGCTATCGACCTTGGCACCGCCAATACTCTCGTAGCCATCACGGGGCAGGGCATCGTTATCAACGAGCCTTCTGTTGTTGCCATCGAGCGCAGCACCCACCGCGTTCTTGCCGTTGGTCATGAAGCAAAGAACATGATCAACCATACGCCAGACACCTTTTCTGCAGAGCATCCTCTGCACGATGGCGTTATCGCAGACTATGACGTGACGGAGGCTATGATCTCCGCATTCATCAACAAAGCAGCTCCGCGTCGTTACCCTTGGCAGCCAAAGCCGCGTATCGTGGTATGCATTCCTTGCGGTGCCACTTCTGTAGAGAAGCGCGCTGTTTTCGAGGCTACCATTCAGGCAGGCGCTCGCCAGGCGTACCTCATCGAAGAGCCTATGGCTGCTGCCATGGGTGCCGATCTGCCCGTAACCGAGCCTACTGGTTCGATGGTTGTTGACATCGGCGGTGGCACCACCGAAGTTGCCGTCATTTCTTTGGGCGGTATCGTAACCTCTTCTTCTCTGCGTCTTGCCGGCAATCGTCTTGATGAAGCTATTGCGGTTCATTTGCGTGATCTTCTTGGAATCAAGATCGGTGAACGCACAGCAGAGGTTATCAAGATTAAGATTGGATCCATTCTGCCCTTTGAAGACGGTCGTGAACGCGACATGATCATCTCTGGTCAGGACGTGCTTACCGAGCAGCCCAAGGAAGTTACCATTCAGTCGGAAGATGTGCGTGATGCGCTGCAGGCTCCTATCGACGAAATGGTTGTGCATATCAAGGAAACGTTCAAGAAGACCAACCCTGACTTGGCCTCCGACATCATTTCCAACGGTATTCTGCTTACGGGTGGCGGCGGTTTGCTCGCCGGTCTGGATCGCTATCTTTCGCAGCAGCTTGAGATTCCGGTTTGGACCAGTGAAACGGCGCTCACCAATGTTGTTTCGGGTTGCTTGAAGGTTCTTGAAACCCCTACGGCACTCAAGCAGATTCTTATGAGATCGAAATAGGAGATCCTTTTACGATATGGCCCTGAATTTGAACGAAAAAAAGATCCCATTCGGCGGCCAACTTGGAGGGACGGGGTTGCTGATCATCTTGTTGGTGGTCTCTCTCGTCCTTGTCGTCGTCTATTCCCGTGAGGGAGACGAAGGCGCTCTGCATTCTCTGCAAAATACTACGTCGGCGGTTTCTTCGCCCCTGTCCTCTGCAGGGACGGCCGCTGGCTCGCTTGCCGCCTCTGCTTCAGCTTCGTTGGAAGACCTTACGGCCGATGGCCAAACCATGAGCCAGCTGAAGGAAAGCAACGCGCAGCTTTCCCAGATGGTGGTCGAGCTTGAAGAATATCGCCAGGAAGCCTCGCGGCTCGAAGCGCTTATCGGCATTCATGACGTGTATGGATTCTCTTCGGTTGCTGCCCACGTAACGGGCTATTCCTCCGATTCCTACAATCGCATTATCACCATCGACGTCGGTACTGCATCTGGCGTGAAGCCAGGATTGCCTGTCATGGGATCTACGGGAGTGGTTGGCCAGGTGGTTTCCTGCTCAACCTATACATCTGAAGTACGATTGCTCAACGATGCCCAAAGCGGCGTTGCTGTGATGCTGCAGAGCTCTCGCGCCGAAGGCATTCTTTCTGGATCGGTGGAAGGCGTGTTGTATCTTCAGGGCGTTGATGAGAGCACTGAGGTAAAAGAAGGCGAGGCGGTTATTACCACGGGTCTTGGCGGAGGCTATTTCCGTGGGTTGGTTGTAGGCGTGGTCTCCAAGGTCGAGCAGCGACAGGGCGACGCAACCCGCACCATTGTTATTTCGCCTAACTCGTCGTTTAGCAATATCAGTGAAGTGCTGGTCGTTTTGGGTATGAGCAATGATGGCGCCGCTTCTAGCGACACCAATGCCGCCAACGCCATAGTTCAAGCGGTTGGCCCTGATGCCCTTTTGGGCAAAAGCTCAAGCAGCGATTCAAATGCCAGCTCGAGCTCCGATGACTCTTCGAAGTCGGGCGATTCTTCTAGCTCCGATTCCAAGAAGAAATCTTCTTCTAACTCTTCTTCCGAGGATGGTGAATAACGCCCATGCGTGATTGGATGCTTCCTCTTATCTTTTCTGCGGTTATCGTAGTAATCCAGGTGGTATTCGCACCGATTCTTACGGTGTTTTCTACGGTGCCGAGTTTTATCGTTTCGTTCGTTTTGGTGCTCTCCATCATGCGCCGACCCGATACCACGTATGTTTATGCGTTTGTGCTTGGCCTTATCGCCGACCTTCTTACCCATACGCCAGTAGGTCTTACGCCGTTGCTTTTGCTTGTTGCGGTGTTTTGCCTTTCGCGCGTGTTCGAGGTGCTGGACGATACTTCTTTGGCTATGCCTCTTATCGCCCTGGCGGCAACACTTTTGGTGTTCGAGCTGCTGTTCGCTATTGCCCTCTTGATTTTTGGCTATCAAGGGTCGTTCTTCGAGATCTTCGCTCAGCGCGTGATCCCTGCTACAATCTTGAACTCTTTGATTGCGGCTTTGCTCTTTGTTATCATGCGCCGCTTGCCGTTTGCCCAGCCTTCCAATGAAGCATGGCAGGTTCCTACTTCGGGCCGATTCCGCTAAGGGTAGGGGGAACACGTGCTTTCCGCTATTCTCACTACTTTTGCCGCCCTTGTTGTATTGGGCGTTATCCTCGCTGTCGTGTTCCGTGTGCGTGCCAATTCTGCTCATTCGAGGGCTGCCGACCGTATGCGAGTGCGCTCGGTAACGTCGGTCGGTATTGCCGCAGAAACGCCAAAGACCACGCATAACGCTGCGCCGAGCGGCCCCTCCATGGGCGGTGGTGTTGCTGCGGGCGAGGGCTTGCGCAATCGCTTCACTGCGGTTGGCGTCATTGCATTGGGCATTTTTGGTGCGCTCACCGCTAAGCTTTTCGGTTTGCAGATCATTGAGGCTGCCAGATATAGCGAAGAGGCAGATGCTAACCTCTACACTACGGTAAATACGCCGGCTCCCCGTGGCGTCATCTACGATGCAAATGGCATTGCTATGGTTGCAAACCGCCAGGTGCAAACCGTTCTTGCCGATGCGGATGTTGCAAAGAACTCTGATGTGATCTTGCGCCTCTCTTCACTTCTGGGAATTCCCTACGAAGTGGTGCGTTCTCGTATTCTTGATTCTTCTTCGGGCGCTCAAAGCCAACGAGTGGTGGCGAGCGATGTGAAGCTGCGCGACATCGCGTATATTTCCGAACATCGCGATGCCTTTCCCGGCGTCAGCACACAGATTCGCACCACGCGAACCTATCCCTATGGGGCGATGGCAGCGCATGCCTTGGGTTATACGGGTACCGCTTCCGAAGACGACTTGAAGAATGCCGCCGAGGGCCGTGATATCCAGTCTGGTGATGCCGTAGGCAAAAGCGGTATCGAACAAACCTACGATTCGCTGCTTGCCGGTGACCATGGTCAGCGTGTTTTGGTGACAAACGCCGCTGGTGTGGTTCAACAGGTAGTAGGAGAGACCGCCCCGAGCAAGGGCAATGATGTATACCTGACCATCGACGCCAAGGTTCAGCACGTGGCTGACCGTGTGCTTCAGGATGCGGTGCGCCATGGAACCGGTACTGCGGCATCATGCGTTGTGATGGATGTGAATACGGGCGGTATCGTGGCGCTTTCGAACTATCCAACCTATGCACCCGAGCATTTTATTGGCGGCATTTCCCAAGACATGTGGGACGCCTACCAAACCGAGGAGTCCCATTATCCGTTGATGAATCGCGTTATCGCAGGTACATACCCTGCGGCATCGTGCTTCAAGGCATTTACCAGCTTGGCTGGTTTGACCTATGGGTTTGCGGATACGTCTCGCGTCTGGGACTGTCAGGGCACTTGGACGGGTTTTGGCGACAGCTTCCCGCAGAAGTGTTGGCAGAAGTCGGGTCATGGATGGCTGGGCCTGCGCGAAGGCATCGTTGTTTCCTGCGACGTTGTGTTCTACGAAATCGCAAAGAGCTTCTACGATGCCCGTGCTTCCATCGGTGATGAGGCCATGCAGGATTTCGTTAAGGAATTCGGCTATTCGGCTGCTACAAAGATCGACCTTTCCGGTGAAGCGGAGGGCCGTATTCCTACGCCTGCATGGAAAAAGGAATATTTTAAAGACGTTCCCGAAGAGGCTCAATGGCTGCCTGGCGATATGTCGAACATGGTTATTGGCCAGGGCTATGTTCTGGTTACGCCCATTCAGGTGGTTCGTGCTTATGGCGCGGTTGCAACGGGAAAGCTTTTACGTCCGCATCTGCTGAAGGAGGCGCGCAATTCGCTGGGCGATACGGTGCTCTCCTATGACACGGTAGAAGATACGGCGCCCCAGGTAACAGAGGCAAATCTTAAAATCGTGCGCGATGCTTTGCGTGGTGTGGCTACGGAAAACGAAACCGTTTCTACCGAATTCAATAAGTATTCTTGGTCTGCAGCGGCAAAGACCGGTACTGCCGAGGTCGCTGGCAAGGAAGATATGGCGTGGTTCTCCTGCTATGCTCCTTACGACAATCCGCAGTTTGCAATGTGCGTGTGCGTCGAGGAAGGCGGCTCGGGCGGTTCTGTTGCTGCTCCTTTGGCGGGCCAAATCATGGATGCCGCAATTCAGTCTGCAGCGGGTACTTTGGAAGAAGATATGAGCACAATTGCAGCAACGGAGGTGAGCGTTGGTGGCTCAAATTAACGAGATCAGCTCTTTGCGCATGCAGGATCCTGCAGTGGCTCGTGCTACGCGCCCTCGTAGGTTCAAGTATGTAAATCCTTCGTTCTACCTGTTTGCTCTTTTGCTGGTTGGATATGGCCTTATCGTTCAGTTTTCGGCTACATCTGCCGATGCCGACTACAGCTTTGCCCGTCAGCTTTCGGGCGTAGCGGTGGGTATGGTCTTGTTTGCGCTTATCACGCGCATGGACTACCACGCCCTTTCCGGCTATACCACGTTGTTCCTGATCATCAATGTCGTCTTGCTCCTTTCTCCTCATTTGCCAGGCATTGGCGTAGAAGTTAACGGTGGTCGCTCCTGGATCAACATAGGTACTCAGGTTCAGCCAGGCGAATTCGCGAAGATCACTATGGTGTTGTTGGCTGCTTCGGTTATGGCGCGCTACGGTGGCCGCCTTAACGATCTGCGTGAGTACCTGAAGGCGCTTGGCACCATGGCGGTGCCCTTCGTTTGTGTAATGACTCAGCCCGACTTTGGCACAGGCTTGGTGTATTTGGTTATTGCTGCCTTTGCCTTGATTATCGGTGGTGCCGATTGGCGCTTTCTGGTGGGAACGGTTCTTGCCGTAATCCCTCTATGTGCTGCAATCTTGATCATCGACCCCATTGCCGACCAAATCGCTGGTCACGATGTGCTTCTGAAGGACTACCAAAAGTCGCGTTTGATGGTGTTCTCCGACTCAACGTACGACACTTCGGGCGATGGCTATAATTCGCAGCAGGCGAAGATCGCTATTGGCAGCGGCGGACTGTTGGGCAAGGGCTTTATGCAAGCAACCCAATCGTCCATGGGCTTTTTGCCCGAGGCGCCAACCGACTTCGTCTTCTGCATCTTGGCTGAAGAGTTTGGTTTTGTGGGCGCGCTCGTTTTGCTCGCATTCTATATCGGCCTGATTGTCACCTCGGTACACGTTGCGCGCGGTGCCAGCGATCTTTTCGGCACCATCATCGTCATATGCATTGTTGGTATGTGGCTCTTTCAGATCCTTGAGAATATCGGCATGGACTGCGGTCTCATGCCTATTACGGGTATTCCGTTGCCGTTCATCAGTTACGGCTCATCGTTTATGGTTGTGAACTTCGTGATGCTGGGTTTGATAAACTCTGTTTGGGTTCATAGCGGACGCTAACGCGAAAGGGGATCGCATGAAACTTCCAATTGATATTCCCGCTTTGTTGACGGCAGCAATCGATATCGATAAAGCGTGCTCTGTTTCGGTTTCCGCAAATATCCTTATCGACGAGTCGGCAACGCCGGAATTTCAAGTGTTCGTTCGATCGGGCTTCAATAGCGAATCTGCGAATTCTCGCGTTATGGTGAGCTATTTCCCCACCCAAACACCCGATGTGCGTGTTGCGAGTGACATTGCGGTTATCGCTGCAGGCTCGAACCCTGATGTCGGGAGGATCGCAGCTGGGTTCCGCGAGCAGGGAACGCCCGTTCTGGTTGTTGCCGAAAACGCAGAAGCGGTTCGTAGTGCTGCGGTTGCAGCTGGCTATGCTATTCCCGATGAAGATCTGATTTCGCTTGATGAGGGCGAAGCCCTAAGCGATGAGCTTCGCGGAACGCTTGCAGACGAAATCGGCACATGGATTGTTCGCGCCGATTCAGAAAAGCGCTTGGCCTTCTCTATCGCCTATCCGTTCGTACGCCGCCCCTTGGCATATGAATCGATTCGCACCACTTCTCTGCAGAATGCTGGTGTTGGGGTCGTTGTCTTCGTTCCTGGCGCCGATATGCCAATCATGACTGCAAATCAAGCAAAGATGGTATTGCAGATCGCAGCTGCCTACGGACATCCCTTGAGCGCCGATAGGGTGAAGGAAATTGCTGGCGTTATTGCTGGAGGCTTTGTATTCCGCGGGGTTTCCCGTCAGCTTGCGGGAGCTATTCCGGCGCTTGGTTGGGCAGTAAAGGGAACCATGGGCTATGTGGGCACCCAAGCCATCGGTCATGCGGCAATCGAGTATTTCGAAGGCGGCGGCGATGTTGCTGGTTTGGCTGCGCTAGTTGGAAAAACCACTTCCGTGGCCGCTGAAGCTGCGGAAACCGTTGCCAGCAAACCTGCGGTGAAAACGGTTGTTGCCGCCGTGGCGCCAAAGGCGAAGAAAGCAGCCGTGGTTGCTCTGGATGCCGCTGCGCCCGTTGCCAAGTCGGCAGCTAAAGTTGCATGGAAATCTCTAAAACCAGGTCGCAGGAACAAGGGCAAGCGCCTGTAACACTGTTTATCTGTCGGTTAGCCTTTGATTCGTTTCGACTGTTTCGTATAGGACGTTGCAAAGGGATTGGATTTTCTTGGACGGCGTAAGTTCATGAGGAACGATCTGTTTTCTTATTTGAGAAAACTTTTTTAAAAAGGTTCTTGCGCGATGATTCGGTTCCTGTATACTATCTATCGCTGTCGCACATGGGGTGTTAGCTCAGTTGGTTAGAGCGCCGGCCTGTCACGTCGGAGGTCGCGGGTTCGAGTCCCGTACATCCCGCCAGCTTACGTATTAAAGGTTCGCCAATGGCGAACCTTTTTTGTTTCTCTGGTATTGAGTTCATCTCTCTGCGCCTCATGATGCCTTTCTGCGCAATTGGGTTATGGGCAAAAGGAGTTTTGCGCTAATTCGGGCTCATATGCTATTGACTAGTCAGACAAATTTTGTCCTATAGCCCCTTTTGCCTATAGGCTCCATAGGACTGTTCCGGACATCGCTATGCAGTGCTGAACCTGGTCCATCGCATCCATCGCCGCTCGTAGCTTCGCTCCAAATGCACCCATTTATAGCGCATTCCCTATGCTGCTCGAAGTGCTGCTGGGCAAACCTTGCTTACAGCACCATCCTGAAGTCGCCTCGGGAGCTCAGAAACAAAAATTCCGCCCTGGTTGCAACTTTTTTGCGATTAGGGATTGTTGCAAGCTTCTCAATCGCGGATTGCTGCCCAAAAAAGCGGCGAAAATGGCTGTGTGGAGGCTTATTGCTGCGTTGTCAGGGTGGAAGGGAGTCCCCAATCGCAAAAATGTTGCAAAGAAATCGAGATTTTTGTTTTCGCAACGGGTTGAGTACCGTAACGGGACAGATTCGGCGAAAAACGTGCGAGGCCAGTGACGGCAACGGGGCGGATCTATGGAAAAGTGCGGGGTTGCGACGCTGGTGGAGCGAATCACGCGAAGCGACGGCAGCAGGGAAAATCCCGTGAAAAAGGGATAAAGGAAAACGGCAACTCGGCATTGTCGTTGCGTTTTACGACAGTTGCGTTTGTTGCGAGCTATGGGCAGGATTTCTGAGTCAGCGGCAAAGTGTTTGCGACTTTGAGGCGATCAATTGGATGTGTCTAAAATAATTTCAAATAGGGTCTTGTGCTCAGTTTTGATTGCTAGTAAACTATCGCAAGTCGCTTAAGACATGGGGTGTTAGCTCAGTTGGTTAGAGCGCCGGCCTGTCACGTCGGAGGTCGCGGGTTCGAGTCCCGTACATCCCGCCACTTTGCATGTAAGGCTTGCCGCAAGGCAAGCCTTTTTTGCTTTCTGGCTGCTGGTATTCGACCGGCTAAAGAACATGTCTCTAGTTAAGTCCAATCCCCACGTTGGCATGTTTCTTATCATTTCTTGCATGGTGTATAGTAAGCAAGTTCGACTTTAAGTTGCGTACGGCAAATGTTGCAATCGATACCAGGAGGGTGGAAACGCGATGGGCGATTCTCGTCAGACGAAGCCAGTAGAAATTGCTGCGTTCGACTTCGACGGTACCTGCATATCGGGCAATTCTCCAGTCATCTTGGTGAGCCATCTGGTTCGAAAAGGTCTCTTGGGAAAGGGCACCCTTTTGCGCATTCTTTGCTGGGGTGCTGCCTACAAGCTCCGTCTGCCGCAGAATGAAAGCTGGGTTCGCGGTGCAGTGTTCTCTGCCTTTGAGGGCAAGAAGAAGGAAGAAGTCGACGAATACCTGCGTGACTTTTACGATAGCCACCTGGAAAAAATCTTCCGCGTTCAGGCTAACGAAGTGATTGAGGAACATCGCGCTGCGGGTCGTGAGGTGTGGGCGGTAACGGCAACGTTTGAGCCCCTTATCCAGCAGGCAATGACGAAACATGGCTATACACAGGCGTTTTCCACCCGAATGAAAACCGATTCCGATGGCCGCTATACGCGTGAAGTGGAAGGCTTGCCGGTGGAGGGAAGCCAGAAGCTCGAGGTTCTTACTCGTGAGGCCAATGCCCGATTCGGGGAAGGGAACTGGGTCCTAACCCATGCTTATGGTGACCATCATTCCGATCGAACCCTGCTCGCCGCAGCCGAGCACCCTTTTGCGGTTACTCCCGATAGACCCCTGCGTCGCACTGCGCACAATCGGAACTGGCCCATTTTGAACTGGCGTTAGGCCTTCTCACTTTTGCCAAATTGTATAAGTGCCCCGTGCGTCGTTTTTTGCAGTTTCATCGAGTATTGCGACTGCGGCAACGTTGGCTTAACGCTTTGTAACAGAGTCTGGTCCGCCGTTCACCCTATGGGAATTTGACGGATAATGGGTTTGTTTGAGCCGCCTGCATGGGGGCGGCATACAATTAAGTGCGATTAACGAACTCACATATCAGCGTGCTCCCCTTGGCCGGCTGAGCACGTTTGCAACTATTGTTACCTGCCAAGGAGGTGCACCAGGATGAGTGAAGATACCGCAAGTGGCCAAGTTCCCTTCCAGGACAGTCGCTCCAATTCTTCTCAGGCATACCTTAAGCGTGCCGCTTCCGCGGTTGCGGAAGGGGATAGCGTTCTCGGTATCCATCTATATCTTGCTGCTTACGAGCGCGCATTGCGCGAAAGCATCATGCCGGGCGAAGAAGTGCTTGAAGGCATGAGCAAGGCATGGGATTTGGCTATCAAAACCAAGCAACGTTCCCTTGCTGAATATATCTTTGAAAAACTCGAGCCTTATTGGGACAGCAATGAAGTTTCCCGACATGCCGATGAACTTCAGCGTTTGGCTTTCGACAAGCTCGAAGAATACGGCTTCGATCGTGACGCCATTGAAGGCATGGCCGACATGGTAAATCAGGATCTTATGGATGCTGCGCCCGATATGCTGTGCCGCTTTGAGGAAAGCACTCCTGCTGCGGCGCCGGCTTCGGCTCCTGCTGAAGCTCCTCAGGCTGCTGCGGGTTCTGCGCAGAATGTTTCAGGTTCGGCGGATGCCAACCAGTCTTCGACGGACGCCAATCGTGAGCAGGCCGTGAAAGACCTCACCTCGCTCATCTTCGGCCAGACCTCAGATGCGAAAGCTGAGCCCGCGGTGCCCGAGCAGCGCTTCGACTATCGATCGCTGGTTGGATTTGGCAATGCTATCGCAACTATGGGAGAGCTGGGCGTTGGTCGTTCACGCGACCCTGAGTTTGCGCGCTTTGTCGCCATGCTCAATGCTCGCCATGGCTTGCCTGGCATTCCCCGACTGGGCACCTTGTTGTTCCGCTGCCCCGCTCGCGAAGATTCCAACTACTTTATGGTTGCTACCGCTGGCGAATTGAATATGCCCGCAATACGTATGCGCCTCGATCAAAATGCGCAGGGCCAAGCGGTGTTGTGTGTAATGGCGTCGGCCGATTTCAAATCGCGCATCTCTGGTGTGCCGCGTGCTGGCTTCGAGTCGCCGACTGTGGTTATCCTCGAAGATTTCGATTTGTGGGATCTCCCCGATTTTGATCCGCAACTTGCCGAGAATCCCGTGCAGGGCCTTCTTCAGATGCAGTTGTCCCGTGGTGCCCGTGAAGCTTTGGCGCTTATCCAGACAGCCCTTGAAAGCCCCGAAGCAACGGTTCTCATTTCCGCATCCGAGCCAAGCGATATCGATCCGTTTTTCTGGGAACTTATCGGGTCTCAGTATCAGATCATTGATATCGAACTTCCCAGCGCACGTGAACGTCGTGAGATTTGGCGAGAAGTCCAGGCGCAGCATCCTTCTACTCGAGGCTTGGATGCTACTCGTATGGTGGAGCTCTCTCGTGGTCTCTCTCGTTTTGAGATCCTTGCCATTGCAAGCGAGGCGGTCGAGGAGGCTTATCGGAAGAGCGTTGCCGAAAATCGCTTCTGCGCAGTTGAGACCGGCGCGATGGTTTCGCGTTTGGCGAACTTCCAGCCACTGGACTCTGCGGAGTATCGTTACATGGAGGATATGGCGGTTGAAGAGCTGCGCCGGAGTACTTCCGATTTCGACGATCTGCTGGAGGACTAACGGCTAATGAGCATTACGCGTCGTTGCGACTATGCATGTCGCATCATTCGCGCCGCTTATCGTAGCGGCGACACGTATATCTCCATCGCGGAGGTGGCTGAACGGGAGAGCATTCCCTATTCTTTTGCTCGCAGCATCCAGCACGAATTGGTGAAAGCGGGCCTGCTGAAAACCATTCGCGGCGTGAAAGGCGGCCTTGCTCTGGCGTGCGACCCCTCGAAAACCACTGTGCTTGATGTTCTCGAAGGGGTAAATGGCGGCATAAGCATAGCTGATTGCACGTGCGCTGATTACCCGTGCGTCCATAAGGATTGCTGTTCGTTCAATGCCTTGTGGTGTGCGTCGAATGCGTTGATAAGTCATCTTTTTGCTTCCGTTACCTTGGAGGGGCTTTTTACCCAAGGCGCAAACCATCCTGCTATTCAGGCGGCATTTGCCTCATGTGAAAATGCGCCGATTGCCGAGTAACATGGTTTCCCAAATTCCATCAACCTGTTCTGACGAGCTGAGCCCCGAAGAACAAGCTCTTGTCGCTAAAGTATGGAACGAAGGCGCACGCCTATATCGCGATTTGCCTTGGCGCAACGTGGACGACCCCTATGCCGTTATGGTTTCCGAGATCATGCTTCAGCAAACCCAGGTTGCACGTGTTGAAAAGTATTGGCAGCGTTTTATGGCGTTGTTTCCGACCCTGGATGCATTGGCAAGTGCCGAGACGTCCCTTGTTTTGGAAATGTGGCAAGGGCTTGGGTACAACCGCCGTGCATTGGCGTTGAAGCGTACGGCGGAAATATGCTCACGTGAATTCAATGGGCTGCTCCCCGAGTCTTCGGAAGAGCTGCTGGCACTTCCTGGCATCGGAAAGGCTACGGCGGGAGGCATCATGGCGTTCGCCTACCAGAAGCCCTCAATGTACCTGGAGACAAACGTGCGCACGGTGTTCATCCGCGAATTGTTTCCGGGGCGCGAAAAGGTTTCCGATAAAGAATTGGAGCCTTTGGTGCGGCGTACGTGCTCCACGGCAGACCCTCGCGGTTGGTATTACGCTCTGCTCGATTATGGCAACTACCTGAAATCAACGATGCCCAACCCCTCTCGACGGTCGAAGCACCATACGAAGCAATCGAAATTTGAAGGGTCGCGGCGACAGAAGCGGGCGGAACTGGTTCGTTTCGTTCTTGCTCAACGCGAAGCAGGTTTCTGCGAGCTCGTTTCCTCTCTTTCTGCCTTCGAAAAGAAACAGGGCAGGGAAGCACCCGAAGAGGATCTGGTCCGCTCTATTGCGAACGATTTGGTTGCTGAGGGATTCTTCTCCCAGGAAGGCGAAGGGGAGAATGCTCGGTACTTTGCTGATTAAGGCTTGCTAGAGCAGTGAGCCGGACAATCGCGTGCGCAAACATGAGGAAAGCGCTCGGTACTTTGCCGATCAGGGTTTGCTAGGGCATTGCGTAGCGTCAGCTTCGCGGTGGGCTCGAAGCAAAGACCCTTGATGTTATAAGCAAAGCGCCCGCTGCCGTTTTGAACTGCCTCCCATTTCTTGGACATGAGAAATGGGAGGCAGTTCGTTTGGAGGCAGCGGGCGCTTTTGATTGCGATAGGGTGGGTTTACTCGGCGGGATAGGATCCAAGCACTTTAACTTCGCGGAGCTTCAGGCGGAGGCAATCGAGTGCGGTTTTGATGGCGGGATTGGCCGGTGTGCCTTCGATGTCGATGAAGAAGAGGTAGTCTCCCAGTCCTTGTTTGGTAGGACGGCTCTGGATCATGGTCAAGTTTACGTTGGCGTAGTTCAGCTCGGAGAGGATCATCAGCAGGGAACCAGGCTTATCGGCGTTCAGCGAAAGAGCCAGTGTGGTTTTCATGTTGTCGCTCTCGAGTACCGGTTCGTGGCCTTGGCGGGCAATGAGCACGAAGCGCGTCTGGTTGCCGTAATGATCTTCAATGCCTTCTTCGGCAATGGTGCAGTCGAACAACTGTCCTGCAAATTTGCTGGAAATTCCCGCCACCGTTTTGTCTTGAGCTGCCTTGCGCGCACCTTCTGCGGTGGACGAAACGGCCAAGCGCGGCACGGAGGGGAAATGGGCATCGAGCCAGCGACGGCATTGCGCTAACGCTTGCGGGTGGCTGGCGATAGTGGTTATCTCATCAAGGGAGGATTCCGGGTTCACCATGAGGCAGTGGTGGATGTTAAGCACGGTCGAACCCATGATGCTCACGCCGCCCTTGAATGCCAAGGTGTCGAGCGTGGCGGTAACCACGCCTTCAAGTGAGTTTTCGATCGGCATAACTCCGAATTCGCAACGACCGCGATCAACCGCTTCATGGACTTCGTTAAAGGAAGGACACTCCACGAATTCGGGGTTTTCGCAGCCCATCTTCTTTGCAAAAAGACGGGCAGCCTCGTCGGAGTAGGTTCCTTGCGGTCCGAGGTAGGCGATGGTTGCGTTGCTCATAGAGCGTCCTTTCTGGGATAACGATAATTTGCCTATGATAACGCTTTATTAAGAAAACGCTGTGATGCTCGTGCTTCTAGCCTTTGGATTTAATGTCGCCTTAACAGGGCGGTGGTGCTGTTCTGGCAGTCTGCGTGGGGTGTTGTTACCGATGGCGGGCTCGATTACCCGTTGCGACCGGTAGAGAGGTATTGAAATCGTTGCCTCAGTCCAGGCGTAGGCAAACATGTTGTCTGTGCAAAAGCAAGGCATTGTTGCCGAGAACTTCCAGTTCTGAAGGGGGATGCACCAGCGCGGCTATAAGGCGGGATTTTCGCCAAAATGCCGATGGACAAAAAACAAATTATGGGTATTAAAGAAAAACATCTATCCAAAAAACGGATAGGACGAACAGCAAAATATGTCCATTATTTGAAGAACTATTGTTGATTGCCGAGCATTAATTCAGTCCAAACTCGCATTATTTAAAGAATAGAACGGTCAAAATAGTCGAAATGACCTAAAACGGCCAAGGAATCATTTTTAATCGCTGAAAAGTGGAGAAATAATGTGTTACTCGAAAATAGGGCAGTAACATTTTCTGACCATTGGCGGGAATTACTCGATATTCGGCAATTAACCAGTCTTTTTTGGGAACAAATCAACGAGAATATGCATCAGAAGTTTTGTAGGACAAAGACACCCTTAAGGAGGTGTGCACATGGTAACAGAGGCTATTAGTCCGGAGTTTCTGAGCAAGCTCGAGGCACGCGGTGTTTCTCGTCGTAGCTTCATGAAGCTCTGTGGCTCTCTTGCCGTGGCTGCAGGCTTGTCTGAGCTGGCAGCACCTCGCGTCGCTCGCGCGATCGAGGATTCCGTTATCGGCGCAGAATCTGGCGGCCTGTATCCCGCAATCTGGATCGAGGGCGCTTCTTGCACTGGTTGTACGGAGTCGTTCGCACAGGTAGATGCCCCTGATCCCGCAACCGTAGTGTTGGAAATGGTTTCCCTCAACTATTGTGAGACCCTTTCCGCTGCTGCAGGTTGGTCCATGGAAGAAGCAAAGGCACAGACGATCGAGGCCGGAAACTACATCCTCATTTACGAAGGTGCAGTTCTGGAAGGTTGGAACGGCGAGGCGCTGCGTGTTGCCAATGAGCCCGGTACCGACCACTTGGTCCATGCTGCAGAGAACGCAAATGCAGTTGTTGCTCTTGGTTCTTGCGCAGTAAACGGTGGCTGGATGGGTGCAAACCCCAATTCCGCTGGTGCGCTGGGCGTTCAGCAGTACCTGAAGAAGCAGGGTATCGATACCCCGGTTATCAACATCCCCGGCTGCCCTGCTAACCCTGAATGGCTCGAGGCTGTTCTCGTAGACGCAATCCTTGTTGGCAAGCTCCCTGAGCTCACCGCTGACAACAAGCCCAAGGTCATCTTCAACCAGACCATTCACGACAACTGCGAGCGTCGTGGTCACTTCGAGAATGGCGAATTCGTTTACGCATTCGGCACCGAAGAAGAAGCCAAGGGCTACTGCCTGTATCCCATGGGCTGCCGCGGTCCTCAGACCAAGGCTAACTGCGGTGTTGTTCGTTGGAACCATCGTCGTTCTTGGTGTGTCGCATCTGGTGGTCCCTGCATCGGTTGCTGCACGGCCAACCCCAACGACCCCGGTGAGAACTGGGTTGAAACCAACACCCCCTTCCGCGCACGCTTCCGCGATCTGCGCATTGGCGGCTTGGTTGTTCAGCCTGAGGCAATTGCTTGGACGCTCACGGGCGTTGTGGCTGCCGCACTCGTTATCCACGGCTTCGGCATGAAGAAGATGGGCCGCACCGACGGTGGCGCAGACTTCGAGCCTATCCGCGAATGGGATAAGAAGCATCCCAACGAGTCCATCGGCCAGTACGACGAAGAAGTTCTGAAGGGAGGCAAGTAACCTATGGCACGTTCCGTAATCGATCCCGTAACCCGTATTGAGGGTCATCTCCGCGTAGAGATGGAGGTTGAAAACGGTGTTGTTTCCGATGCTTGGGTTTCCGGCGGCTGCTTCCGCGGCATGGAGCTCGTAGTTAAGGATCGCACGCCTGAAGATGCTGCTCACATCGTGCAGCGCATCTGCGGTGTTTGCCCCGTATCCCACTCCCACGCTGCAACCATTGCTGCTGAAAAGGCATACGGCATCACCATTTCCAACAATGCCCGTATCATCCGTAACCTCATCGAGGGCGCGCAGTTCCTGCACAGCCATATCCTGTGGTTCTACACCTTGGCTGCTCTGGACTACGTAAACCCCCTGAACGCTCTGAAGGCAAACGTAGGCAGCGCCTATGACCTGGTAGAGGCTGCAGGCACTTCCTGCCAGTCCGACCTGAAGGCCCTTCAGGAGCGCCTCGCCAAGTTCGCAGAAAATGGCCAGCTGTCCATCTTCTCCGGCAACTGGTGGAAGAACGGTCAGTCCGATACCGAGTTTAAGCTTCCTGCCGAACTCGACCTTATCGCTACCGCTCATTACATCGAGGCTCTCACCATGCAGTCCAAGGCATCTGAGGTTTGCGGTCTTCTCGGCGGCAAGATGCCTCATGTTATGACCATCGTTCCCGGCGGTACCTCTTTCGTTCCCACGGAAGAAAAGCTCGACGATCTGTGGTCTCTCGTTCACGAGCTGCGTGACTGGATCAAGGCAACTATCATTCCCGACACCAAGGCTATTGCTCCTTATTACAAGGAAGCTCTTTCCTTCGGTAAGGGCTGCGGTCGCTATGTTGCTTGGGGCGTTTTCGAGCGTCCGAGCTTCGCTCTGGCTGATCGCTACCTGCCTTCTGGCGTTATCGATGAGAACCTTAATCTTTCCGAGGTTGACGTTGACCTTATCAAGGAATACATCGGTCATTCCTGGTATGTGGGCGACTCCGACCTCAACCCCCGCGAAGGCATCACCGAGCCTGAGTTCACTGAGTACTACAAGGCTGGTACCCTGCGCGAGGAAAATGGTCACGAGATCGGCGATATCAACGATCGCTACTCCTGGTCCAAGGCACCTTCCTACGACGGTAAGTGCATGGAAGCTGGTCCGTTCTCCCGCGTTCTGGCTGCTTACCTGCGTGGCAACGAGTTCATCAAGCCTGCTGTTGACGGTCTGTGCGCCGACCTCGGTCTTACCATTCCTCAGCTGCAGAGCACCCTTGGTCGCGTAGCTGCTCGTAACATCGAGCCCATTTACATCGCCGAATGCATGGTTGAATGGGTTGACGAGCTCATCGAGGCTGTTAAGGGCGGCGACTCCGAGTACTTCCGCACTCCCGAAACCATCACGGGCGAAGGCACGGGCCTTTGGGAAGCACCTCGTGGCGCACTGCTGCACACCGAAAAGGTTAACAACGGCAAGATCACCGATTACCAGATCATTATTCCTACCACCTGGAACATCGCTCCCCGCAACGCTGAAGGCGTACAGGGCCCGATGGAGCAGGCTCTTATCGGTACCCCCGTTGCTGACGTTGATATGCCTATCAACGCTCTGCGTACGGTACACAGCTTCGACCCCTGCACCGCTTGCGCAGTGCATGTGACCGAGCCTTCCACCGGTAAGCACTTTGAAACCGTTACCAGCCCTTGGGGGGTGAAGTAAATGGCACATTTGGCTCATTACCGTGAAGCGCATCCTCTGCCGATGCGTATCACCCACTGGATCAACCTTAGCTGCATGGTTCTTCTTATCCTTTCTGGCTTCCTGATCCACTTCCCGTTCTGGGCAGCCCTTACGGGTGTTGCTCGTGGTCTGCACGTATTCTGTGGCATTGTATTGCTTGTCAACTGCATCGTGCGCTATGTGCTGGCATTCCTGGTTACCTCTGCTCCTACGGGCGGTACGCGTAACCGTATCCGCGACTACAAGACCTGGATGCCCCAGGACGACAATAAGCATCAGCTTATTCCTTGGATCAAGTACTACCTCTTCATGAAGAAGGATCATCCGCTTTCTGCAAAGCTCGGTGTTCCTCAGAAGATTTCCTACTTTGCCATCGGTATCCTGATCCTTATCATGGCCTACACAGGTTTCTGTCTGTGGATCCCCACCTCTGAGTGGACCTTCTTCGCAGCTGGTACCGCTTTTGTTGGTGGTGCGATGTCTATGCGCATCATCCACTACTTCATGATGTTCGTATTCATCATCTTCACCATGCTGCATGGTTACCTCGTATTCATCGAGGGTACCGCTAACGCAAACCTCATGTTCTTCGGTAAGGAGCATGGTGGTCTGGTTTACGATCCCAACCGTCACGTTATCGTTGGCGAGGATCATTCCGTGGACCAGCACTAAGCAATACCGCAAGGTAGAAGCGCTTAATTTAAGAGCCCAGCCGTAAGGCTGGGCTCTTTTTTCATTTTGCATACTTTTTGTCAGGTGAAGGCAACCGAGGTGGCGTTGGATCGGCCGAGCGGAAGAAACCGAGATGAATCAACTACCGTGTTCTTTGAAATACCAAGTATTCGTTGAGGGCGCCTGTGCGTCCATCTGCCTGAAAGCGAGCCTTTAAACGGCCTTCGTTCGTAACGGCGCTTGCAAGGGCATCGATTTCTTCATCTGAAAAGCTATGGCAATAGCGGTATGCTCCTGTTTCTTTTTTCCAGCCCAAGAGGCAATCGCCTTCGTCGAATTGCTCTTTGGCGTATCCAAGCTCTGCAATGCCTGATGCAGTGCTTACTTTTGCCTTGCTGGCAAGCCCCTCGTCGGTCAGGAAACGCCAAAGGGAAACAAAGGCAAAACCGCCTGGCTTAGTTGCCCTTATCAACGCCTGCAGGAACGTCGCACGCCATTCCGGGAGGGGGATATGGTGCAGAAAGCCGAACGATACGCTTAAATCCGCGTGCGCATTGAATCGGAGCACATCGGCTAAGGTGCCTGATTGCAGCTCTTTCATGACATCACAGTGAGTGAACGAGACGGAAACGTTCGCGGGAAGCTGAACGCCGTTTTGAGCAAGCTCATCGCAGGCGTCAAGTGCCTGGACTTTGATGGCGGCATTTGGCGCAAGGTGGGCCAAATGCTTTTCGAAGCGAAGATTTCCGCAGGCGACATCAAGTAAATGGAATTGCTCCTGAAGAGAGTGCAGATGAATGGCTAACCCTGATTCCTCAAGGCAGCGATTCCAACCTGGCCAGGTGTTGTGGCGGGTATCGGAAAATGAATTCGCCCATGTGCGGTAAAAGCGATTGTTCAGCTCGCAGAGTTCTTGGGCGAATAAAGGATCCATGGTTGCCTTTCTTTTTGGTTTGTCTTTGGTGCTAGGGGCAGTGCCCGTGTGCTCAATTTGCATGCTCTGTCTGTGGCCGACAGGCTGTGCTAGCCTTCGCGTGCGGGAACCTAGTGAACAGCAAACACCCGAGGGCATCTGTGGTTGCTGCCTGAACGCAGGAAGCCTGAGACGTGGGCGCGCATTACATCCCCGCAAGCGAGGGAGGTAACGTGTCTGTTCGCACGCTATCGGCGGTTTCTTGGTCACGTCTCCGCAGGCGAGGGGCGGGGCTCCAGTTCTGCTGCGGTAGAGCGAGCCACTAAATCAGCTTGCACATTAAGCTTATTTTCGCATTACTTTCGTTTGCTTTTCGCATCGCTTTCTCATCTCTTTCTCATCTGCTCAATATCGTTGACTTATAAGCGTTTTCGCGAAAAGGAGCAGCATATGAGTTTGGTTTTGAGTCATAGAACGGCGCTGGAATTGTATCGCTCTTCGATGATGCCCGTTTCTGGTTATGAAAAGGTGCCTTTCCTCTCACTTTCGGCTCCAACGCGTAATGATGTCGAGCGCTATCGTGCTTTGCCGATTCGCACTTCCCATATACCGCTTCATTGCGTTGTGCCCAAGCCAAGGAACCGTAGAAATATTAAAGATGGTCATTGCCATGTATTCGGCGGTGAAATGAACGCAATCCGTCTGCATAAAAGCATGGATGAGTCTTTCCTCTGCGTTGTTTCACCTGAGGTGCTGTTTTTGGAGATGGCTGCGCAGCTTTCCGGGATTGAGCTGGTGAAGCTTGGTTATGAGCTGTGCGGGGTGTATTCGCTTCCCATGTCTCAGCCCAACTATGCAGGAACGCCTCGCGGATTTTCCAGGAGGAAGGCGCTCACTTCCGTTGAGAGGTTAACGGCCCATGTTGCATCGCAGGGCAGCAATCGGAGTGTCAAAAAAGCCCGATGGGCGCTTCGTTATGTGCTTGACGGCTCCGCTTCGCCGAGAGAAACAGAGTTGAGTATGTTGATGGTCTTTCCTCGGAAATTAGGTGGGTATGGCCTTGAGAAGCCGGAAATTCGGCATGAATTTGCCACTTCGAGCGATGTGTTGCTGTTTCTATCGGGAAAGAGCGCTGCCTTTGATCTGCTTTGGCCTGATGCTGGTGTGTTGTTGAGGTATGGAGACCGAACGGGTAGAGGGGGTGCTGATGAGCGAAAACGGAATCAACGACAAACTTCTTTGGGATCTTCTGGATCAAGGGTGCTTCATATAACCAATCGAGATTTCAGGTATGTCGAAAGGCTAGATGAAGTTGCCAATGCGGTAGCCCGATGCCACGGGCGCCACCTTCGCAACGATTTGCAGTACGACTTTGTCGTCAGGCAGGCTGAGCTGCGCAAACGAGTATTAAGCGACAATTAAAAAAGAAGGCTCAGTTCATTGAACTGAGCCTTCTTTGAAACAAGCTTTATCCGAATGCTACGGAAGGATAAAGGAGAGAACGCTGGATTCTGCGAATACCAGTACGCAGAGAACTGCCAGCATGCCGATACTCCAAGGGATAACCTTCTTGAACAGGCTCGACTCGTGCTCGCCGGTGGTAACGGCGGCAATAGCCAAGGACTGAGGTGAGATCATCTTGCCGATAACGCCACCCATGGTATTGGCGGCAAGGAACAAATCGGGGGAAACGTGGGCAAGCGAAGCGTTCGACTGCGCAGCTTCATACTGCAAGCTGGAGAACAGGGCGTTTGCGGACGTATCCGAGCCGGTAACCGCGGTTCCAACCCAGCCAAGCACCGGGGAAAGCAGCGCGAAGAGGGAGCCAGTGTGGGCAAGGAACTGACCGATGGAAATGGTCATGCCCGAGAAATTCATGACGTAAGCCAGACCCAGAACCATAACGATGGTCAAGGAAGAGAAGCGCATTGCCCAGAAGGTCTGACAGAGCTGTTTGCCGGACATGCCCAGGGTGATGCGATACTTGCCCTTCTCGTTGAAGATGCCGTATACGATGGTGGTGATCAAGCCAGCGATAAGGAGCATGGTGCCGGGGTTAGAGAGCAGGTTCAGGTTGTAAGTGGTGCCAGGATCCTTGCCTGCGGCATTCAGGACGTTGCCTGCGAGGCCGGGGAAGGGGATCTTGATGTCGGTGCTTGCGAGCAGTGCAGGAATGCCCAGCTTGCAGATAGCGAATACTACTACAACGATGATGTAGGGAACCAGGGCCATCCAGGCGCGTACGGGAGCGAGTTCGGTGCCCTGGCCCTCAGCAATGGGTTCCATGCCGAAGCGCTCGCGAGCGTCGTTGACATTCTTGGGCTTAACGAAGTGCAGGAAGATAACGCTGATGCCAAGAGAAACAAGGGAAGCTACCACGTCGGTAAGCTCGTAGGCGAAGTGGTTGGAGCACCACCACTGGGTGATTGCGAAGGAAGCGCCGATAACCAGAGCGTGCATCCAGCAGTCGCGCAGGCCTTTCTTGCCGTCCAAGATCAGGACAACCAGCAAAGGAACAAAGAGAGCGAAGAGCGGTGCCTGGTAGCCAACGATAGCGGCAACGTGCTGTGCCGATTCGAGGGCAACAGAGGCATCGCCGCCAGCAACCATGTTGCCTGCGGTGGTGATGGGGGTACCGGCTGCGCCATAGGCAACAGGAGCGGTGTTCGCGATGAGAACTGCCAGAGCTGCCTTGGAGGGCTTGACGCCCAGGGCGAGGATCATGGTTGCGGTGATGGCGATAGGTGCGCCGAAGCCGGCAAGTGCTTCGAGCAGACCGCCGAAGCAGAAGGCAACGAGGACTGCCTGGATGCGGATGTCGCCGCCGCCAACGATATCGAACAGGCTCTTCAGGTCTTCAGAGCGTCCGGAAACAACCGTAACCTCGTAGAACCATACGGCCATAATGATGATGAATACGATGGGGAATGCACCGTAGCAGGCGCCCTGCAGGCCGGAAAGGGCTGCGAGGTCGGCGGGCATGCCGAAGGCGAATATTGCAACTACCAGCGCAACTACCAGCGCAACGAGTGCGGAAACGTGCGCTTTTGCCTTTACGCCCACCAGCATAATGAAGAATGCCGCGAGTGGAATGCAGGCAACCAAGGCCGACAGGGCAAGATTGCCTGCGACTGGATCGACCACAGCTTGGAACATAGGTTTCTCTCTTTCGAATAGGGGACACTCTGCTCTTGCTTATGCAAAAAATAGAACGTCCCAATACTAGGGATTCGAGTTTCGCTGGCACTGTGAATCTGTCAAACGGGCAAATCTAGGGAATAAAGGGAGTCGTTTTTTTGAAAAAAGCATCACAAACGTATAGTGAACGCCGTTCGCCGAGCAAACCGCTATGATCGCAGATAGACGAAAGCGTTGCTGGGTGCGAATGTCTCCTGATGCATCTGTCGATTTTACAAAGGCTCAACAGGTCCCGCCTTGCCTTCGTGGAGCCTTGTCTCTGCCCAAATGCTTTCTTGATTCGTGCTAGCGAGCGTAAACGAAGGAGTGTCTCATGCCGTACCGCTGCCTTTATTCGCCCATCAAGATCGGCCCTATGGAAGTGCCAAACCGTTTTGTGGTTCCCCCGATGGGAAACAACTTCGCCAACTCTGATGGGAGTTGGTCTGACCAGTCGCGTGCTTACTATGAGGCGCGCGCGGCTGGCGGCTTCGGTTTGATAACCATCGAGGCTACGGTGGTGCATCGCGGCGCGAAGGGCGGACCCTTGAAGCCTTGCCTCTATAGTGACGATTCCATTCCCAGCCTGCGTGCCGTTGTCGATGCCTGCCATAGGCACGGAGCCAAGGTCTCGGTGCAGCTGCAAAACGCTGGCCCGGAGGGCAATGCGAAAAACGCAGGAGCGCCATTGCAGGCGGCATCTCCCATTCCTGCGGCATGCGGGCGCGATGTGCCTGAAGAGGTGCCAACCAGGAAGGTATATGAGCTGGTTCAAGGCTACGGAGATGCTGCCGAGCGCGCCCTTCGAGCGGGTGTTGACGCGGTGGAAGTGCATATGGCCCATGGCTACCTGGTCAGTTCGTTTATTTCCCCGCGAACCAATAAACGTATCGACGAGTTTGGCGGATCGTTTGAGAATCGAATGCGCTTTCCCCGCTTGATCTTGGAAGAGATACGAAGACGTGTTGGGGACAGGGTGGCGGTGCTCTGCCGCATCAACGCGGCCGACGAAGAGCCAGGCGGCATCGATGTAAACGATGCGTGCGTTATTGCCCGTTACCTTGAGGAATGCGGCGCTGATGCGTTGCACATTTCTCGTGCGGTTCATTTGCGAGATGAGTTTATGTGGGCTCCCACTTCGGTGCACGCTGGATTCAACGCTGATTTGGTGGCAAAGATCAAAGAGTGCATTAGCATTCCGGTTATTTCCGTGGGGCGTTTTACCGATCCGTATTTGCCCGAGCTTTTGATCGAACAGGGAAAGTGCGATCTTGTGGCATTTGGCCGCCAGAGCTTGGCAGATCCCGAGATGCCCCTCAAATACGCCGAAGGCCGCGAAGAGGATACAATGCCGTGCATCGCTTGCCTTCAGGGGTGCGTTGCCAATATGTATGTAGGTAAGCCCATACGTTGTTTGGTGAATCCTCGTTTGGGGCATGAGTGTGAAACCGTGCCAGCTGCAGCTGAAGTTAAGCGTATTGTCGTGGTCGGCGGTGGTGTTGCGGGGCTGGCAGCGGCCGCCATCAGTTCCGAGCGCGGACATGACGTGATTCTGCTTGAAGAGGCGCCCACGTTGGGCGGGAACATGCGTCTGGCATCGTTTCCACCCGGCAAAGGCCTTATTGCAGATATGGTTCGTTCGTGGGTGGTGCGCGCGCAAAAAGCGGGCGTCGAGGTGCGTCTTGGCGTAAAAGCGCTGCCTGACGATATTGCTGCTCTGCGGCCCGATGAGGTGGTGGTGGCTACGGGTGCCCGAGCTTTGCTGCTTCCCATTGAAGGCATCGACTGTCCTGCGATCCTGCGAGGGGGAGATGTCTTGGCAGGAAAAGCCTATCCAGGGAAGAACGTGTTGGTTGCCGGTGGAGGGATGGTCGGTTGCGAGATTGCCGATTTACTTGCCGAATTGGGGCATAGCGTTACCGTGGCCGAATACCGTGATAATCTGGCGGCCGATATGGTGGCGGAGCACCGTAGCGTTTTGATGCGCAGCTTTGCTGAGCATGGTGTGTGCCAGGTGCCAAATGCCAAGATTTGCCGCTTCTACGCCGATGGTGTGGAATACGAGAATGCGCTAAACGGCCAATTGCATGAACTGCGCGGGTTTGATTCGGTAGTGCTTGCTCTGGGATACGTTGCCGATGATCGTCTTTCGGAAGCATTGGTGCAGCGCGGCATTTCGGTTCACGTGGTTGGCGATGCTGTAAAAGCCCGTCGTGCCATCGATGCTTTACGTGAAGCCTACGAGTTAGCGGTATCGCTATAAAAGGGCGGTAAAGGCGGTACTGCTTTGGCCGTATGCAAAAGTGTGCGTTGCGAGCGTGGGTGTTTCGGGTATTCTGCAAACGAAAAGAAAACACCTGCGCATGGAAAGAGGTTGCGATGAACGTAGTGTGCTTGGATCTTGAGGGCGTTTTGGTTCCTGAGATTTGGATTGCCTTTGCCGAGGCAACCAACATTCCCGAATTGAAGAAAACCACGCGCGACGAACCTGACTATGACAAGCTCATGAACTATCGGCTCGACATCCTCAAGGAACATGGCTTGGGGTTGAAGGAGATCCAGGATGTCATTGCCACCATCGACCCCATGCCTGGTGCAAAGGAATTCTTGGATGAGCTGCGCGAGCTTACCCAGGTAATCATCATCTCTGACACGTTCACCCAGTTTGCTCAGCCCCTTATGAAGAAGCTCGGCTGGCCTACGCTGTTCTGCAATGAACTTGAGGTTGCAGAAGACGGCACGGTTACAGGCTTCAAGATGCGCTGTGAACAATCGAAGCTCACCACTGTCAAGGCATTGCATCAGGCAGGGTTGGAAACCATTGCCGCAGGCGATAGCTTTAACGATCTGGGCATGATCAAAGCCAGCAAGGCGGGCTTCCTGTTCAAGAGCACCGATTCTATTAAAGCCGACAACCCCACCATACCCGCATTCGAAGAGTATTCTGAGTTGATGGCGGGTATCAAGGCTGCCCTTTAATCGTCGGAGCAGAAATCTGTTGGGTTGCTGCTGGGGCATCCTCCCATTGCGCCGTCCTGAGGCCTCTATCCATTCGGGCTGAAGCCTGCTGTTTCGCCAACCTGCACGGTTTTGACGCACCAAGCAATAACCTAACGCCGGATTTATGTTTGTCGCATGTGTCCGGCGTTTTCTTTTTCGAGAAATTGATTAAGCACCTAAACTATTAAGCCATTAAATGGTTAAGGAGCTTCATCTATGAACGAAACTGCCCGCGACCGTTCTCCCGAATCGTTGGAGAACGAGATTATCGCATTGACCCATCGGCTTAAGCGTTTGCGCCCTGCGTTATCTCCAAGCATGGATGGGCTTACTCCGATGGAGGTTCACGCCCTTGTGCTTCTGTTTTGTGCCGATGAAAAGCGGTGCAGCGTCAAGCCTTCCGACATCGCACGTCATCTGCGCGTTTCCCCCAGTGCGGTATCCCAGTTCCTGAAAAGCCTTGAGCAGAAGGGCTTCATCGTGCGCACACGTGCCGAGAGCGATTCGCGCTCGGTTTGCATAGGCCTCACGGAAAAAGGCCAATCCCTTTCTGCTCAACTTCGCCGTGAACGCAGTAAGCAGTTTATGGATATGGTCGAAAGCGTTGGCGTTGACAACATGAATCAACTGATAGTGATCTTAGAAAAAATCTGCGATTACGCAGAAGGATCGGATTCGTTTGTCCCCGTTTCCCATGAGTGCGGTATTCCTGGGAGGGGGGTTCCATGCGCATAATCGGGTACTTGAAACAATCAAAGGTTGCCGTTGCTCTGATTGTGGCTCTTCTTGTCGTGCAGGCATTTGCCGATTTGTCGCTTCCTCGCTACACGTCCGACTTGGTTGATGTTGGCATTCAGCAGGGTGGTATTGAAGATTGTTCGCCCAGTGTTATGAGCTCCGATACGTTCAACTACATCTGCATGCTGGCGTCTGACGATGACGAGCAGCTGTTGCGCAGTTCGTACGAGCAGGATTCGGATGGGAACTTTACCCTAGCCAAGCAGGGCACAGAGCAGCGCAAAGAGCTTGATTCCGCCATCGCCCTTCCCCTTGTGGTGGTTCATTTTTCCGATCAGTTGGCAGAGTCCTTGGGGGGCCAGCAAGGAGAAGGCTCGCCAGCATTCGATGGGGTTTCCGATGTCTCGGGGGATTTCGATTTGCCCCAGCTGTATGCCGCATATCAGGCGGGAGCCATTAGCAAGGACCAGGTTGAAGAAGCGATGACCCAGGCTCAAAAGGCATTCGGGTCCATCGATGAATCCCTTATCCAGCAGCAGGCAATAATGGCAACCAAAGCCGAATATGAGCAGCTTGGCATTGATATGGGAGCCATGCAGATGAACTACCTGGTACGGCTGGGAGCTCAGATGCTTGGGGTTGCGGCATTGATGATGGTTGCTTCGATCGCGGTTGGCTTCATTGCATCGCGAACGGCGGCAAAAACCGCTCGAGGCTTGCGTGAGCGTCTTTTCGAGAAAGTTATTTCCTTCTCGGATGCCGAGGTCCAATCATTTTCCGCGGCTTCCCTCATCACGCGCGGCACTAACGATATCCAGCAAATCCAGATGGTGACGGTGATGCTTCTGCGTATGGTGTTGTATTCGCCGATTCTTGCCATTGGCGGTATCGTCATGGTTTCGCAGACGAACGTTTCGATGAGTTGGATCATTGTGCTTGCGGTAGTGGTAATCGCCATTATCATCGGCATTCTTATGGCCGTTGCCATGCCGAAGTTCAAGATGATGCAGAAATTGATCGACCGCGTGAACTTGGTTTCGCGCGAGATGCTAACTGGCTTATCCGTTATCCGCGCATTTGACCGGCAGCAGTATGAGGAAGAGCGCTTCGACAAGGCAAGCACGGCGCTGTATCGTACGCAGCTGTTCACGAATCGGACCATGGCATTCATGATGCCCACGATGATGCTGGTTATGAATGCTGTTTCGGTTCTTATCGTGTGGGTGGGCGGAACCTACATTGATGCGGGCACGATTCAGACCGGCGACATGATCGCCTTCATCACTTATTCCATGGTCATCGTCATGTCGTTCTTGATGATCGGCATGATTGCGATCATGTTGCCGCGCGCCGACGTTGCCGCCCGTCGAGTTAACGAGGTTCTGGAAACGGAAAGCTCCATTGCAGACCCCGTTCAGTCGAAAGCGTGCGAGCTCGATTCGGGCGCGGAAGGTCTTACTGTCCAGTTCGATCATGTCACCTTTGCCTACGACAAGGACAGCAGTCCTGTTCTGGAAAACATTGATTTCACGGCTGAGCCAGGTCAGACTACGGCCATCATCGGCCCTACAGGGTCAGGTAAATCGAGCATCATAAAGCTTGTTGAGCGCTTCTATGACGTGGCGGATGGAGCGGTTCGCGTAGGCGGTGTCGATGTCCGCGACATGAAGCAGGGTGAACTGCGAAAAGAGCTTGGCTACGTACCTCAAAAGGCGTTCCTGTTCTCAGGCACCATAGGGTCGACCATTGCGTATTCCGATGAGGCAATGGATGAGAAGCGCATTCGGTCTGCGGCTGAAATTGCACAAGCAACCGAGTTCATTGATGCCAAGGCCGAAGGCATGCAAACTGCAATCAGCCAAGGCGGCACCAATGTTTCGGGTGGTCAACGCCAACGTCTTTCGATTGCGCGCGCCTTGGCAACCGATGCCCGTGTGCTGCTGTTTGACGACAGCTTTTCTGCGCTCGATTACGCAACCGACGCCAAGCTGCGTCATGCCTTGTCGCAGAGCGCTGCAGGCAAAACGGTGATCGTGGTGGCACAGCGCATTTCTACGGTTCTCAACGCCGACAAGATCGTGGTGCTTGAGGAAGGAAAGATGGTTGGTTGCGGTACCCACTCGGAATTGATGAAGGCCTGTCCGACGTATCGCGAGATTGCCGAATCCCAGTTGTCAGAGGAAGAACTGAAAGGAGGGGATGAGCAATGAGAATCGACGAGGAAGCAAAACAAGAAAGCGAGCCAATTGCTGCCCGCGCCAACACCCAGCCTCGTCGTCGTGGGCCGATGGGACGTGGGGGCATGATACCTGGCGAAAAGGCGGGAGATTTCAAGGGCTCAATGCTGAAGCTGCTGGCATTCATGGGCAAGTTCAAGTTTGCGCTGGGTGCGGTGTTTGTGTTTGCCATCGCCTCGACCGTGTTCAACATTGTGGGTCCGAAGGTTCTCTCGACAGCTACCACCGAGCTCTTTGAGGGTGTTACGGCGAAAATCGCTGGCACAGGTGGCATTCGCTTTGACGTTGTGGGCACTATCCTGCTCACGACCCTTGCGCTCTATGGTTTTTCTGCCCTGTGCTCGTTTGTTCAAGGCTGGTTGATGACCCATGTCACGCAGAAAGCCTGCTACCTTTTGCGACAGCATATTGCCCAGAAGATCGATGCGTTGCCTATGGGGTATTTTGAGCGTACCAGCACCGGCGACGTGCTTTCGCGCATCACCAATGACATCGATACGCTGGGGCAGAGCCTCAACCAGGGTGTAACACAGCTGATCACCTCCATTGCTACCGTAATAGGCGTGCTGGTTATGATGCTTTCCATCAACGTGCCCATGACGCTCATTGCCCTGCTGGTGGTTCCCCTTTCGGCTATCTTGGTGAAAGTGGTGGTTGGTCGAAGCCAGAAGTACTTCCGAATGCAGCAAAACCGTCTGGGAGCCATCAACGGGCAGGTTGAAGAGGCATTTTCCGGGCAGGCCGTGGTGCGCGCCTTCAACAAAGAGGGCGATGTGCTGGCTCAGTTCAAGAAAACGAACGCAGAATTGTATGAATCGGCGTGGAAGTCGCAGTTCCTTTCGGGCTTGATGATGCCTGTGATGAACTTTGTGAGCAACCTGGGCTACGTTGCCGTTGCCATTGCGGGTGCGTTGTTTGCCATTGGCGGACGTATTACCGTTGGCGACATTCAAGCTTTTATCCAGTATGTGAAAAACTTCACGCAGCCTATTACCCAACTCGCTCAGGTGTCCAATGTGCTGCAGCAAATGGCCGCTTCGGCCGAGCGCGTGTTTGCGTTCCTTGAAGCTGAGGAAGAGCCGAAGACTGCGGTGACGGCGAAGACTTCAGAGATTTCGGGCGGTGTGGAGTTCGACCATGTGCATTTTGGTTACGAAGCCGATAAGCCCATCATCAAGGACTTTTCAGCTACGGTTGAACGCGGGCAAACTGTTGCATTGGTTGGACCGACTGGCGCCGGCAAAACAACCATCGTCAAACTGCTGATGCGTTTCTATGATGTCGAAAGCGGCTCGATTCGCGTAGGCGGCCATGATGTGCGCGAGTTTGATCGCAACGATTTGCGCTCGCTATTCGGCATGGTTCTGCAGGATACCTGGCTGTTCAAAGGAACGATCCGGGAAAATATACGGTACGGTCGTCTTGATGCGACTGATGAAGAGGTTGAAGCGGCAGCTAAGGCGGCATTTGCCGATCATTTCATCCGTACCCTGCCTGGTGGCTACGATATGGAGATTAATGAAGATGCAAGCAATATCAGTCAGGGGCAACGTCAGCTTTTGACCATTGCCCGTGCCATTTTGGCTGACAGGCGCATGCTGATTCTGGATGAGGCAACCAGTTCGGTGGATACGCGCACCGAAGAACGAATTCAGATGGCCATGGATAATTTGATGGAGGGGCGCACCTCGTTTGTCATTGCCCATCGCCTTTCTACCATCCGTAACGCCGACCTGATTCTGGTTCTCCAGGAGGGCGATATCGTAGAGCAGGGAACTCACGATGAACTGCTGGCCAAGGGCGGCGCCTATGCAGAATTGTATAATTCGCAGTTTGCCGAATAGAGGAGAGCGCTAAAGCGCTTTCCTCTATACTCTTCAGCGGAATAACGTCAGTGAAAGCGAGATACTCGTGTCGAAGCAGGAAAAAAGTCCCCGTCAGCTTAGCCAGGAACAGATTATGGAAGGCTTGCCTCCCATCAACATAGGAGCTCTTTTCATGCCTCCTATTTGGGGCGCTGCCAACGGTATTTGGCTGGCAATCCTGTATTACCCAGCATGGCTTTTGGCTGACAACCTTTTCTACAGCGTCTACCTCGATCCTCGTCCTCTCACGGTGGGCTTGAGCATCATTGCGGCATTGGCTCTTGCGTTCGTGACCATCGTATTTGCCCGTGCCGGTCAGGGCTATGCGTGTCAGCGTGCTCTATCCATGGGAAAAACCAAGGAACAGTATGTGAAAAGCCAGAAGAAGTGGGCCGTTGCCATGGTTTTGGTTGCGGTGATAATGATCGCTGCGGCAACATATTACAACTTGGTCATTCGTCCGACGGTTGGTGCATAAATGAAACGCATCGCAGTATTCTTTGTGGGTAATCGTTTGATGCTTGATGACGGTGTTGGACCCGCTGCTTACGATCTTATCCGGGAAGAATATCTTATTCCGGATAATGTCGATATGTTCGATGTTGGCTGTATGACTTTGGACATGATTTCCAAAGTCAATGAATACGACTTCATGATCACGGTTGATGCCGTTGATGAATCAGGCTCGGAGCCCGGTACGGTATTTCGCTATCGGCCGCACGATATTGCGCGAACCTGCGGCGCCCGCACTTCCCTGCACGATACGAAGCTCGCCGATCTGTTTGATGCGGCAGCATTGCTTGGATACACCAGCGAAGGCATGTGCTACGGCATGCAGGTTTTGAACCTGGAGCCTGCGGAGTTTATGGAGGGTCTCACGCAGCCTGTTGCAGATAGGCTGCCGTTTTTGGCTGAGTCGGTTATAGCCGAGCTGGTGCGTCAGGGTTGTAGCATCGAACGCAAAGACGGTGTTCCGCTGCCAGAGTTGCTGTCGTAGGTGTATTCGGCACTGCCGCCCCAGGGCTGTATCGGCATTCCTTTGCCGCCCAGAGGCTCCTTCGGATGAATAGCGTGCGTCTTCGGGCGAAGACTTGGATGCGCTTGCCCTATAAGTCGAGATGGCCCAACAGCGGCTGCTGCTGGGCCATCTCGTTTTTGTTGCGGTGCTTGGCGCGACGCTACTTATATCTGATTTGGAATTGGGTTTCGTCTTCGTTTTCACGGGGTAACCAGGCTGGCAAAACGCGATGATTGCAAGCGTAGTTGATGAAATCGCGCTGGGCATCAGTGAGTTCGTCGTCGGCGCGGTGGATCAGGTAAATCTTGTGGAAGTCTCGCGGTAGATCGTCGATGGGAATGCAGACTACATCGCCGAAAGCCTTCATTAAGAACGAGTAGTCTACAAGCGCCATGGCTTCATCGCTGGCGGAAACGATGGAGCACGCAGTAATTTCCTCGCGGAAGCGCTCTTCAACCTGAATGTCAAAATGCTTGGTATGTTCCATAACCAGATCATGGGGAGGGCAGTCGACGGCATAGGAAAGCACCTTCGTGCCTTCCAGCTCCTCAAGCTTGATGGATTTGCGATTCGCCAAGGGGTTGCTTTCGTTTACCGCAAGGACTAGCTCCTGCGACCAGAAGGGGATGTAGTTCAAGCCTTCGGGTGCGTCTTCGAGTTTTGTGGCAAACGTGACGTCGAGCGTGCCTGCGGCCAGATCGCGCAAAAGCCCAGCGCTGAAACCCTGCAAAACTTTTACCGACGTGTTTTCGTCGAGATGGGCACGGAAAGCGCGCATCATACGGGACCAGTCTTCGTTCTGGATGGAGAACGGCACACCGATACGAAGCGTTTCAACCTTGCTGTTAACCATAACCCGAACGCGTTGGCGTCCCGTTTCGATGTTCTTCAGCGCAAGAGAAGCGTAGCGATAGAACTCCTTGCCATAAGGGGTAAGGAGGAATGTGCTTCCGTTTTTGGTAAACAAGGGAGCGCCCAGGTCCTGCTCGAGATTTGAGATTGCAAGAGAAAGCGTTGAGCGCGCAATAGACAGTGACTTTGCCGTGTTTGCGAAGTGCTTCGAATCTGCCAAGCTAATGAAATATCTCAAATGAGAGAGGTTCATTGTTATTCCTTGCTTTCGATGTCAGCCCTTTGTTAAAGTGCTGTCTTCCCATGATTATTTGAGGATAACAAACGCTTGTTGATTTTACTCAAACAGCACAGGGAATTTACGGATGATGGCGCTATTTTCGGTATCGGATGCTGCCTTTTCGATCTGTTTGGCTAATCCTGGAGGTCTTCTAGATTTCCTGCGAGTTCTTTGGGGCAGCTGGGGCAGAGGTCTCGAATGAAGCAATCAGCGCATTTGGGTCGACGGGCTATGCAGGTCTCGCGCCCAAACAGCACCCATTGGTGATTGATGGGCCCCCAGTATTCGCGCGGGTACAGCGAAAGAAGGGCGTTCTCTGTTTTTGCGGGAGTATCGGCGGAGGGGCCAGCGAACTTCAGTTTGTGGGCGATACGAAATACATGAGTGTCAACGGCAATGCCTTCGACAATGCCGAAGGCCTCATTGAGTACCACATTTGCGGTTTTGCGCCCTACTCCGGGAAGCTTTTGCATCTGGTCGATGTCGCGGGGGATCTCGCCGCCGAAATCAGACATGATCATCTGTGCACAGGCGATGCAGTTTTTTGCTTTGGTGCGATAAAACCCAATCGATCGGATGATCCGTGCGATGTCTTCGGGGTCGGCTTGTGCCATGGCCTGGGGCGTTCCGTATTTTGCAAAGAGCTCGGGTGTAACCTTGTTTACCCCTGCATCGGTGGTTTGTGCGGAGAGCAGAACAGCAATGGTAAGCGTGAAAGGCGTGGTGTAGTGAAGCGCACAGGCTGCCTCTCCGTAATGGCTGTTCATGCGCTCGGCAACAGCTAGGGCGCGGGCGAGCTTGTCGGCTTTCTTTTCGCGTGCCATGGCATTTCCCTTCGGTGACTGCGGTTGGTTACGCATGCCTTATGGTAACGCCGATTCTTGGCGTGAATTACCTCATGCGAATATTAGAATAAACGAGAGAAACGCCCGAAGTCCTTGCTTTCGGGCTTGTTGAGGTTGTGGTGTCCTGCAGCAGGGTCGATTGCCCCCAGCCCCCTTGACGCTATATGTCAACAGGCGCTGCCGAAGGATGCCTTAACGTCTGCCATTTTTACTGACGTGGTGGACCCGGACCCCTGCCCTTGGTTTGCTGGCGGTAGGGGCGGCACTTACCGAAAGGAACGGACATGTTGATAGATATGCTGTCTGCGTCACTTGCCAAGTCGGGTGCGCTCGAGGATGCTTGGGCGAAGCTCGATTCGGGGCAGGATGCTACGGTGGGCGTGGCTTCTTCCGCTCGTCCGTTTTTGGTTGCGGCGCGTTTTGCGGCAGATCCCAGGGCTACGCTTGTGGTGACGGCAGGGGAAGAAGCCGCCGATACTTTTGCACGTACGGTGGGCGCCTTCGTGGGCGAGGAGCGTGTTTTGCGTTTGCCCGATTACGAGGGCAACCCGTTCTCGCTCGATGCTCCGCTCCAGCCGCGTCTCCATGGCCGCAGGCTCGAAGCCCTCTGGTCGCTTCAACAGGGAAAGCCTGTTGTGGTGGTTGCTTCGGCTCGAGCCTTACTGCGTCGCATCGCCCCTGCTAAAGAAGAAGTGGCGCGCCCTCTTGCCCTGGTGGCAGGGTCCGATCTTTCTGAGAACCCCCAGCGTGGCATTGCCTGTTTCGAGGATTTGGAACGTTGCCTGGTGTCTATGGGCTACGAAAACAGCGGAAAACTTGATGGCCCTGGCACCTTTAGCGTTCAAGGTGGTGCTATCGATGTGTATCCCGGAAATCTTGCGTATCCTGTGCGTCTCGATTTCTTTGGTGATGAGTTGGACGAGATTCGCCGTTTCCTCCCTTCAACAGGGCAGACCATTTCCTCATTGGAGCAGGTTGATATCTTCCCTGTGCGCGAGTTCGCTCAGACGGATGCGGCGCTGCTTCGCGCTAAGCGTGCCATTTCGAAAAGTGCGGAAACAAACGCCGCACAGCGTGAATTGTTGGAGCGTCTTGAAGACGACTCTCGTGAGCTGCCCGACCTGATGACGGCATACCTGCTGGAAAAAACAGCGGCTGTGGGTGATTATCTGCCTGCAGATGCCCTTACGGTGCTTATTGAGCCGCGTTCGCTGGTCGATGATGCTTTGCATGCTTATGACGAGCTTTCAAAACGCTGCGTAGGCACTTCGATCCCCGTATCGGATCTGTACATGGGTCCCAACGAACTTGATTTCGGCGCAAACCCGCGTGCAACCTATGTTTCTATCATGCGCGTGGGCGTGCAACTCGATAGCGAGCTGGTAGTGAAGCGCGTCGATGTGGCTGGTGATCCGGAGAAACTCTTTGGTCGATTGCGCTCTTTGGCTGAAATGGGCTTTACGGTGGTCTTTTCCGTACCTCATTTCCGCGCTCGTCAAGAAATGAAGCTTTCCTTGGTTGATCTGGGAATTCCTATCAATGAGGTTCTTGATGTGGTAGGGGATGCATCGCCTAAGCTCAAGCGTGGTCAGGTCAACATCGTCGATGTGGATATTCCTCTTGGCATGATCTTTCCTGCGGCAAAGATGGCGCTTGTCTCCCTTTCGGACACGCAAGGTGCCATGGCAACGCGCAAACGGAGCCGTATCGATGTGACGGAGATCACGTTCCCTTTCAAGCCGGGCGACTACGTAGTGCATGCGGCTCATGGTGTTGCTTTCTTTCGTGATATCGTGCGCCAAGATGTGGGTGGGTCTGAGCGAGACTATCTGCTTTTGGAATACGCCGAGGGCGATAAACTGTATGTTCCGGTAGAACAGCTGGATCGTGTTACCCGCTATGTAGGGCCGGAAGGATCGTCGCCTCGTTTGACGCGCCTGAACACGTCTGACTGGAGTCGCGCCATGGCCAAGGCGCGCAAGGCTACCAAGCAGCTGGCGTTCGACTTGGTTGATGTGTACACGCGCCGCGCATCGACCCAAGGGTATCGTTATAAGGAAGATACTCCTTGGCAGCATGAGATGGAGGAAAGCTTCCCCTATCAAGAAACGCCTGATCAGCTGGCCGCTATTGCCGATATCAAGGCTGATATGCAATCTCCACGCCCCATGGACCGTCTGGTCTGTGGCGATGTTGGTTTCGGCAAAACCGAGGTGGCGTTGCGCGCTGCTTTTAAAGCAACGCAGGACAACAAGCAGGTTATGGTGCTGTGCCCGACCACCATTTTGGCCCAGCAGCACTACTCTACGTTCAAGGATCGGTTCGAGCCCTTTGGCATAAAAGTCGAAGTGCTTTCGCGTTTCCGTACCCCAGCTCAGCAGAAGCAGGCTCTGGCTGATTTTTCAGAGGGAACGGTTTCGGTTCTGGTCGGGACGCATCGCCTCCTTTCGCGTGATGTCAATCCGCACGATCTGGGTCTCGTCATTATTGACGAGGAACAGCGTTTTGGTGTTGCCCATAAAGAGCAGCTGAAGAACATGCGCGAATCGATCGACGTTCTCACGCTTTCCGCGACTCCTATTCCGCGCACTATGCAGATGGGTCTTTCGGGCGTGCGCGATATGAGCTTGATCCTGACCCCGCCCGATGACAGGCGTCCCGTGGAAGTGCATGTTGGCGAGTGGGATCCCGACGTGGTGAGCGATGCTATACGCCGAGAGATGGCCCGCGGCGGGCAAATCTACTACGTAAGCAATCGCGTTCGCTCCATCGACGAAGCGGTGAAGCGCGTGCAAGCTGCTGCGGGTGAGGCGCGTGTTGGCGTTGCTCATGGCAAGATGACCAAAGAACAGCTGGAAGACGTTATGGAGAACTTCGCGGCTGGCGAGCTTGATGTATTGGTGGCAACCACCATCATCGAATCGGGCATCGACAATCCTCATACCAACACGCTCATTATCGAAGATTCTCAACGTTTGGGGCTAGCCCAGATGTACCAGTTGAAAGGCCGTGTTGGGCGTTCTTCCACCCAAGCGTATGCGTATTTCTTGTTCCCTGACAATATCCCTCTCACTGAAGAAGCGGTGGCACGTCTTACTGCGCTCGGTGAACATACCGATCTGGGAAGCGGTATGCGCGTGGCTATGCGCGACCTGGAAATCCGCGGGGCTGGTAGCCTGTTGGGCGCCGAGCAGAGCGGCAATATGTCGGCGGTAGGCTTCGATCTGTTTGCCCAGATGCTGTCCACGGCGGTGAACAATGCGCGCGAGGGCAATTCGTCGGCTAAGGAGTTCTTGCCGCCTGCCCTGTCGGATATTGTGGTGAACGTGCCCGACCACACGTATTTCCCCGAGGAATACCTGCCCGATGCTGATGAGCGCGTGCTGTACTACCGAAAGATTGCCAGCGCCGATACCATCGATGCGGTAAATGATATCTACGAAGAATTGCTGGCAAAGCATCCTGAGATGCCCCAGGCTTCCATCAATCAGTTCGAGAAAGCGCGCCTTAAGGCGTTTGCCAACGAGCACGGCATCAAGCTTATTTCCGTTTCGGCGGGTAAGCTTACCGTGGAGCCGTTCACGCTGACGAAATCGCAGGCTTCGAGCTTGCGCCGCAAGGCAGGTCGCTACTTGGCTGATAAGAAAAAGATGGCAGTTCCTCTGCGTGTCGTGGTCCCCGGCTATGGCAAAGAAGAGGAGGCGGGCGATGCGGGCATGCTGACAAACGTGCTTGCCTATCTGCAGAAATTGGTGGAAGAGGGGAAGGAAAGCGGGGAACGTCCAGCATCGGGACGCGGTGAAACTCCGCGCAGCAGTTCTGCTTCGACGGCCTCGAGCCATTCTGCACGCTCTTCGCGCAAGGGTTCTTCGACGGCAGGTTCTACTTCGCGTCGATCGACTTCTCGTAGTACGCGCGCGCAGAGTCTGGGTGTTACCAACTATGTGGGGCGTCGAGGATCAAGGCGATAGGAGCCAACAAAAAATGGGATGAGGTTTACGGTGCCTCATCCTATTTTGCTTTTAGAGAGTGCGGTAAAGCCTTGTGTGGACTACGCCAATCCTGTGGGCTTCATCTGCATGTTGTAAAGCTCGACGAAGGTGCCGGCTTCTAGCGTGATGGTATCAGGTTTATCTCCCTTTATGAAATAATTCCGGTACAGGTAGCTTGAATCCTCGTCGAAATCCAGATCAGCCATTACGGTGCATGAGCTGTAATCGTCAGCGCCATCTCCCACCACAAGTTGGTAGGTACCCTCGGGGATATCGATGCCAACGCGGTATACGCCGCTGCCGTAAGGCGGTGTGAACGATTCAGTCACTTGATCGAGAGGGAGCATGGTGCCCTCGTTGTCGAGGATGAACACTTCGCCTTCGCGCAAGTCCATGAGATTGTGGCCGTAATAGCTATTGATGTGCACGGTGTCGTAGGTGGTAGCTCCCGCAGAAGTTGGCTGAAGGATATAGAAGGTGGAAAGGCTGGATTTGTTGCCGGTAAACCAATAGTTTCCGGCGGGTATATCAGTGCCTACGCGATATACCCCTGCGGCATAATTGCCATTTGCGTCGGGGGCTTTGCTGGCATTGCCGAAGTAGCTCGATTGGACAGCATCGAGCTCAGCGCTGTCGAGGGCAGTGCTGCCTACAAGACCGAAGTCTGTTCGGGTCTCCCTATTCAGGAATTCCTGCTCGCTTATGGGCGTGCTGTAGTTCTGGTATTCCTGACCGAAGTCGTTATGTGCGTGCCAGGCATCGTCTGCGTCGTCAAGCGTTGTCGACAGCACAGCAGCGCATGCTGCGCAGCCGCCCATCCCGACGAGCAAAGCGGCGATAATTGCAATCGCAACGATAATGCCCGTTTTCTTCTTTTCGGGGCGAATCGGTGCCGGTGGGGCAGCGGGAGCAGGAGGGATGAAGCCCCCTTGGGGAGCCTGCTGGAAGTTGGCGCCTGTCTGTGTGGCTCCGTTGCCATTGGTGGGGACGAACGGTGCTTGTTGGGGCGCTGCGCCGTTTTGCATCGGCATAGCAGACTGCGTCCCCATGGGTGGTTCGGGCGATTCATGGTGCGCTGGCTGCTGGGGAATATTGCTGGAACGGGGCGTTTGAGGTGGGTTGCCCCAGTAGTTTGGATCGGGTGCGCTGGGCATGGCCAACCTTTCTGGTGGTGCTGTTTACACATGCTGAATGGTATGCCGCTCTAGGCAAGAGAGCGCAAACAGTTACGGAGGCGTTGCCTTATTCGCAGTATGCCTTTGCCGTGATTGAAAGAAAATCGCATGCTTCGACCGGGCAGGTGCCTATGCAGCAACCGCATGCGGTGCAAAGCGATGCGTTGACATGGGGCAAACCTGTTTCTTCGTTGAAGGAGCGAGCACCTGTGGGGCATGCTTCGATGCAGGCTTGGCATCCATTGCACTGTTGTGCGTCAGTGACGGAAGTATAGCGTTCTATACTTGCAGATCGTTCGGGCATGGCTTGCGCGGCTTTCACCATTAGTGCCAAGCGGGGCGAGGGGCGTTTGGCGGGGGCAAGGGGGGTGCCTATGAGCGTTTCAGCGCTGATGCGGCCTTGTGCGCGCAGGCGTTCCTGTTGCTCATAGAAATCGGCGACGGTGCCATCGATGCGTTTTCGATGCGATCCGTCGGCAACATCAAAGCTTTCTTTTGCGATTTTTGCCAGCATGCCCCGTCGGTCGGTGGCATCGACGTTTGCCCAGGCAGCAAGAAGATATTCGCGTTCGGGAAGTTCGGTTACGCGTTCGATGGCTTTGCCAGTCCAGTCTTGCGCCTGGTCGAGCGCATGGGCGTAAAGCGCAGGACCCATGGGACCTGCCGCAGCGCAGCTTTCGCAATACGATTCGTCCAGGTACAGCTGTACGGGAATATTGTCCGCCAAAAGCGCTGCCCAAAACTCGGGGGGAACAGCGGCTAGGCAGGGAAGCGCAATAACGTTGCTGCGTGGTGCAACCCCTTCAAACAAGTGGTCGTTGCAGGTGAAGCACACTGCGCCTTCTTCTTTTGCTTCGCGTTCCGCGCGGGCAAAGAGATCTTCGAGCGTGATGCGGGTGAAGGCGAAGGCGTCGCAGATGCCTGCGCACATACCGCAACGGGTGCAAAGGTCTGTGTTGATGTGGGGCGTGCCGTTTTCGAGGGAAAGCGCACCGGTGGGGCATACCGCCTGGCATCGCGTGCAGCCTGAACCATGCGGGGCGGTGCACCACGACTCCAAAGCCACAACTTCCTCACGGGGGAAGGGGTCGATATCTTCTTCCGCCTCAGCCTCGTTTTCGGAGGGGCTTTCCGCACCGCTTCCGTCATCGGATTCCAGCGCGAGCTTCTCTTCGTGAGCCGACGCTATGGCGTCAATCAGCTCCTCTTCCGAGAGCTGCGAAAGATCGATGCCCGAAAGCGAAGGATGTTCGCTTTCGGGCATCGCAAATCCAGCGATAGCCGTTTTGCTGCTGCCATCGCTGGAAATAAAGATTTGTTCTGGGGCCTTAGGCACCAAATACCTCGTTGATGGTGTAGTCGAGGCGGGCAACCACATCGGCGCGATCCATCAGCTCGATGGACTCGAAGAGCGGCGGGGAAACCTGGGAGCCGGTGACTGCAACGCGAATGGGCTGGAATACCAGCTTTGCCTTCAGGTCGAGCTTTTCGGTGAGCTCACGGCAGGCATCCTGCAGCGGGTCGCATGCCCACTCGATGGATTCGTCAGCCAGGATGGCGCGCACTTCCGCAAGAACCTCGTCGGCGCGGCAGCCTTCTTTCAGCAGATTCTTCTTAACCGACTTTTCGTCGAGCGTAACCTTGGGGCCGTCGAAGATGAATGCCAGCTTTTCCGGGGCCTCGGTGAAGCGCTTCATGCGCTCGGCAACAAGAGGATAGAGCTTCTCGAACCAATCATGCTTGGCGGCAACCTCTTCTTCGGTGGTGAGGCCAGCGGCAACCAGGAAGGGAGCGGTGGCGTCAACCCATGCAGCGGCGCCCATGCCCTTGATGTATTCACCGTTCATCCAGTCGAGCTTGGTTTCGTCGAGGATGGCATCCTTGCGCGTGATGCGATCGAGGCTGAACTCGCGGCACAGTACGTCACGCGGGATGATGGTGGTTTCTCCATCGAGCGACCAACCCAGAAGCGCGAGGAAATTCACCAGGGTGTCGGGCAGGTAGCCCATTTCCTTGTACTGCTCAACTGAAGTGGCGTTACGGCGCTTGGAGAGCTTGCGTCCATCGGCGCCCAAGATCATGGAAAGATGGGCGAATACGGGAATGTCGTAGCCCAAAGCTTCGTAGATAAGAATCTGACGTGGGGTGTTGGAAAGATGGTCGTCGCCGCGGACAACGTGGCTGATCTGCATGTTCGCGTCGTCGCACACTACTGCGAAGTTGTAGGTGGGTGTGCCATCGGTGCGAACCAGGATCATGTCGTCCATGACGTCGGCAGGGAAAGACATATGGCCGTATACGGCATCGTCGAATTCGATGGGGCCGTGGTTCTCGGGAACCTTGAGGCGCCATACGTGGGGTTCGCCTGCATCGATGCGACGTTGTGCTTCTTCGGGGCTGATGCCGCGACAGGTGCGGTCGTAGCCGGAGTAGCCGCCTTCGGTCTTTTCGGCTTCAGCGCGTTTTGCGGCGATTTCTTCCTGGGTGCAGAAGCAGGGATATACGGCGCCCTTTTCCTTCAGTTTTTCAAGAGCGGCCTTGTAGGTGCCGAAACGCTCGGTTTGCAAGTAGGGGCCGAACTCGCCGCCAACTTCGGGGCCTTCGTCCCAATCCAGGCCGAGCCACTTCATCGAACGCAGGATAACCTGCTTGTTTTCCTCGGTGGAGCGCTCGGGGTCGGTGTCTTCGATGCGAAGAATGAAGGTGCCGCCCATGGCGCGGGCGAACGCCCAGTTATAGATAGCGGTACGTGCTCCGCCGATGTGCAGCTCGCCGGTGGGCGAGGGGGCGAAACGGACACGAACAGGCTTAGACTGGTCTGTCATCAAGCTCATTTCCTTTCAAGTCGTATGGCCTAAATGATAAACGAAGAGACACCGATAAACGAGTCAAAGCGGCGCTCCTATTTGTGCTGCGGTTTCTTTGGATTCGGTGTGGGCGTCGTCCGTGCGTGCGGAAGAAGTGAAGTGGGAATATGGGGATGGGTCCCATTTCCGCTTCGCCGTCAGTGCGCAGTGGAGGTGCGCATTCGTCCCGCCACGCGAGCGGCAGCGCGCACCGCGTTACCGCTCGCGGAGGAGGTGCGTTTCGCTAGTTCTTCCCCTTTGGTTTTTCTGGGCAGGGAGAAAGCGGTGCTTTAGGGAAAGCGGCGCGAGCAAGGCTGGCGATGATTTTGGCATTCTCTTCGCTTGGTTCGAGCGAGGAATCGAGCGAGAGGTGGTAGGCATCCGCCTTGCCCCAAATGGTGCCAGTGAAGTGCTCGCAGTGCTCTGCTCGTTCGGCATCGATGCGTTCGATTGCGGCGGCGGCATCCATATGGTCGATGTTTTCGCGTTTCATGACGCGGCCGATGCGGGGCACAAGAGGTGCGTGAATGAATACGTTGAAGGTGCAGGGGCGCTCTTTCAAAATCGCGTTTGCGCAGCGGCCAACGATAACGCAGCTTCCTTGATTTGCGAGCTTCGTGATCGTGCGGGCTTGAGCCAACCATAGGTCGTCGAGCTGGTTTGGTTCTACGCCAATGCTTTGATAGTTCTGCATATAGAGGTTGTACAGTACCCCTTTGCGTACCTCCTGTTCATGCTTGCGGACGTAGGCAGAAGTGAGGCCAGCCTCCTGTGCGGTGAGCTCGATAAGCGTTTCGTCGAACACGGGAATGTTGAGCTTTTTTCCGAGCGCTTGTCCGACTTCGCGTCCACCTGAGCCAAACTGACGCGAAATAGTAATGACGAGTGGCGTGTTGCTGCCTTCTTCGGAAACGGGGGCTGCTTTTTCATCGGGGGCAGCCATGGTGGCTGCGGTGAGGGTGATGTGCCCGCGGGTGGGGCAAAAACGCTCAAACCGGGGCAGCAGCTTGTTGAACAGCGCCACGATGCTGCCCACCGCCAACGCCGCCAGGATGGTGCCTTCGCGCACGCCGTACAAAGCGCCAGAGCATGCTAGTGAAACTGCGGCAGCCACCACTACATTGGTGCAGTCGAAGGCAACCTTGACCTTAGGGAATGCGATTTTGGTAACGCGTGATATTGCCAGGTTGATGCCTTCTCCAGGAAGGGTAAGGAAGCTTGCTTTTACCTGCAGGAATACACCGAATGCCGTCATGAAGCAGCCAATGACGCTCCAGGTGATCTGCAGCGCGTAGTTTCCCATGGGAATAAGCTCGCAAAGAGGCACGAACGCATCGATGAGCGCCGAGAACACGAAAACGTAGGGAATCTGCAACAGCTGCACGGGGTTGAAATCGCGGCGCAGCAGGACGACCTGGATCAGCACAAAGACGACGTTCATGATGAAGGTCCACGTGCCGATGGTGAGAGGCGTGAGATACGAAAGCGTGGCGGGGAAGCACGATACGGGAGACGTGCCGAGCCCCGTTGCGCGTGTGAGCGCCACTGACGCCGAAGTGATGGCGACGCCTGCAAGCATAACGATAAGTCGGAGCGCGACATTGGGAGTGGGTCTATCGAAAAACGAGTGCCAGGTTTGGGTGAATCTCACAGGTCTCCTTTCATGCAGAAAAGCCCACAGAAGTGGGCGCTGCAACATATGCGATAAATGGGTTACAACCTTATGTTAGCTCCCGAACAGAGAGGAAATGTGTTGGGAAAATAGGGACAGGTCCCATTTTCCCGCTTCGCCGTCAGTGTGCGGAGAGGTGCGCATTCGTCGCGTCATACGAGCAGCAGTGCGCACCTCTCCGCTCGCGCGGGAAGGCCCGTTTCGCTAACTTTTCTTCCCGGGTTTTTCGGGGCAGGGCGAAAGGGGCGCTTCAGGGAAAGCTTTCTCTGCAAGGTTGGCAATGAGCTTTGCCGTATCCTTCGGACTCTGGATCGACGAATCCAATACAAGATGATGGGTCTCTGCGGCGCCCCATGCTGTATTTGCGAAGCGGAGGCTATGTTCGGCGCGCTCGTGGTCAATGGTCTTGATGCGCTCTTCTGCCTCTTTTGCGTTAAGGCCATCGCGCTCCATGACGTGCTTGACGCGCACTTCCAACGGAGCATGAACAAACACGGTAAGCACGTTCTTTCGGCCTCGTAGGATGGCGCCAGCACACCGCCCTACGATAACGCAGGATCCTTCGTCTGCCAGATTGGTGATGGCACGTGCTTGTGCAAGCCACATGTCGTCCATCTGCTCTGGCTCAGCGCCGACGCTGCGGTAGTTCTGCATATAAAGGTTGTACAACAGGCCGCGGCGTACCTCTTGCTCGTGCTGTTTGACGTATGCGGGAGGAAAGCCGGATTCCTGCGCGGTGAGGTCGATAAGCGTGTGGTCGAATGAGGGTATGCCGAGCTCCTTGCCTACCAAGGTGCCGATTTCGCGTCCGCCTGAGCCGTATTGGCGCTCGATGGCGACAACCAGAGGAGGTTGCCCCTCGTTTTCTGGGGCGTTTGGCTGCTCGTCGTTGCTCATGGGCACATTGATAATGAAGCTGATGTGGCCTTCGACGGGGCAGAAGCGGTCGAAGTGGGGGAATAGTTTGCCGATAAGGGCAACAATGGATCCCGCGGCAAGGGCGGTGATGATGGTTCCTTCGCGAACGCCCTGGAGATACCCCAGCCCTATGAAGGATATGGCAACGGAAACCACAACCATGGAGCTGTCGAATGCGATCTTGCATTTAGGGAAGGGCTTATTCGCCGCTTTGGCGATGGCAAGAACGATGCCTTCTCCGGGAAGGGTGATGAAGCTTGCCTTGACCTGCAAGAACACTCCCATGGCAAGCAGGAAGCAACCCAGGATGTTCCATCCCAGTTGCTCGGGGTAGTATTGCATGGGCAGTGATTCGCAGAAAGGTAAAAGCTGGTCGATCATCAGGGCGAACACGAACGTGAAGGGGATTTGCAGGAGCTGCACGGGGTTGAAATCACGGCGTAACAAAATTGCCTGAACTACCAAAAAGCAGGTGTTCATGATGAAGGTAATAGTGCCAAGCGTAAGCGGTATGAGGTAGGAAAGCGTTGCGGGAATACATGAGATAGGGGAGTTTCCCAGGCCGGTCGTTCGCATCAGCGCAATAGACATGGCCATGGAAAGAAACCCTCCGAACAACACCACCAGACGAAGGATAACGTTGGGGATGGGTTTGTTGAAAAACGTGATCCAGCGATCTGCCAGGCTCATAGGGTCCCTTTCTCTGATGTGCTCGTACGTTTGCTTACAGCTAGGTGATTGTACTCCTCAAAGGTAGGGGTTCAGTGATTCCTGCTGTCTATTTTGTCCCGCGCGTATAATGGGGAACGGTCAACAAAGGAGGAACATATGAACTACCAGGAATTGCGTGATGAGATCAAAGCGGCCATGAAGGCAAAGGAAAAGGCCCGCTTGGCCATCCTTCGCCAGGTTCTGGGCGAGATTAAGAATATTGAGGTAAATGAGCGTCGCGAGATCACCGATGCCGATGTTGACGCCATGTTGAAGCGCACCATCAAGCAGACGAAGGAAACCCTTGATGGCTCCATCAAGGCGGGCAACGACCAGGAGCGCACCGATACGCTCACCGAGCAGGTGAAGATCTTAGAGGAGTATCTTCCGAAGCAAGTCAGCGGCGAAGAGCTTTTGGCCTTGATTGATGAGGTGCTCGCTGAAACCGGCGCAACTACCAAGAAAGAAATGGGTCGTGTCATGGGTGCCCTCACCCAGAAAACGGGAGGCAACTTCGACAAGGCTGCAGCTGCGAAAGAGCTTCAGGGCCGTTTGGCATAGCCATGCGGTGGGAACATAGGGACAGGTCCCATTTTCCCGGTTAAGAGGAAGAGCCTTGCTTGCGAGAGATTGTGCAAGCAAGGCTCTTTTTTTGTCGATTGTGCCTAACTGGGAAAACAGGATCTTCCCCTATATTCCCAGCTAGTGCGCGATAACCTTTCCCAGAAGCCCGCATAGAACGGCGCAGATAAGGCTGCAGATAACCCAAAGTGCCGCCATGGCTGCCCAGAAGGCCTCGGGGAACAGCTGGATCAAAAGCGAGTTCGCGCTGAATGTCCAGTTTCCCTGCGAAAACAGCATCTGATGCATCCAAGTGAAGAGGCCATCGAAATCGGTGATCGCCCATGCGGCTAGAGCCAACAGCGTTACGGCGACTAGGACTGCGCCGAGCTGCATTGCACGACCTGCCGCCTTGCGTCCTGCCAGGAAACCCAGCGCTATAAGTCCTACGAGGGCGAATCCCCCCACAACTCCCACCGAAATGCGGCCCGTGGTGAAAATGGGCGTGCAGTCCTGCAGGTGGGAAAGCGCGTTTTGCGGCAGGGTGTAGCGATCGGAAAGCGCGCCCGCCACCGAAGTGGCTTTGTCCTGGTTTGCGGCGATGTCGAGTCCGCTTGCGGCAAACGCCTCGGCAAGTTGAGGGTTTGAGTCTTCGAGCGCTGAACGGATTGCATCGGAGAGTTCGTCGATTGGCGCTCCTTCGATAGAGAAAGCGCGCGTTGCCTCAGCGATGGCCGCCATGTCTTCTTCGGGGAACACCGAATTCTCCCAGCCAGAGAAGGTGCCGCCAATGGCGGCGGTTGCCTGCGGGGTGGTGCAGGCAACGAATCCCAATCCGAACAGGGTGTAGGCCAGGGCTATGCTGGTTGCGAGCGTAAGAAGAGGGGCAAGCGCGCGACGCATGATACTCACGGCGCTACCCTCGAACGCGGATGGTGGCGGCGGTGATGCCCTTCAGGTCCTTGCTGATGGTGGGGAAGGGTCCTAGGCGGGAGAAAATGCCCTGAAAATGCCCGTTGTACAGGTAGAGGCCGCTGAGGTTGTTGTATAAGGCCCCTGTTCGATCAACTTCATCATCGGTCAGGTTCTCGATATCTTCATCAGGAGGCAAGGTGTGGGTTTTGTACGGGGTGAGGTACGTCTGCACAATAAAAGGCGCGCCTGATGCCCCGTTTGCGAATCGGGCAATAAGATCCTCCCATTCTTCCTGGGTGGAGGAAACGCCGGCATATACATCTTTGGCGCCGTAATTGTCCGTGGGCTTGATGATCCAGGCGTTCTTGTTGGTGCGTACTTCGTCGAGATCGATTTCCTTTTCGTCGAGGAAAAGGGTGCGTGGAACATGACGCTCTACGAATTCGTTTTCCTCGGGAGCAAGGATTGCCTTGGTTTTGGGGTGGCACAGTACTTCGAAAATCTGCTTGTCGTGAACCAGATGGCCGGCAAAGCTGCCAATCAGGGCGACGGCTTCGTGGCGTACCGCTTCGATAAGGTCTTGCGACTCGTCCCAGTGATCAAGCACGTCGTTTGTTACGCTGCGGCGCCAAATGGCATGAACGGGCAGCCCGTCGGCATCGTATAGGGCACCGCCGTCGAACTTCAGATCGCGCACGTCGCATACAACGCATTCGTAGCCGTAGCGTGCAAAGAAAGAGGAGAACACCTTGAACTCGTCAACTACGCCGCACTCAAGGTAATCGCAGATAGCAAATCGGGCACCAGGAACAAAGTGCTTTGAATGCTCGAAGATGCGAATGAACTCTCGCACCCACGAATCGAAGAGTTCGCAGGCTTCAAGGGGGTGTTTCTGGGAGAAAAGCTTGAATGTTTCTGTTTGGTCGATGCTGTTGGTGATCTCTCGGTTCTCATTCATGCCTGCAGAACCGTCGCCGTTGAACTCGCAGAAGCCGCAGCTGAGATCGTCTTCGTTCAGGAAAACGTCGATGCGGGCAAAGGGCAGCGGGTCGGCGTAACCGCGAGGCAGAAGCACCAGTTCGCGCAGGCGCTCATCGAAGGTGAACACGTCGCGATATTCGGGTGTTTCACGGTAATGCTCGATGACCTTGCACAAGATTCGATGCGTTGTCTCGGCTATGGAGCGTAACGTTTCCCAGCTCTCGTCGTTGTAGAGTCGGGGAATGAATGAAGAGGCAACCACCTTTTCATGTACGATGGCGGTGGAGTTTTTCATGTATTCGTACGCGCTTCGGCGGCCGGCGATATCGCCGTCGAGCTCTTCAGCACAGGCAAAATATTCTTCGGTGAGCTCAGCGTTGCTTTTCATGGAGCTTCCTTTCGCGTTGGTTTCAGCGAAAGTGTACCCGTTGGGCGGGGCATCTGTTCCTTGCTGCAGGAAAAATGCGGGAATACGATGCCCGAAAGGCAATCGTCTCCAGGAGATGTAGGGGAGATCCTGGAGACTGATTTCGAAATATGGTTTTAGTGCCGAACTTTGGCTCGGCGGGCAAGGGCTCCGGGAAGGCCATATGCCACGTTGTCCGATATCAGCACCAGTAATTCATCGAGAGGCATGTCGCAGCAGTTGCGGAGCCAATATAGGTAGGCGTTGAGAATGCCGCCTAGATAGAATTCAAGCATGATGTCGAGGTTGCGTTCAGCCACGGCGGGAAGCAATCCTGCCTCGTTGTGGATGTGCTCTTTTGCGGCTGCCGTCCAATAGGTGAGGTACTCGTCGAGGGGCACATGCTCGGCAACTGCGCGCAGCTGTTCGCGGGTGAAGGGCAGTGAGGCTTCGATGGCGGTCAGGAAGCGTTTGGTGCAGGCAGGGGGATCGGCAAAGAAGTCACGAAAATCGATTCCCTCCAAGCTTTTTTCGGTCTGGATGCGAATTACGTCTTCGAGCAGATTGTCCACCGATGAATAGTGGGTGTAGAACGTCTTTCGGTCGACATCGGCGCGCTTGGCAAGTGCGGTGATGGTGATCTTGTTATAGGCCGTTTCGGCGAGTAGATCGGTAAAGGCCTTACGTATGGCGTTTCGGGTGCGAATTACGCGTCTATCAGTCTTTTTAGCTTCGATCGTAGCCATAAAAAATCCCCAATCATTGCCGATGCGTATCTTATGATACAGGTCTTTACCTCTTGGGCATTGAGCCCCTCTTTGAAGCTAATATAATCTACAAATGTAGAAAAAGCAACGTATGGGATTTAGTAAAGAAGAGGGGTAACGATGAAGGCGAGTGATCACATCAAGAGGGCGGCTTTCGAGAAAGCCGTGGACTACTTTCTGGCAGATCCTGAACATAACATCGTAAAAATCATGGATTTGATTGATAAAGTAGCGCCAAAGGAACTGTTCGCATCCCAGCGAGCAGCGTTTCGTGGCGCCATCGACGATCAAAGCAACTGGTATCGCCTGATCATGCACATCATGAACGATACCAACCCTGAAGTGCGCGACGATCTTGTGAAAACGCTCATCATCGATGGCAACCTGATGGCATGGCCGGTGCAGGAAGCTAACCGCGATAAATATGAATGCAATATCCCCTGGGCCATCCTTCTTGACCCTACCAGCGCTTGCAATCTTCATTGCACAGGCTGCTGGGCAGCGGAATACGGTAACAAACTGAATTTAAGCTTGGAAGAGATTGATTCCATCATCAAGCAGGGTAAAGAGCTGGGCACGCATGTATATATCTACACGGGTGGTGAACCCCTGGTGCGCAAAAAGGACCTCATCAAGTTGTGCGAGATGCACCCCGATTGCGTGTTCCTTTCGTTTACCAATGGCACACTGATCGACGAGGCGTTCTGCCAGGAAATGATTCGTGTGAAAAACTTCGTTCCTGCCATCAGCGCTGAAGGCTTCGAGGAAGCAACCGATAGTCGCCGTGGTGTGGGAACGTATGTCAAGGTGCAAAAGGCCATGCAGCTGCTGAAGCGAAACGGTTTGCCCTTCGGCGTTTCATGCTGCTACACCTCGCAGAATGCGGAATCGATTGCCTCGGAGGAATATTTCGATTATCTCATCGACCAGGGCGCACTGTTTGCCTGGATCTTCTCGTTCATGCCGGTAGGTGCTGGGTCCACGCCCGATCTTATGGCCAGCCCCGAGCAGCGCGAGCACCTGTATCGCTTCGTCCGTGAAATGCGCCAGAAGAAACCTTTGTTTACGCTTGATTTCCAGAATGACGGCGAATTTGTGGGAGGCTGCATTGCCGGCGGACGCCGTTACCTTCACATCAATGCGGCGGGCGACGTCGACCCGTGCGTTTTCGCCCATTACTCCAATGCCAATATTCGTGAGGTTTCCCTGCTTGAAGCGCTACAGTCGCCCATTTTCATGGAGTACTACCGCGAGCAGCCTTTCAGCGACAATCTGCTCCGTCCATGTCCCATCCTGGAAAACAGCGGCAAGCTGACCGAAATGGTCGAGCGCGCAGGCGCCCATTCTTCCGATCTGCAAGAGCAGGAAACCGCCGAAGAGCTGTGTGCGAAAACCAAGGACGCCGCTGCAGCATGGAAGCCGGTTTCCGAGCGCATTTGGAACGACCCGGATGATCCTTTGTTTGAGAAGCGCCACGATGTTACCCAGGGAATGGCGGCAACTGATATGACGAAATTCGAGCGTTTGGGTCGCGCCCGTCACCCAATGGCGCAAGAAAAATAGTCCGCTTGCCCTATATCCTGTTGGCGTTTTCTGTTGACAGCGCAGCAGGGGGCAGAAGGACGGTATAGTACTATCGAAAAGTTGTGGGGAGGCAGCTTTGGCTGCCTCCTGTTTTCCCGAAAGGAAACAATAGATGCAAGAAGAACAGCATTCGTACCTGTTTACGAGTGAATCGGTAACTGAAGGTCACCCCGATAAGATCTGCGACCAGATCTCCGATGCCATCCTCGATGCCATCCTTGCCAAGGAAACTGAGCTGGCGGCAGAGGGCTATGTTGCTCCAGGCGGAATTCCTGCCAACCCGAAAGAGGTTCGCTGCGCGGTGGAAACCATGGCTACCACTGGTCTTATCATGGTTACCGGTGAAGTACGCACCCAGGCTTACGTCGATGTGCCGGGGATCGCTCGTGAGGTGCTTCGCGAAATCGGATACGATCGCGCCAAATACGGCTTCGATTGCGATACCTGCGGTGTGCTGAATACCATCCACGAACAGTCTCCTGATATCGCGCAAGGCGTTGACGAATCATGGGAAACGCAGAACGGTGAAGCCGTTGATCCGTACGACCAAATCGGTGCGGGCGATCAGGGCATGATGTTCGGTTACGCCTGCAACGAGACGAAGACCCTTATGCCTTTGCCGCATTATCTGGCCAGCCGCTTGGCTGAGCGTCTTTCGAAGGTGCGCAAAGATGGCACCATGCCGAACCTGCGTCCCGACGGCAAGACTCAGGTCAGCGTTCGTTACGTTGACGGTGTTCCGACTCAGGTCGAAAAAGTGGTTGTGTCTACCCAGCACTCCGAGGAAACCGATCCTGCTGAATTGCGCGAAGCGCTCAAGCGCAACGTTATCGACCCTGTGTTTGAGGCCGAGGGGGTAACGGTTGCCGACGATCTGGAGTTGTATGTAAATCCCACTGGTCGTTTTGTAGTGGGCGGTCCTATGGGCGATGCTGGTCTTACCGGTCGCAAGATCATCGTCGATACTTATGGTGGTATGGGACGTCACGGCGGCGGTGCCTTTTCGGGTAAGGACTGCACCAAGGTAGACCGCTCGGGTGCTTATGCTGCACGTTGGGTTGCCAAGAATGTGGTTGCTGCCGGCTTGGCAACGCGCTGCGAGGTTCAGATTGCGTACGCCATTGGCGTTGCACGTCCTGTTTCTGTAATGGTCGACACATTTGGCACAGGCGTTGTTCCTGCATCTGACATTGAGGCTGCGGTAAGCAAAGTGTTCGACCTGCGTCCTGGCGCCATCATCGATGAGCTTGATTTGCGCCGTCCCATCTACCGCAACACTGCGGCGTACGGTCACTTTGGCCGCGAGCTCCCCGAATTCACTTGGGAAAAGACCGACAAGGCCGAAGAGCTGAAAGCGGCTTGCGGTATTGCGTAAAGCGTTTTTTGCAAACTGAATCAATCGTTTTCAAGCCCCGTTTCGACGGGGCCTTTTTGTGTGGTCGCTTCGTGGAGCAAAGCGTCAGGAGTGGCGCTTTCGGGTGAGCGATGGACTAGCCAGGCATGTTTTTTGTCCCATAGCCTGGAATTGCCATTTTTCAGCTATTTCGGCCTTTGCGCAGATGTTCGAGGAGCAAATCGACCTTACTATCCTCTCGCCCCCCTCGTGGGACATCCGCATATCGTCGCCACCCCTCTTTCGCTCAGGGCGCCCATTGCGCATTGTTGCCCTTGCCCTCATCCGGGCTCATCGTGTATTTGCCTATCATGGAGTGTGGGATCCCGCCTCTGGGCGATTTTTTGGGTGCTCTTCTTTTGCACTCGGTATATTGCTGGAGGTTTGGTCGCGCTTGGCTGGTTTGCTTGGGAAGTCGATCGCCGACCCTTATACTCTTCAGCATGAAATTCGCCTCCGTAATTCTCGACATACCAACTGCTGCGCTTGAAACCCCCTATACCTATGCGGTGCCCGAAACCACCGAAGAGCAGGCGCAGGTAATGGCCAAGAAGCCCTCCGCCAAGATGCCTGCAAAAAAAGCGATGCAGGTATCACTTGACGATTTGTTGGCTGCGGATTCGGTGCAGGTATCGCCTAATGACCTGCTTGCCGTAGGGTTGGCGCAGATGGGCCATGAGGCGGCGGCAAAGGGCCTTGGCGCCGAGATGCGTTCTGCCGACAAAGCCCTGCAGGCTTTTTCCGAGGAAAAAGCAGCCAATTCCTGCGCTCCTTCATTGGGCTCATCTGTTCAGGTTGGTTGCGCGGTTCTGGTCCCTTTCGGGGGGCGCAAAGCCGTGGGTTTCGTGGTTGGTTTGAGCGCGGATGCTCCCGACGGCCTTGATTTCTCGAAGCTCAAGGCTGTAGAAGAAGTGTTGGGCAAGCCTTGCTTTACTGAGATTGGCGCCCAGTGTGCGCAATTCTTGGCAGATCGTTACCTTGCGCCGTTTTCTTCTTGCATACGCCTGTTCATGCCGCCCGGCGGTGTGCCGCGCATGGAGCGCATCAATGGCACCTGGCAGGTAACGCGACCCATGGTTTCCGAGGTCGACGAGCGTTGGGTGACGCGCACTCCTGAGGCAGATGAATTCAAGCCGCGCAAGGGCGCCGTTAAGCAGGAGCTCGTGCTGCAGGCGCTCGGGCAGGGCGATTTGCGCGTTGCAGAGCTTACGGCTGAATACGGATCGGTTTCTGCCACGCTGAAATCGCTTGAGAAGAAGGGCGTGATCCGCATTGAGCATCGCCGACGCATGCGCGAATGCGACCAGCCGAGCGCCGCATTTTCTGAGCGGGCGGGAGAGCGACCCGTGCTTACTCCGCATCAGGAAGAAGCGCTTGCCGCTATAACCTGTGCCTCTGCGGAACGAGATGGGCACGTGGTTCTGGTTGATGGCGTTACCGGATCGGGCAAGACCGAGGTGTACTTGCGCGCCATCGAAAATGAGCTCGAGCAGGGCAGAGGCGCTATTGTGCTGGTTCCCGAGATTTCGCTGACGCCGCAAACGGTTGCCCGCTTTCGTGGTCGTTTCGGCGACACGGTGGCGGTGCTGCATTCCCGCATGTCGCAGGGTGAGCGCTTCGACCAGTGGGATCTTATCCGCGAGGGACGTACTCGTGTGGTGGTTGGTGCCCGCAGTGCGTTGTTCGCCCCTATGGAAAACGTGGGCATTGTCATCATCGACGAAGAGCACGAATCCAGCTATAAGCAGGATCAGGCTCCGCGCTATGTGACCCGCGATGTGGCTGAGTGGATGGTGCGCTCTCATGGCGCCGTATTGGTGCTCGGTTCTGCAACGCCTTCGCTCGAGGCATTGCATCGCTGCGCGGTGGAGCCTTCATGGAGTCGCGTTGAAATGCCCGGCCGTGCTAACGGAAAGCCGCTGCCGGACATCAAAGTGGTAGACATGGCGCGCGAATTTGGCGGCGGCAATCGTTCCATGTTCTCTCGTGATCTGCAGACCGCTCTTTTTGAGGTGTTGGACAAAGGCGAGAAAGCGGTCCTGCTGCTGAACCAGCGCGGATTTGCCCAGTTTTTGCTGTGTCGCGATTGCGGGTTCGTGCCCGAATGCGATTCATGTTCAACATCGCTGACGTACCACGAGCGCGCCGCGAAGCTGGTGTGCCACCATTGCGGCGCTACGCGTCCGGTGCCTTCGGTGTGCCCCGAATGTGGAAGCCCGTACTTAAAGCGTTTCGGAGCCGGAACCCAGCGCGTTGAAAGTGAGCTTTTGTCGCTTGTTGCCGATCGTGAATGTCGCGTCATTCGCATGGATGCCGATACGACTGCAAGGAAGGGCGACCACCAGCGCCTGCTGGAGCGTTTTGCGGCTCCGGGTGCCGCAGTGCTTCTGGGTACGCAGATGATAGCCAAGGGGCTCGACTTCGACGATGTAACCCTGGTAGGCGTCATCAACGCCGATACCATGTTGAAACTGCCTGATTTTCGCAGTTCGGAGCGCACTTTTGATCTTATTGAGCAGGTGGCGGGACGTGCTGGCCGAGCAGACAAGCCAGGGCGAGTGGTAGTGCAAACCTATAGCGCAAGCGATGTTGCAATCCGTGCTGCCGCCTCTTACGACCGCGAGCGATTTTTGGCAGAGGAATTAGAGCTGCGCGAGGGATTGGGCTATCCGCCCTACGTTCGTCTTGCCAATGTCTTGGTGTGGGGTCGCGACGAAGACGCTGTGCAAGCCGTGGCGAAAGGTCTGTATTGTGATCTTTCGCAGCTAGTGGCCGGCAAGGGCGCCGGTTGGCTGGTTTTGCCGCCCACGCCATGCGTCCTTGAGCGATTGAAGGGGTCTTGGCGCTACCATGTTGTGGTGAAGGCTCCGCTGAAGGAAAACATTGCGGAATGCTTCGCCTCTTATTTCCGCGAGCGGAAACCGCACCAGGATGTACGCGTTTCGATCGACATCGATCCCATTAACCTTCTGTGATCGGCATTCCCTGCAGCCCATCTCAAGGGCTATGTGCCCTATAAACCGATGTGGAAACTTGAGGGTATCTATAAAGCGCCATTGGCGTTATAATGGCATGATGTTTTCAACAGGCTCTAGCCTGATTTTGTAGAAGCGTGGGAAGGAAACGACGTGGCAAAGGCTTCCTCACAACAGTCTGAATCCAAGGAAAAGACGACGAAGAGTACGGCCAAGAAAGCGCCAGCCAAGAAGGCGGCTCCCAAGAAGGAAACGGCAAAGGCTAAAAGCGCCGCAGCTTCCAAGAAGAAGGCGGTCGAAGCCGAAGCGGCAGAGGCCCATGATCTCGAGGAAGACGACACCGAAAACATTTTGGAGTCCGACGTTGAGCCCACTGATCTGCACGACGACCATCATGATGTAAAGGCTTCCGATCTTACGGACGAAAGCTTGCTTGAAGGTGTGCCTGAGGAAGAGCTGAAGGCGGCTGCCGAAATCACGGTCCCCAAGGTCTCCCATAAGAGCAAGAGCACGCGTAAGCGCAGCACGCGCAAGTCTTCTGCCGATTCTTCCGTTGCCCTGCTTACGGGCGACCCGGTGCGTATGTACCTGAAGGAAATCGGTAAGGTCTCCTTGCTCACTGCGGCAGAGGAAATCGACCTTGCTATGAAGATCGAAGCGGGTGTTGCTGCTACCGCTGAATTGGAAAAGGCCGAAGAAGAGGGCGTCGAGCTTGAGCGCCGCGAGCGTCGTCGCCTTACCCGCGTAGAGCAGGTGGGAATCGACGCCAAGCAGCAGCTCATAGAGGCAAACCTCCGTCTGGTTGTTTCCATTGCGAAGCGTTACGTTGGCCGCGGCATGTTGTTCCTCGACCTTATTCAGGAAGGCAACCTGGGCCTTATCCGTGCAGTTGAGAAGTTCGACTACACCAAGGGCTTTAAGTTCTCCACGTATGCTACGTGGTGGATTCGCCAGGCAATCACGCGTGCTATCGCCGACCAGGCTCGCACCATCCGCATTCCGGTTCATATGGTCGAAACCATCAACAAGCTCGTTCGTATCCAGCGTCAGCTGCTGCAGTCGCTGGGCCGCGAACCTACCCCTGAGGAAATTGCTGAGGAAATGGGTCTCACGCCCGAGCGTGTTCGTGAAATCCAGAAAATCAGCCAGGAACCGGTTTCCCTCGAAACCCCCATCGGCGAAGAGGAAGATTCCCAGCTGGGCGACTTCATCGAAGACGATGCAGCAATCGTTCCTCCCGATGCGGCATCCTTCAGTATGCTGCAGGAGCAGCTTTCCAAAACGCTGGAAGGCTTGGCAGAACGTGAGCGCAAGGTTATTTCCCTGCGTTTCGGCCTGGAAGACGGGCATCCTCGTACGCTTGAGGAAGTTGGCCGTGAATTTGGCGTAACGCGTGAGCGCATTCGCCAAATCGAGTCGAAGACGCTTGCCAAGCTGCGTCATCCCTCCAGGTCGCAGAAGCTGAAAGACTATCTGGAAGACTAAGCGTTCTGCGTCGTTCTGCCGAACAGCGCAGAACTTATGAAACGCAATGATGTTGCGTGGAATTCTGACGGCACGGGAAAATCTCAAGACCCATGGGGCGGCGCGAAGGCCTGCCCCCATGGGCCTTTCAATTTTCCTGCACTCGTCAGAGTTCCGCTCGCTGACTCATTGGTGTATGCCCTGATTCTCATTAACGCCCCTTCGGGCGTTTTTTGCGTTGTTGGGTGTCTAAGAGGGACAGTTCCTTTTAGACACCTTAGAATGTGTTCCAGATCAGCAGCCAAAAGAAACTGTCCCGTTTTGGCTGCCTCTTGGCTATTCTTCAGCAACCATCACCGATAACGAAGGAGCCCCTATGGCAAACGATCAACTTGAATTCTTCGCTACATGCCCGCAGGGGTTTGAGCATATCTTGGCCGATGAGCTGAAGCGTCTGCGTGCCCAAAGCGTGCGCCCCCTGAAGGGTGGTGTCGCGTTCTTCGGAACGAAGGTGGATGGTTATCGTGCGTGTCTGTGGTCGCGTATTGCTTCGCGTGTTCTGCGCGTCATGGGTCGCGTTGAGGCTTATAGTGCCGAGGCGCTCTATGAGGGCGTAAAGGCATTGCCTTGGGCAACGGTGGTTGGTGACGGTGCCACTATTGCCGTTACGGCACGTGGCACCAATGATGCTTTGCGCAACACCCAGTTTGCGGGGCTGAAGGTGAAGGATGCCGTATGCGACCGTTTGCGCGAGGCGCGAGGCAAACGCCCTGATGTTCAGCCTCAGCGTTCCGACGTACCCATTTGGGTATCGATTCACGGCAAGAAGGCAACTGTTTCCATCGATTATGCTGGCGAATCGCTGCATCGCAGAGGCTATCGCGTGCCTGGTGAAAATGTAGAAGCCCCTCTGAAGGAAGCGCTTGCCGCCGGCATGTTGGTGTGGGGCGGATGGGATCGCGTAGCAGCTCCCGCTTTGCGTCGCGCTAAAGCGGAACGTGCTGGAGCCGATGGTTCGGTGGAGGCACCGGTATTTGTCGATCCTGCCTGCGGCAGCGGAACGCTGGTTCTGGAAGCAGCCATGATGGCAACCGATCGCGCCCCGGGTCTTTCCCGTGATTACTGGGGTTTTGAGGGCTGCGCTGATTTCGACGCAGATGAGTTCGATGACCTATTGGCAGATGCCGATGAGCGTTTTGAGCGAGGTCTGGAAGATGCACCGCGGTTGTTCGGCTTCGACATTGACTCCCAGGCAGTGGGCATTGCGCGCGGCAACGTGCGGCGCCTGGGCCTTTCGAAACTGGTGACATTCGGTTGCGCGGATTGCGCCGACCTGTCTGTTAGCTTGCATCAAAACGGCATCGAACTCGACCAACGTGGCTTTATCGCCATCAATCCGCCGTACGGCATGCGCCTTTTAGCTCATGGGCTCGACGGGTTCTATGAGCATCTTTCCCAGGGTCTCCGCGAGTTGCCAGACTCGTGGAGCATGACGGTGATCACACCCGACGCTGATTTCGATGGCTCTGTGGGCTTTGAGGCCCAACGAACCTTGTCGGTATATAACGGTGCAATCGAGGCCACGCTTCGCAGCTATCGCTTGGGTCATTCCAACATCATCGAGGTTCCTCTCGTAACGCTTGAGGGGGCTGAGGTTAAGGTTGCTGTCACTTCCGATCATGCACTGCAGTTTGCTGCGCGTTTGCGCAAAATGGCCAAAGCGCGTCGCAAGTGGGCACGAAAGAACAAGGTACATGCATACCGCGTCTACGATGCCGACTTGCCCGATTATGCCGTTGCCGTCGACGTATTCGAAGAACAAGGCTCGGGCGATATGAATTTGCTCATAACCGAATATCAGGCGCCGAAAGAGATCGACCCTGCGAAGGCAACGCGCCGCTTCAAGGACGCTTGTACCGTTGCCCCTGTGCTTTTGGGCGTGCCTGAGGAGCGCCTGTTCACGCGTGTCCGTCGTCAGGCAAAAGGCGGATCGCAATATCGCCGCGAAGAGCATATCTCCCATCGCATCATCGTCGAGGAAGCAGGACATCCCTTCGAACTCGATCTTTCGGGCTATTTGGACACGGGTCTGTTCCTCGACCATCGCGTTACGCGCGGTATGGTGGGTGAAATGGCAGCTGATAAGCGCTTCCTCAACCTATTCGCCTATACCGGCACGGCAACGGTCTATGCTGCGGTGGGTGGTGCTGCTTCGACCACTACGGTCGACATGAGCCAGACCTACCTTGATTGGGCGAAGCGTAACATGAAGAATGCGGGCTTTACGGGCCGCCAGCATCGGTTTGTTCGCGCAGACGTCCTTTCCTGGATAGAGCAGGCTGCCGAAGAGGAATCTGGTTGTTACGATTTGGTGTTCCTTGACCCGCCCACGTTTTCCAATTCGAAAACCATGGGTGAGCGCACGTGGGATATTCAGCGCGATCACGCTGAGCTTTTGCGCCTGGTGCGTCGTCTGCTTGCTCCTGGCGGCACCATTGTGTTCTCTGGAAACCTGCGCTCGTTTAAACTCGACGAAGTGAAAGTGCGCGCTTGTGGGCTGGGCATCGAGGACGTTACCGCAAAGACTATTCCTGAAGATTTCTCCCGTAATCCACGCATCCATTTCTGCTACTTGCTCTCCGATTTGCGCGGTTAGGAACTTCCACGCATGCTGGAAAAGATCAGGGCTTTCGTTTCGAAGGAAGCGGTGCTGGTTTTCGCGGTTTTGGCGGCTGCGGTGTCGTGCGCGCTGGTACCCTTTGACGAAAGCTATGCTTCGTATGTCGATTGGCGAACTTTGGCTTTGCTGTTTTGCCTGATGGCGGTTGTGACGGGGTTACGTTTCATGGGCGTGATGCGTCTGCTGGGCAGCTGGGCCGTGTCGCGCGCCTCTTCCATGCGCGCCCTGGCGTTCGCGCTGGTTGCGCTAACCTTCGTCAGTTCCATGGCGATAACCAACGACGTAGCGCTCATCACCTTTGTTCCTCTTGCCCTTGTCGTACTCTCCGAGGCAGGGGAGGGTCGGTATGCGGCTTCCGTGGTGGTGCTTATGACGGTATCGGCAAATTTGGGCAGTATGCTGTTGCCCGTTGGGAATCCGCAGAACCTCTTTCTTTACCGTGCATCGGGCATGGACTTTCCTCAGTTCGTGCTGATCATGGCACCTATCGTTGCCCTGTCTGCGGCAATGTTGGTTGTGGCGTTGCTGATTGTGTTCCGGGGTAATGCGGAGGGGCACTCCGATTGCGCATCTCGCAAAAGCCTCCCCAAGCCTACAGGGCGCCAAAGGCTCATGTTCGTCTCGTACCTGCTTTTGTTCGCCTTGAGCATTATGGCGGTAGTGGGGCTTATTGACGCTTATCCTGTGGCCGTTCTCGTTGTTCTTGTGCTGTTATTTCTTGATAGACGCACGTTGACTAAGGTTGACTATGGTCTTTTGCTCACGTTTGTAGCTCTGTTTGTATTCGTGGGTAATATGGCTCGCGTTCCTGCGGTGCATGAGGCGCTTTCAGCCCTGGTGGGCATTGCGCCGTTTTATGCGGCAGTGGGATCGAGCCAGGTGATAAGCAACGTTCCGGCTGCTGTTCTGCTGTCTGGTTTCACCAACGATTGGACTGCCCTTATAGTGGGAACAAACCTTGGCGGGCTGGGAACGCCCATTGCTTCTATGGCCAGCCTTATCTCGCTCAAGATTGCCACCGCCTCGGGTTTGGTGGGCAAACGCCATTACTTGGCGGTGTTCACGGCCTGGAATGTGGTATTCCTCGCTGTCCTATGTGCGGCAAATGCGGTATTCGGGTGGGCTTGAGCCTGAAAGCGGCTGTTTTTGCAGATCTGGCGTTTTCGAAGGCGTTATTGCCCCATGCTCGCCTTTTCTCCGCGAAGCAGGGCGTCTACCAATTCGTTGTCCTCTTCGCTTGGTGAGCCTAGTGGCAGCCCGCACGCTTCGAAGAAATGACTGCCAGCGAATTGACGGGCGCGGAACGAGCCGTGGATACCGTCGTCAAGATAGCGAATGCGGCTTCGGCAATCGGTTGTCCCGCAGAACAGCATGCCGTGCTTGCTGATGTAGTGCGCATAGGTTTCCGTTTCCGACCAGAGCATCACGCCAGCCATATTCTCCAGTTCGTAGGCCACGGCGTAATTGGTCCAGCTTATGGCCCGTAGTCGTACGTAGCGGTCAAGCAGCGATGCCATGCGGGTAACGCGGCGCAGCGTTTCGGTGGCGCCGATGAACAGTGCGTTGCCGGGCACTTCGATGCCAAGCGCCGAAATCTGACGAAGAGCCTCTTCTTGCATGCGGGGATCGAGCATCACGCCAGGTACCGTGAGCTTCATCGATTCATCGGGGAACAGCTCGATGGCGGAATGGACTGAACTTCCCGGGATGCCTTTGGACGTTCGGAATATCAGCGAATCGTGTGCGTGTTGAACGTGGCAACCCATTCCTTGCTGCTCAAAGGCGGAGCGCATTGCCACCACATGGCTTTCCTGAGCCGCTCTAGAGGGTGTGTCGGCGGCGCGACGGCCCATCCGATACAAGTACAGGCTAAACAAGGGTAGGGGAGCCTCAGCGGTGGCGCTGCTCTGCGAGGTGCACGGGGTATCTGCCGGATACCATACGGTGCGCTGGCAAAACTCGCGGATTTCCTGCTTGCGCTTAGTTGCCTTGCTGTAGAGCTCCACCAATGCCGAGCCGAGTGCGGGGCCCGAGGTTGACCCCTCGCGTATCTCGACGATGCCGTCGGCAACATAGGGCGGGAAATCGCCTTCGTGGACCTGAACCACTACAGCGCCTTGTTTGGGGTTTGCGGGATCGGCGATAAAGCGTGTGTCGAAGCGCGGAGTAGGGGATACGTGGTGGCGGCACAGCTCGCCGAATATCTGAGAGAAATCAGCCGACTGTTTCGGCACGGGGCATACCGTTTTGTCGTCGTCGGCGATGCCGATGACAAGCCAGCCGCCATGGGAATTGGCAAACGAGGCGATGATCTTGGGGATTTTCGCGCGCACGTTTTCGTTCCAAGTGCGTTTGAATTCAAGCGCAAAACCTTCTTCGAGATCCCTCAATTGCGCGAGGTCGGCATAGGTCACTTCGTCAAGACTCTTAGGTCGGCCCTGTTCATTGCGAAACGGACTGTACATGATAACCCCCCCTCATTCCCCATGAGATCATAATAGCGTGTCGGTGCCTTTTCTTATTCCCTCAGAGGGGTGTTCTTGTTTTGGGATGGGGTTTCTTTTCTTCTCGCCTTTTTGCGGCGTATTCTTCCTCGATCTGCTTGGCGAATTCATCCATCTTCGTTTCGCCTTCGCTTTTGATTCCGAATAGGGTTCGCCCGCTTGAAACGCGCGGCTTAACTTCGCCGGAAAGGTCGACAGCAAGGGCCTGCTGGATACGCTCCCAACGTTTTTGGAATTCGTTGTCCATAATTAGCGATCCAGGATTCGCTTGAGGTGTTCGACGAGGGCCAAGCAGCCAGCGTCGACATCTTCATAGGTGGTGTCGAAATCGCCGGTATACCACGGATCTGCGACGTCTCGCGATGCACCTACCCAATCCATCAGGAGGCTTAGCTTTCCTTCGGGGTCGTTATGGTAGAGGCGCATCATATCGCGCATGTTGTAACGATCCATCCCCACAATATAGTCGAACTTATCGTAATCAGTGGTGGTTGCCAGGCGTGCCGCACGATGCTCATAGGGAATGCCGTATCGATCGAGGATTCCTTTCGTTCCGCAGTGAACGTCGCTGCCGATCTCATCGCGATGCATCGCTGCTGATTCCACGTAAACGGTAGTGTCGAGTCCTGATTGGCGCACACGCTCTTTCATGACGAATTCGGCCATAGGCGAGCGACAGATATTGCCATGGCAAACGAAGAGGATGTTGATCATGGGTTGCCTTTCGGTGAGTTGCGGCGGTGAAGTAACTATAGCGCGGTTCGTGGTGTTAGCAAGCTTGAGCAGCTGAGAGGGGAGAGCATAAAAAAAGATCCGCATGAAACGGATCTTTGAAATTCTGGCTCCCCGGGTAGGATTCGAACCTACAACCCTCCGGTTAACAGCCGGATGCTCTGCCGTTGAGCTACCGAGGAATTCGGTGCGTTCTTCGTGACGCAGGAATTTATTATACGCATCTTGGAATTCGGTGCAACAACTTTTTTGAAAAAAGTTTCAACTCGATTCCTATCAGCACAAACAGTGAATTAACGTCTACGGAGCGATGGCCTCCTGCGGCCCCTACCGGTGCGCGATGGGCGCTTGGTGGGACGCTTGGGGTTGGGGATCAGGCGATCGTCGGCGTATTCGAAGCCTTCGACGTCGTGGGTTTCGAGCAAATGCTGCGTGTGGTATTCAATTTCGCGTAAATCAAGAAGCTGATCCGGGGAAAGGAACGTGTAGGCAGCTCCCGATTCGCCTGCGCGGCCTGTACGTCCAATGCGGTGGATGTAGTCTTCGGGCGAGTCGGGCACGGTGAGGTTGACGACGTAGCTAACATCAGTGATATCGATGCCGCGTGCTAGGACATCAGTAGCAACCAGAACGTCGATCTTGCCTTCGCGGAAGTTCTTTAGCGCACGGTCGCGTTTTCCTTGATGTTTGTCTGCATGGATGCTGTCCGCTTTCACTCCTGCGTCTTTCAGGCGCGTGGCACACGAATCCGCGGATTGCTTGGTGCGGGTAAACACGATGACACGTTCTGGCCCCTGCTCCTTAAGCAGGGCAACAAGGAGATCCTGCTTCTGGCGCTCGGAAACGGGCAGCAAGTATTCGTTAACCGTATCGGCGGTTTCGCCCTTGTGGGCGATCTCAACGACCTCTGGATCCGTCTGAACGAGCTTCGCTTTCGCCTGAACGTCAGGTGTCAGAGTGGCACTGAATAAGAAGGTTTGGCGTTCTTTCGGGGTCATGCGGACGATGGAATTCACAGGGGGCCAAAAGCCCATATCCATCATACGGTCGACTTCATCAAGCACCAGGTAGTGGATGTTTTCCAGGGAAAGAAGCCCCTGTTGTGCCAAGTCAAGCAGGCGTCCAGGAGTGGCAATAAGCACATCGCAGCCTTTTTTGAGCTTTTCGACCTGAGTGGAGTATTTCTTGCCGCCGATTACGGTAAGCGTGCGGAACTTGGTGGTTTGCGCAATAGTGCTCGCGCATTCGGAAATTTGCTGAGCCAACTCACGCGTCGGTGCTAAAACCAACGCATAGGGCCCCTTTTTGGGGCGCTTTGAGCCAAAATGGCGCACCATTTGGTCGAAGATCGGAAGCAGATAGGCAAGTGTCTTCCCTGTTCCGGTTTGTGCGGCAGCTAGGATATCTTTCCCTTCGATTCCCGGCGGAATGGAAAGTGCCTGCACAGGGGTGGGTTCGGTGAAGCCAAGATTGTCGATGGCTTCCAATGAGGGCTTGGACAAACCAAGCGTATTAAAAGTTGAGGTAGTCATGCCTTTCAGTGTAGGGGACGAAAGGGCAATAGTCTATGCGGAAGATAAGCAATGGTATACTTTCCCAATGCATCTGATGCCGTTTATGCGCGGCTCAATCACCCTTACGAATCAAACGAAAGAGGCACTGTTCGTTATGAGCTCCAATAGTTTTGAAGCAAGCCAGAAGCGCAGCGAGGCAATTCGCGCCGACCTTGAGGTAAATCCCGGCAAGTACACGATGCTTACGGGCGATCGTCCTACGGGTCGTTTGCACCTGGGCCACTATTTCGGCACCATTAAGGAACGCGTTGCGCTGCAGAATAAAGGCGTAACCACGCGAGTTATCATTGCTGACTATCAGGTAATTACCGACCGTGATACTACGGAGAACATTCAGGACAATGTTCGCAACATGGTAATTGATTACCTTGCTTGCGGCATCGATCCGGAGAAAACCATTATCTTCACCCATTCTGCGATTCCTGCCTTGAATCAGCTTATGCTTCCGTTCCTTTCTCTGGTATCCGAGGCAGAGCTCCTTCGCAACCCAACGGTTAAGGCTGAGCAGGAAGCATCGGGCCATGCCCTTACCGGCCTTCTTCTGACGTATCCTGTGCATCAGGCATGCGACATTTTGTTCTGCAAGGGCAATATCGTGCCCTGCGGTAAGGATCAGTTGCCCCATATCGAACAGACTCGCCAAATTGCTCGTCGTTTCAATGAGCGTTACGGCTTTGTGTTCCCTGAGCCTGAATGCCTTCTGAATGATGATGCACCTGAGATTCCTGGTCTGGATGGTCGCAAGATGTCTAAGAGCTACGGCAATGCGATCAGCCTTTCGTTTACGGCAGAAGAAACCGCCAAAATCATCAAGAAGTCTAAAACCGATTCCGAGCGTTTCATCACATTCGATAAGGAAAATCGTCCTGGTGTATCTGCGCTTCTTACTACGGCTGCTTTGTGCACGGGCCGCACTGAAGTGGAGATCGCGGAAGAGATCGGCAACGGTGGTTCCGGCACGCTCAAGAAGTATGTCACCGAAGCGGTTAACGAATACCTCGCTCCCATCCGCGAGCGTCGTGAGGCTATCGCTGCAAAGCCTGGCTATGTAGAAGAGGTTCTGCATGAAGGCAATCGCAAAGCGAATGAAATCGCCAATAAAACCCTGGATGAGGTTCGTGAAGCCATGCACATGGTTTACTAGGATTGCCCCTTTTAGCGCTTCAAAACGGCTAGGCATACACGCCTAGCCGTTTTTTTTGTTGGCTGGTATCGCGCAAAGCAAGTGCAGTGCGGCAAAAGCGTGTCCTATAGCCTAAAAGGCATGGGCGCGACAGATAACGAAATGTCAATATCGCCACAAGTGCATATGTCTTATGACGGTATTTCGCCAGAGCGGCTGCGAAGGGTGATTTGCGCGTTAATATGTCGATCCTTGGGAATGGAAGTGGCAAAAGCCATAAAGTACGCTAGAATAATCAATCGCAGCTTCTGACGAAGATGCTGTATCGGGCCCATAGCTCAATGGTGGAGCAGGGGACTCATAATCCTTTGGTTCTCGGTTCGAATCCGGGTGGGCCCACCATCATGAGAAATTAGCCGTCGCTTCGAGTGGCGGCTTTTTTTATTTGCAGAAACCCTCTTTATAGGGTTATGGCTCAAAAAGTGTATAAGCGGCCTTTCCGCTACCGCCCGAACTCGGTTGGCATGTGGAAACTCGTTCCAGTCGATCCCGCTGCCGTAGTCATCGCTCGTTTCCCTCACTCCCTCATTGGATCATTCTTCCCGCTTGTGGAGGAGTAAGGTGTGCCTGGAAGAGCGACTGCCAAGAGGCACTTCATTATAGCTGTGTCATCTGGCGTGGTAAGCGCAGGAGCAGTGCGTTTGATTCTGCGCAGCGTAGCTTTGTTTAAGTACGGAGGTTTTTCTGCCGAATCGGAAAAGAAGATAATTACGCAAAAAGAAAAGCCACCCGCTCAATTGCAGGTGGCCTTATTTTGACGCGTGAAGCAGAGCGCTATTTAACTTCCTTACGGAAACGCTTAGCCTTTTTAAGCGATGGGCGCTCTTCGTCGATCTGCTTCATTGTGATGATGGTCATAACAATGAGGACGATATTGATGAGGCATGCAGGGCTAATGATGTGAATCATGAAAAGAGCAACAAGTTCAATAGCGATAGAGATGCCCAACAGAGCGTACATGAGCCCGTTTACGAACCCATTGCTAGCGCGATCGTACATCCAAGCAAAGCCCTTTAAATTGAGGATTACGCCAGCTACAGCGGTCCACAGGCAGACAAGTGCTTCGATACGGACAAGGGTAGCAAGGCGGTAACCGTTGTATTCCCAGCCACCAGTGGCACGGAGCTCCCAGTCGGTAAATGTTTCGCCGGAGAACCAACCAAGTAGGGTACAGGCAAGGCCCCAAACCAAAAGCACCATTGCATAGATGAAGTAAGCATTCCAGATATGATGCATCTTGGTGCGAAGAGGGGTCATAGGGTAACCATCATCACCAATCTTGGTGCCATCTTCGGTGTACCAAATCTCCAGAGGCTTTTTTTGAGGCTTCTCTTTTTCCTTCTTTTGATTGTCCTTCTTATTGAAAAGTGCCATGTACAGCCTTTCTAAAAGGGTGACGCTATAATGCCGAGTTCCAATTCTATATGAACCTCGGATAAGTACAGTCGAGCGAGTGCTCTTATCCGAAGAAAGACAGAACTTACAGTAAAGGATTCGTATCTATGCAAAAGCGGCAGGTTATAGCCGCAAAGAGACGCAGCCCGTTGCTGTTGTATATGGAGAAGCGCGCCACTAGATAACTAGCCACCGCGATTTTGCATTATCGCAATCCAGTGATTTATGGAAAACAGGGATGTTTGATGCATCGATAGAGGAGGGGTAGCGGGGCATGCACTTACAAAAAAAGGGGAAGCAAAAGCTTCCCCTTTTCCCGGAATCTAGCCAAGATAACTCTTGGTTGAAAGAGTCAGAACTAGTCGAGCTTAGAGCCAGCGATCCAGGTCTGGTACTCGAGAGTACCGTCATGATCCTCGATGCCCTTAGCGATGGTGATGCGCTGTACGGTAGGAGCGCCTTCCTCAAGCCACATAGCGCGGCAGTCGCGATAAAGGAGTTCGGTAGGACCATAAGGAGAATCCTCGAAGTAACCGTCGCCACCGAAGATCTCGAGCATCTCGTCGGAAACGAGACGAACGGTGTCGATGGAGAACAGCTTGCAGATTGCAGCCTTCTCGGATACGTACTCGCCGTTGTTGTCCAGATCGAAGTCATCGCAGAAGTCGATGATGGTGCAGCGAAGAGCATGGATCATCATCTGCATGTTAGCGAGCTTTACGCGGATAGCCTGACGCTTGATGATCGGCTTACCGAAGGTAACGCGGTCGCGTGCACGAGCGATGGACATCTCGAACATGCGCTGAGAAATACCGAGGTTAGAAGTTGCGATGTGTACGCGGGAAACCGCGAGAGAGTGCATAGCAACCTTCATGCCCTCGCCACGCTTGCCGAGCATCAATTCGGGCTCGAGCTCAACGTTGGTGAACTTCAGGCCGGTGTGACCGGAGCCACGGCAGCCCATCATGTGAGGCATAGGAACGATTTCGAAGCCAGGACGATCCATAGGAACGAAGAAGGCGGACAGACGATCGTCACCCTTCTTGTCAGGATCGGTTACGCAGATTACGTAAGAGAACTGAGAGCAGTCGGTGTGAGAAATGAGCCACTTCTCGCCGTTGAGGATCCACTTACCCTTTTCTTCGTCCCATACAGCGGTGGAGTGCAGGTCAGCACCGGTGCCGCCAGACTTCTCGGTCAGAGCGAAGTTGGTGAAGATGGTCTTGTCCTGGAAGAGAGGCATATACTTCTCTTTGATCTCGGGCTGGCCGAAATCGTTGAGGATGCGCCAGTTCAGGTCAGATGCATAGTGCATGTGCATACGCATGCCCGAAGGACCACGGGAGAACTCTTCCTGAACCTGCAGGATTTCCTTCTCGGAGAGGCCCCATCCACCGTACTCTACAGGGAGAGAGTAACGATAGATGTCGTTGTCGATGTTGGACTGGTAGAACTTCTCGGGGAACGTGTTGGTTACCTCGATCTCCTTCTGCCATTCGGTGTAAGGACCTTCGACCATGTCGCGAACCTTCTTGAGGTACGCCTTAAACTGCTCGTCGGTGATGGTTGCATTCGGATTCATAAACCCTCCTAATCGGTTTGTGAATGGAACCTTACGGTTCCTGATTAACCCTTATGCGGCAGATTCCGGATATTCCGCTACAAGCAGTTTAGCATTCTCGCGTTAAGAGGTGTCCAATAGGATATGCACAATCTAAAAACTTCTTTCTATAGGCTTGCTCTATCGTTCAATTTTAAGTATTTCCGCTCGATAAGGATTCATCTCGCAAGATGTATTTATACATAAATTAGTAGTCATTTATGACGGTACGAATCACTAGTTTTGGCTGAGTTTCCCTGGTTGCGTTCCTGTACATTTAAGGAAATGTCATCTGGGTTAAAAATCAATAGATCTGACCTATGGAAATACACTGGATGAATCGGTAATTTTTTCTCCCATCCGTCTTTTTTCTATTGGACAGCTCAGTTCTTGCGATTAAACTCAACTACAGCAGAAAGTCCGTTTTCTGGCATGTAGTCATGTCAGAACTAGTTCGTTCGCCCTTGGATAGGGTGGGCGAGGAGAAGGAGAAGATTATGGATTTTGCTCTCACCGACGAGCAGGAACTTCTTGTTGAGTCCCTCAAGGAGTATGCAGACCGCTACTTCGACGATGAGTCCGTACGTCAGATGTATGAAAACCATCAGGTTAGCGCCGAGGCCCAGGACGCATATCGCGACGCAGGCTTCCCCTTCATGGGCCTTCCCGAAGAGGTTGGTGGCATTCCTACGGACCACGTAACCCTGGGCCTCATGACTGAGAAGCTCTATGAGTTCACCGGTGCCATGACCCCGTTCATGACTGGTATGCTCGCTTGCGCTGACCTCGCTGAGTTCGGCACCCCTGAGCAGTCCGCAGTTATCATGGAAGAGTACGAGAAGTCCGGCCAGTCCGTTGCTGCTCTCTGCCTCTCCGAGCCCGCTGCTGGTTCCGACAACATGGGCATGACCATGACCTCCAAGAAGCAGGCCGATGGTACCTATGTTCTGAACGGTCAGAAGACTTGGGTTACCAATGGTGCTGACGTTCCTTACTACATCGTTATCTGCAAGGACGAGGAGCCCGCTCGCGAGAACAACAAGATGTCTCTCTGGCTTGTTAAGCGCGAGACCGAGGGTGTTTCCACCGCTCATCTGACCAAGCTTGGTCAGCACACCGTTCCCTTCGTTGACGTATTCTTCGACAACGTTGTTGTTGAAGAGTCCCAGCGCATTGGCGAAGCTGGTGCTGGTTGGCTGCTGCTTATGAAGAACTTCGAGTTCGAGCGCTGCCTCGTTGTTGCTCAGGGTCTTGGCCTTGCTCAGGCTGCTCAGAACGATGCTATTGCTTACGCTAAGGAGCGCATCGCTTTCGGTAAGCCGATCATCACCAACCCCCGCGTTCAGGGCCTCATCGAGCAGAATGAAATCATGCTTCAGCAGACCCGTCATTGGCTGTACTACTGCCTCTGGAAGCTCGATCAGGGTCAGTCCATCAACGCTGACATCGCTATGCTGAAGTCTTGGGGCACCCGCGCTCATCTTCAGATTGCCGATAACGCAATTGAGGTATACGGCGGCCTCGGTTATACTGAGGAAGTTCGTGTTGGTCGCATTTGGCGTGACCTTCGTGGTAATATGCTTGCTGGCGGTACGTGCGAGGTTATGGACTACATCGCCGGTCGTGCAATTCCTAAACTGTATAAGTAACCCTACGCGCACTGCTGCACGTAACTCCCATTTGTATAGGTAATACAAGGAGAATAGGAGCAAGAAAGTTATGAAAATTGTTGTCGCAGTTAAAGTAGTAGCTGACGACCAGGACATCTTCGTCGCTGGCGATCGTACGCTTGACTACTCTAAGGCTCATCAGGTCATCAGCTCTTACGACAAGAACGCTATCGAAGCTGCAGCTCAGCTCGCTGCTGCTAACGACGGTACCGTTACTGTTATCAGCGCTGCAACCTCCAAGGCTACCGACGCTAAGCTGAAGAAGGATATCCTTTCTCGCGGCGTTGACGAGCTCATCATGGTTACCGATGACGCTTTGGCAACCGCTGACTCCTTCGCAACCGCTCAGGTTCTGAAGGGCATCGTTGAGGACAAGGTTTCCGATTACGACCTGATCCTCACTGGCGACGGTTCCGCTGACTTCTATGCTGGTCAGGTAAACGTTCAGCTCGCAGCTGCTCTCGGCGTACCCACCATCAATGAGGTTACCTCCATCGCTGCTGAAGGCGACAAGGTTGTTGTTGAGCGCACGCTCGAAGAGGAAGTAGAGGAGATCGAGGTTCCCCTCCCCGCAGTTATCGCTGTATCTCCCTCCATCGGCGAGCCTCGCATCCCTGGCATGCGTGAGATCCTCGCAGCTGGCAAGAAGCCTTCCACCGTTGACGAGCTTGCTGGTGGCGTAGACGCTAAGATCGAGATCGAGGAGATCAAGGCTCCCGAGCTCGCTCCCCGTAAGCAGCAGATCTTCGAAGAAGGCGACATCGACGCATTTGCGGCGGCTGTTGCTGAGGCACTCAAGTAGAGATAAGGCGGTTCTAAAACATGAAAGCATTTGTTCTTGCAGAATCTACCGATGCTCAGCGCTCTCTCTGCGCTGGTGCTCGTACCATTGCTGACGAAGTAGTACTCGCAGTTGTTAAGGGTGCTCCTCTCACGGGCGTTGCTGACAAGGCATACGACGTAGAGCTTCCCGAAGGCCAGCCCGTTGAGAACGCTGCTGCTGGCGTTCAGGCTGCATATGAAGCCGCTCAGCCCGACGTAGTGCTCGTTGAGCCTACTCCCCGCAACAAGATCCTTGCTGGTCTTCTTGCTGCTAAGCTCGGTACCGCTGTTGTATCTGACGTTACCGCATTCGACGGCGACGCTGTAACCAACATGTACTTCGGTGGTCTCGCTGCTAACAAGCAGAAGGCATCTGGCGCTAAGGTTTATACCGTAGCAGCCACCGCTTTCGCTGAGGCTGAGGCAACTGGTTCCGACGACGTCGAGACCATCGCTTATGTTGCTCCTGAGAAGGCTCTCGTTCTTCGCGGCACCAAGGCTGTTCCCCGCGAGGGCGCAGACCTCACCAAGTGCGACGTTGTTGTTGGCGCTGGTCGTGGCTTCGCTGAGGAAGCTGACCTCCAGATGGCTCGCGACCTCTGCGCAAAGGTTGGCGCTGAGCTTGGTTGCTCTCGTCCTCTGGCTGAGAACGTTGATTGGCTGCCCCGCAACCTCTACATCGGCGTTTCCGGTCTTCAGCTTGCTCCCAAGGCTTACATTGCTCTCGGCATTTCCGGCCAGATGCAGCACATGGTAGGCGTTCAGGGCGCTGACACCATCATCGCAGTTAACAAGGACCAGAACGCACCTATCTTCAAGCAGTGCGACTACGGTATCGTTGGCGATATCTACAAGGTTCTTCCTGCCTTGATCGAAGCGCTGTAAAAGCGTATTATTGCAGGGCGCAGTTTTCTGCGCCCTGTTTTTTTGTTCACACTCTGAAAGGAACAGCATGTCCGATTTTGACGCGATTGTCGTCGGTGCTGGCTGCGCAGGTTCTGTTGCTGCTTACACCCTCGCATCCGCAGGCAAGTCGGTTCTTGTCGTTGAGCGTGGTCAGTACGCTGGCGCCAAGAACATGACCGGTGGCCGTATCTACACGCATTCGCTTGCCAAGGTCTTCCCGAACTATCAGGAAGCTCCTTTGCAGCGCAAGGTGACCCATGAGCGCATTTCTCTCATGTCGCCTGACTCCAATTTCACCATTGACTATGCAGCCCGTGAGCTCGAAGAGGCTGGTAAAGAGTCTTACACCGTATTGCGTGGCCCCTTTGATCAGTGGCTGGCAGAGCAGGCTGAAAACGCTGGTGCCGAATTTATTTATGGCATCGCAGTTGAAGACCTCATCATTGAAGACGGCAAGGTAAAGGGCATTCTCGCATTTGGCGACGAGATTACTTCTGATGTTGTAATCCTTGCTGACGGCGTTAACTCGCTCCTCACCTCCAAAGCTGGTCTTTCCAAGAAGGCTCCTGCTATCCATCAGGTAGCTGTTGGCGCTAAGGAAACCATTGAACTTCCTGCCGACGTTGTTGAAAGCCGCTTCCTCTGCAATCCTGGCGAGGGTGCTTCCTGGCTCTTCGCTGGCGACTGCTCCAACGGCATCATTGGTGGCGCATTCGTTTACGCTAACCAGGAATCTGTTTCTGTTGGTATTGTAGCTACCATGAGCGAAGTTCTTAAGCAGGACATCCCTGTATACCAGATGCTCGAGAACTTCAAGAACCGTCCTGAGATCAAGCCTCTTATTGCTGGCGGCAAGACCGTAGAGTACTCCGGCCACGTTGTTCCCGAGGGCGGCATCAAGATGATGCCCGAGATTATTGGCGACGGCGTCGTTGTTGCTGGTGACGCAGCTATGCTGTGCATGAACCTCGGTTACACTGTTCGCGGTATGGACCTTGCTGTTGAGTCTGGCGCTATTGCTGCTAAGGCTGTTATCAAGGCTCTCGATGCTGGTGATACCTCCAAGGCTGGTCTGGCTGAGTACAAGACCATGCTCGACAGCTCCTTCATCATGCGCGATATGAAGATGTACGAGGATGCACCTGAGTTCCTCGAGAACTGTCCCGGCATGTTCCGCGGTTATCCTGAGATGATCCGCGACATCATGACCCCGCTCTTCAAGGTTGACGGCGAACCTCGCCAGCACGTTATGAAGCTTGCGCTTCCTCCGGTTAAGCGTCAGGGTCTGTTCAAGCTCGCTAAGGTTGCCATGAAGGGAGTGAAGGCACTGTGATCGACATCACTGTTAACGTCGACGAGAAGCTTTCCCTCAACAAGTTTGAGGTCGACGAAGAAAACGCTCATATCAAGATCAAGGAAGGCGTTAAGGCTTCCGATCCTGAGTTCCAGAAGCTCGTTATGTGCTGCCCTGCAGCTCTTTACAAGATGCCCGCTGAAGGCGACGAGCCCATTTTTGACTACGCTGGTTGCCTCGAGTGCGGCACGTGCCGCATGATCTGTGGTGAAACCATCCTTGAAAAGTGGGAGTACCCTCAGCCTACCATGGGCGTTCAGTATCGCTTCGGCTAGGATATTTGCGCATAGACGCACAATCATTTATTGATTGCATTAGCGGCCTACCTTTTGGTAGGCCGCTTTTTTTGTATTGGTAGTCGTTTTTCCTTCTTCAGCTTGCGCGGGTTTATTGCGCGCTTGCTAGATTAGGGGGCTCATTGAGTCTGTGCTAGGAGTTGTTTGTTTCTTCTGACAAATGACATGCATTATCAAACATTGCATCAAATTATCAAACCTATAAGCAACAGTTATACTAGGCTTCTATTCGCATTATTTGAATGAATTAGAACTCTTTAAACGGCGGGTCTAACATAAATATGTCTTGAGCAATCGTTGTCATCAGGGGATCTCGAGTGTTTCAAGCATTCCATTGAGGGAAAGAGAGAGGAAGGGGAAGTTATGAGCGCAGCAAAACAAGCAACTAAGTACTTGTTCGCAATCGCGACAGTGTACATGTGTTATTTAACACACGGCGTTCAGGCGATTATCTTCAGTCAAAACCAGGTGAACTTCTACACGCAATGGGGTTTCACCGACGCAACGGCAGGTGCCGCTGCGGTATCAACGGCAATCATGTGGGTTGGTATTGGTAAGTTCATTAGTGTTTGGATCGGAGGCGAAATCTCTGATCGCATTGGCCGTAAGATCATGGCAGTTGGCGGTGGTGTTCTTTACATCATTTCGTTCGTGATCATGCTCGTTACCGATAACGCTACGGTCGCATGTGTGGCAGGTTTCCTTTCCGGTGTTGCCACTTCTGGTTTCTGGGATGGTTCGCTTTACCCTGCAATTGCTGAAGCAAATCCCAAGTATTCTGCATCTACCACGATCGGCATCAAGCTGGTTATCTCCATTTCCGGTATCGTTTATCCTCTGTTTGTAGCTATGAACAGCGGTGCTAACTGGCACATCAACGTCATGATTCCTATCGTGATGTCCGTTATCGCCACTGTTATGGCAATCTGCACCCCGTTCATTTACGACGACGAGCGCAAGATCGCGGCATCCAGTAATGATGAAGGCGCCAAGAACAAGGCCCAGGAAGAAATTCAGACAGCCAAGGACGCTATGCTCGAGCAGCCTAACGCAATGGTTAATGCATGCACCTTGTTCTTCGGCTTCTTGATCATGTTCATCATGTACGGCGCTCAGCAGTACACCAAGCAGTTCGGTATCACTAACCTTGGTCTTGATGCCACCACCGCAGCAGGCTTGACCTCCATCTACACGGTTGGCTCCGTAGTTGCAGTTCTCTTCTGGGCATGGATGATGGGCAAGCTTCGTTGGACTCCAATCAAGGTTATCCTGATCGACTCCATCTTGGCTGCTTGTGCGTTGGCTTTGGTTATCATCGCTCTGCCTCTCAACCTTGGTGCGGGCGTTGTGTACGTGGCAATTGCAGTGCTCGGCTTCTCCGCTGCTGGCGGCATGCTTCAGACGGGCGTTACACTTCGTCAGATGATGTGCCCCGGTCCTCGTGGTCGTAACGTTGGTATGTACTACACCTTCATGGGCTTCGCATCGGTATTCCTGCCCTTCATCGTTGGCAGCATGACCAAGTCCGTTGGTGAGGGTAGCGCAGTTTGGATCATGATGGTCCTGCTCCTCGTTGCTGCAATCGTAAGCATCTGCATGTCCCTGTATGTAATCTCTCGCTTCAAGAAGCAGTTCGGTTACAGCGCTATGGAAAAGATGCACGACTAAACACGAAGCATTCATGAAATAATTCATGCACTACTCGAAGGGCCCTGGGAAACCAGGGCCCTTTTCGTTTTGATTGTTGGGGCAAGCTCGCAGCGTGTACGGACCGGTATTTACCTAGCAACATGAGGGAGGGCAACGATTATCGTCCTGTTTGGGAGGGGAGGTGGCTGCTGCGGTGTAGGTAAGGTGCCCGACAGAGTTTAGCGAGGGGTGTGAAAAGAAGCATCCTCGTGTTTTAGCAATTCTGGTTGCTACTGTTGCGGTTAAACCAAAGATTGGCTTATAGGTTAAGCTTGATTTATCGGATTTACGCTATAATTAACAACGTTTTGTCTTAGGTGGAGGCGCGTAGAAGCATGAATCTGTCTCAGCTTTATTATTTTCGTAAATTGGCCGAATTGCAGCATTACACGAAGGCTGCCAAAGAGCTTTTCATTACGCAACCCACCCTCTCTGGTTCCATTTCGTCTCTTGAGCAAGAGTTGGGCGTTTCCCTTTTCCAAAAAGCGGGTCGTAATGTGGAGCTCACGAAGTATGGTGCAGAATTCCTTAAATATGTGAATGCTTCGTTGGAGCAGCTGGATAAGGGCATTGCCATCATGAAAGGCTATTCCGGTGAAGGCGATGGCGGTGTGATCGATTTGGGTTGCATCATCACGCTTCAAACGGAATTTCTGCCTCGCCTGCTGAACGGCTATTCTTCGGTTAATGAGCGAAAAACAGAATTCAACATCAACCAGAAGCCTTCCCAGGAATTGCTTTGTGGCGTTGTTGAGGGAAAGCACGATGTGGCTTTTTGTGCTTTTGATGCTCTCTATACCGATAAACTGTACCAGATTCCCGTTGCCGAGCAGCAGCTTGTTATTGCTATGAGCCCCTCTTCTCCTTTGGCATCGAAGCCGTATTTGACGCTTGGCGACTTGAAAGGCGAATCCCTTATTACGTATCGAGAGGAAGTGCCTCTCGGAAAATCGGTGAAAAATCTACTCGATAGTTTTGATATCGAAGACGTTCGCTATGTGTATGAGGATGAGTCCATTCTTGCAGGCTTTGCGGCGAATGGCTCGGATTTGGCATTGATGCTCGACACATTTTTCCCTCATACGATGGAAGACATTGTTGTTAAGCCTCTGTATAACAATGAGCTAGAAAAACGTCGATATTGCCACACGATATACCTTGTTTATAGCGATAAAAATTATCGTCCGTACTGCGTGGAGCACTTTATCGAATACGTGCGTGGGCATCAGCTTGATCGATCTGCCTCTCCGAGTATTTACATCGACTAGACCACGTCAGGTTTGCTTTCGTGCGATGTTATATCGAATCGGATTGCGGGAAGCTTGCGAAACGGATAGTTGCGAATTTGGATTACGCGCTGGCGGTTTGCGCATTCATGCACGGTTTGTAAGTATGGCTTGGGACCGCTCGGTTGCGTTGTTCGCATACGGTACAATAAATCGTTATGATTTTACAGCTTGAACACATCACAAAATCCTTTGGTTCCCGCGTCCTGTTTTCAGACGTCACCTTCCGTTTGGAAGAGTATGATCGCCTTGCCCTTGTTGGGCCGAATGGCGCTGGCAAAACCACTATGCTCAATATCATTACCGGCAAAGAGGATGCCGATAATGGCCGCATCATACTGGCAAAGGGCGCAAAGCTTGGATACTTGGAGCAGGAAGCCATCGAGATGGGGGAGCGTTCCATTTTCGAAGAGGTTCTTTCCGCCCAGCATGAGATCCTGAACCAAGAGCGCCACATGCGCGAGCTTGAAACCTCGTTGGGTGAAAACCCCACCGAGCAACAGCTTGCTGCGTATGGGCGCGCTCGCGACCAATATGAGGCCATGGGCGGCTATCAGCTTGAATCGCGCGTGCGCTCGGTATTGTTTGGCTTGGGCTTCGGCGAAGACGACATGGAGCGCATGACCTCAGATTTTTCCGGTGGTTGGCAGATGCGCATCGCTTTGGCGAAGCTTTTAACGCGCAACCCCGAAGTGCTCCTTCTCGACGAGCCTACCAACCACCTCGATCTCGAAAGCGTGAAGTGGCTTGAGAGCTTCTTGCGCAGTTACTCCGGAAGCGTGATTGTGGTAAGCCACGACCGTGAATTCCTGGACAACATGGTTGATCGCGTTGCTGAGATCGATTTGGGACACGTTCAGCTCTACAAAGGCAATTATTCTGCTTATCTGACGCAGCGCGAAGAGCGTCTTGAATTGCTGCGCGAGCAAGCTCAGAAGCAGCAAGAGGAAATTGCCCATATGGAGGCATTCATCGAGCGTTTTCGCTACAAGGCGACGAAAGCCAAACAGGTGCAAGATCGTGTGCGTAAGCTTGAGAAAATGGAGATCATCCAAGTTCCCCCTGAGCGCAAGAGCGTACACTTCAATTTCCAGCAACCGCCACGTACGGGTGATCTGGTGGTGGAAACCTCAGGTCTATGCAAATCGTTTGGTTCAAAGACTGTCTACGATGGACTGGATCTGTCGTTGTATCGCGGGGAAAAGGTGGCATTGGTTGGCCCAAACGGTGCGGGAAAGTCTACCCTGCTTAAGATGATCGCAGGTGCTCTGGAACCTGATGCCGGCACGATTAAATATGGTGCCCACGTGAGCAAAACGTACTTTGCTCAGCATCAGCTCGAGGAGCTGCATCCCGGCAATACCGTTTTCGAGGAGCTGGATGGCGCAGCGCCTGGTTGGAGTATTTCCCAGGTCCGAACGCTGTTAGGTGCTTTTTTGTTCCAGGCAGATGCGGTAGACAAAAAAGTGTCCGTTCTTTCTGGTGGCGAAAAGTGCCGCTTGGCTTTGGCCAAGATGCTTGTTGCCCCACGTCCCCTGCTTTGCCTTGACGAACCTACGAACCACCTTGATATCGCGAGCGCTGACATTCTGGAGCAGGCTCTGAAGCAGTTCGAGGGAACCATCCTTCTTATTACACACGATAGGCATCTGATTCGATCCGTAGCTAATCGCATTATCGAGGTGAAGCCCGGTCAGGTAACCTCGTTTGCGGGTGACTACGATTACTACCTGTACAAAACTGGGCAGGAGGATACCCGTGGCGCGGTCGATGGCATGCAAGAGCGTCCCGCCAAGGCGGCGCCTGCCGCAGCTTCCTCTGCGGCGTTTGCGAAAGCCTTTTCGAAAGAAGGGGCATCAAAGAAGCCCATGACGGCACCTCGTGGTTCTGCTCCTAAAACCAAGGAGCAAAAACGCGCAGAGGCAGAGGCCCGTAATCGCGCTTATGCCGCACTGAAGAATCAGCGTAAGCGAGTGAAGGAGCTCGACAAGATCATTGAGCGTGAAACCGCTCGCATGGAAGAGATCATGGCTCTGTTGGCCGACCCTGATTTTTACACGAACGAAGACTCTTCGAGCGATGTCATAGCTGAGCATGCGAAGTTGACGCAATCACTTTCCGCTCACGAGGAAGAGTGGATCATGCTTTCGGAAGAAATCGAGGAAGAGATGAACAAAGGACTCGATGCATAATGGCGCTTGATCTGCACGTGGTTCTATTTGAGCCGGAGATCCCCCAGAATGCGGGCAACATTGCCCGTACCTGTGCATGCACGGGCGCAACGTTGCACCTGGTGGAACCAATGGGATTTCGCTATACCCAGCGCAACCTTGCCCGTGCTGGCCTCGATTACTGGGACAAAGTGACCATCGTTCGTCATCCTTGCGTGGATCAGTTCCTTGAAGAGCATAAGGGCAAGCGCATGTTGTTCTTTACGGGAAACACCAGCCGATCCTTCTATCATGAGGATTTGACCGATGCTGGCGAACTCTATTTGGTGTTTGGTCGCGAGAGTCGAGGCATTGACCCAGAGGTGCTCGATGCCCATGCGGAAGAATGCGTCCGTCTTCCCATGCGTGAGAGCTTGCGCTCTTTGAACCTTTCCAACGCTGTTGCTATCGGTGTATATGAAACATTGCGCCAAAATGCGTTTGAGGCGCTTCTGTAAGCATGTCGTATCGTGTTCGCATAGAAAGCTTCGAGGGTCCTTTCGATCTGCTTCTGTATTTGGTCAGCCGCCAAAAAGTGAGCATCGGCTCTATCTCCCTTTCGGAAATCACCGACCAGTATTTGGCGGAAGTTCAGCGTATGCGCAATGTCGATCTGGACGTGGCGAGCGACTTCCTCCTCGTTGCTTCGACGTTGCTGGAAATCAAAGCGGCAAGTTTGCTGCCGCATGAAGAAGCCGAAGATGTGCCCGAAGAGTACGAGGAAATGTCGGCAAGCGAAATGCGTGATGCGCTGGTTGAGCATTTGCTGGAATACAAGAAATTTAAGAATGCGGCAGCCGCTTTGCAGAGTCGCTTTGAGGCAGAGTCGCGTGTTCATACGCGTCCTTTTGGTCCCGATCGTTCCTTTCTCACCTTGGTGCCAGATTATTTGGATGGCGTTAAAATCGACCGTTTGGGCGAGCTGTGCGCGAGTTGCATTGCCCGTCGCGATGTGTTCCTGCTTGAATCTGAGCATATTGCCGCAAAGGTAATTCCCGTGGAAACGCAGGTTCGCACGGTGTTCGATAAGGTGTGCGCCGATGGGAGTGCAAAGTTCTCGGATTTCGTTTCAGCAGATGATAGCCCACATCTAATCGTTGTGACGTTTTTGGCCATGCTGGAACTGTTCAAACGCAATATGGTGAGCTTGAAGCAAGACGATTTGTTTGGGGATATTTCCATTACCTACGTTGAAGGGGCAAGTGCCCAAATCTTGGATGACGGCGAATTCGATTCGGCAGGGGAGGCATGATGCAGGAAGATCAGAATAACGAGCAGGAATCCGGCGACGTTACGGCGTATGCTGAAGTCGACCAGGCATGGCTTATGGGCGCTATTGAGTCGATGCTGTTTGTCACCGACGAGCCTGTCGGTGTCTTGACGTTTGCGGATATGCTGCAAGTCGATCCTGCATGCGTGCAGGAATCGCTTGTGCGTCTGCAAGGGGAGCTCGAGCAAGCCGAGCGGGGAATTCAGCTTCGCGAAGTTGCCGGTGGTTGGCGCTTGTATACGCATCCCCGTTACCACGAGCTCATCGAGCGCTACGTTCTTTCGTGGGATACCCGCAAACTTTCCCAAGCGGCATTGGAAACGTTGGCTGTTGTGGCGTATTGTCAGCCCATTACCCGCAACGGCGTTGCTTCGGTTCGTGGCGTGAGCTCGGATAGCTCCATTAACTCCCTGGTGGAAAAGGGCCTTCTCCGTGAAGCGGGTACGCAAGATGCGCCCGGCAATCCGGTGCTGTACGCAACCACCCGAACTTTTTTGGAAAAATTTGGCCTTCGTTCGGTGCGAGATCTTCCTCCGTTGGAATCGTTTGCTCCCGACGAGGAAACGCGCGCGTTTATCTCCGAGCGTTTGAATGTGGTGCGTCCGGAAGACGAATCGTATTCTCTTGGTGGCGAAGAAGAAGTCGAGGACAACCTTCTGCAGCCTGAGACCATGCAAGAAGCGATGCAAACGATGCTCTCCGATGCGCTTGCCGCAGGCGTGGGAGCAGTTGAGAAGATCAACTTCGATGAGTTGGTATTCGATGAGGATGAATAGGGGCTAACGTGCAAGAAAACGAACAGGTTGGTCAAGTACGCCTGCAAAAGTTCTTGGCACGAGCCGGCGTTGCGAGCCGTCGCGCATGTGAGAAGATCATTGAGGCGGGGCGCGTTTCCGTAAATGGGTGCGTGGTAACTGAGCTTGGCACCAAGGTCGATCCTTCTGTCGACGAAGTGAGTCTAGACGGGGCTCTTGTTTGCCAGCCAAACCAGGCGGTTACGCTGATGCTCAATAAACCAGCAGGTTTTCTGACTTCCATGAAAGACCCCCAAGGGCGCCCTTGCGTCGCGGAATTGGTTCCTTGCGACGAGATCCCCGGCCTGTACCCGTTGGGACGCTTGGACTACGACACTACAGGGTTGTTGCTGTTTTCCACCGATGGAGAGCTGGGCAATGCCGTTCTGCATCCCTCTCGCCATGTCGATAAAACCTACCACGCCCTAGTGAAGGGCGTACCAAACGAAAAGGCCCTTGGCCGTTTGCGCCACGGCGTTGAGCTGGAAGATGGTATGACTCAACCCGCTGCGGTTTCCCTGATTCGCCGCAAGGGAGGCAACGCACTTGTGGAAATCACCATCCATGAAGGCAGAAAGCGTCAAGTGAAGCGTATGCTCGAAGCGGTTGGGCATCCTGTGCTTCGTTTGCACCGTGAGTCGTTTGGCCCCCTTGAGCTGGGCAGTCTCCCTGAGGGGAAATATCGTGTGCTCAGTTCGCAAGAGGTTACAGCGCTTGAACGGGCTGCCAGATAGGCGTGGTAGAATCAACCACACAAACAAACCGCTATCAGAAATGGGCAAATTAGCTATGAAGACGCACTTTTCCTCAGTGGCCGTTATCGGTCTCGGACTTATCGGATCATCCTTTGCGGCCATGTATCGCAATGCGTATCCCGATGCGCGTCTCGTGGGCATTGACGTTTCCGAGGATGCGGTTAAGGCAGCTCAAGAGCGTGGCTGGATCGACGAAGGCCATGTCTCCAGTGAAGATCTGGGCCCGGTGCTCTGTGGTTGCGAACTGGTAATGATTGCAACTCCCGTTCCTGTGGCAAACGAATACTTCCGTATTATTGCTGCCTGTGATTTCAAAGGCGTGGTAACCGATGCCTGTTCGACGAAGAAGATCGTGAGCCGACAAGCACAGGAGCTTTTGCGCTATCCCGAGAAGTATATTCCCGGTCATCCGATGGCGGGCTCCGAGAAAAGCGGCATTGAGGGCGCGCGAGAGGATATGTTCAAGGGCGCTCATTGGGTGTTGTGCCCCGACGAGGAAACGTCCCCAGATGATTATGCCAATCTCCATGAGGCACTCGCGGGCCTCGGCGCGCGCGTGGTTTCTTTGCCTCGCGATAAGCACGACGAAGCGGTTGCCATCGTGAGCCATGTGCCGCACTTTGTGGCTTCTTCGCTGGTTGAGCTCGCTGTGCGTCATGCTGACGATCAGGAAGCTCTGTTCCGTTTGGCTGCCGGTGGGTTTAAGGATTCTACTCGCATTGCCGCAGGCTCTCCGGCTCTGTGGACGGGAATCGCCTTCGATAACCGCGAAGCCATCGTGGAGGGGCTTGATGAGGTGCAATCTATTTTGTGTGGCTATGCAGATACGCTGCGCGAAGGCGATAAGGCCGAGTTCACCAAGCTGCTTGATCGAGCGGCTCAAGCCCGTAGGTCTATTCCTGCCAAATGGGTTCCCGCAACCGAAGACTTGCTGGAAGTACGCATCCCGCTTACCAATCGTCCTGGCATTATCGCCGAGGTCACCACTATTGCAAGCCAGGTTGGTTGCAACGTGCAGTCCATCAATATCGATCACATCACGTCTTCGAGCGCTGTTCTCGATATGGTGCTTACCGACGAAGGCGATATCGGAAAGCTATCCACTCAGCTTATCAAGGCTGGTTTCAGCATTTCTTTCAACCCTCTATCTAAGGAGTAGTGGACATCATGAGCGATTCCAATATTACGCGCATCGAGCCTTTGGGCGCTCCTCTTGATGGAGCCGCCCGCGTTCCGGGCGACAAATCCATATCCCATCGCGCAGTGCTTTTTGCCGCTATGGCAGAAGGGACCTCGCGTTTGACAGGGGTTCTCGATTCCGCCGATGTGCGTTCAACCATTGGCGCGGTTTCCGCTTTGGGCGCGAAGGTTTCCCTTGAACGCCAAGTCGACGGCACGTTGGCTGGTGGCGTTACGGGGTGGGGCGCCGAGGGCCCCAAGCAGCCCGAGGGCCCCATTGACTGCGGGAACTCAGGCACCACCTCACGACTTCTTATGGGCATTTTGGCACCGTGGAACATTCGTGTTCAGATCACGGGCGATGAGTCGCTTCAGAAGCGCCCGATGCGTCGTATCATTGCACCCCTGATGAAGATGGGGGTTAGCTTTGAGCCTGAGGCGTGCGAAACTCTGCCGGTAACGGAAATCGGTACACCGAACCTCAAAGCCATCACCTACGATTCGCCGATGGCTTCGGCGCAACTGAAAACGTCGGTTCTCCTGGCGGGTTTGGGCGCCAAGGGCACCACGACCATCAACGAGCCCGCTGTTTCCCGCAACCACACAGAATTGATGCTGCCCGAATTTGGCGTAAAGGTGGAGCATGCATTTCGTCGTGCTTCGGTCGAAGGTCCCGTTGTGCTTTCCGCTTCCGAAGTTGACGTTCCGGGAGACCCTTCATCAGCGGCGTTTCTGATTTGCGCTGCCCTCCTGAAGAAGGGTAGCTCCATTCAGATCGAGAATGTCAGCCTCAACCCTGGTCGCGTTGGCTTCATACGTACCCTTGAGCGCATGGGTGCCTCCATCGAAGTGCGTTACCTTACCGCAGAAGGCAAAGAACCGATAGGCATTATCGAGGCGACGTACACCGACAGGCTGGTGGGTTGCGAGATTCCTTCGCAGCACATTGCCTCGGAGATCGATGAGATTCCTGTTCTGGCTTTGGTTGCGGCTCATGCTGCTGGAATTACGGTTTTCCGTGGGGTTAGCGAACTCACCAAGAAGGAATCGAATCGCCTTACCGCTATTATCGAAGGCCTGGAAAAGCTGGGCGTGAACGCTTGGGCTGAAAATGACGATCTATATATCGAGGGTCAGCCCGACTTGCAGGTTCCCAAGGGGCTTGTGTTCGATTCGCGCAAGGACCATCGTCTTGCCATGACTTGGTCTCTGGTTGGATTGTGCTCCGATACTCCGGTAGACATTATCGATTTCGACAGTGTTTCCGTTAGCTTTCCCACGTTTCTTGAATGCTTGAAAGGATTGGCGTAGATGATCATAGCGATTGACGGCCCCTCGGGTGCAGGTAAGTCAACCGTTGCAAAAGCTGTAGCGAAAGAGCTGGGTTTTTCTTGTTTGGATACGGGCGCTATGTATCGCGCGGTTGCATGGCGTGCACTGCATGATGGCGTTTCCTTGGAAGATGCCGAAGCAGTGGGCGCTCTTGCGCATACCTGCACGATCAGCTTTCGCCATGAGCAGGGCGATCCTGTTCCTCGTCGCGTTTTCGTCGATGACGTTGAGGTAACTGGCGCTATCCGCACTGCCGAGATAGATCGATCCGTTTCGGCGGTTTCTGCCGTTCCTGCCGTGCGTCAGGCGTTGGTTGAACAGCAGCGCCGCATTGGCTCGGAGGGCAATTACGTCGTAGAAGGTCGTGATATCGGAACCGAGGTTTTCCCCAATGCTGAAGTGAAAGTGTTCCTTACTGCTTCCGCCGAGGAGCGCGCCCATCGTCGTGTCCGTCAAAACGCCGATAGGGGAATTGGCTCGATCGACTATCAGGAAGTGCTTGCTGATATCATTCGCAGGGACGAACTTGACTCGAGTCGCGATACGGCGCCCTTGCGTCCTGCGAAAGATGCGGTTTTGCTTGATTCTTCCAGTATGCATGTGGAAGAAGTAATTGGCTCTATTTGTGGTTTGGCTCGAGCAAGGATGGCACTTTAATGGCCTTCAACATACATGAAGAGTATTGGGATCGCCCTCTCTCTGGAAACAATCAGGACAATCGCATTCCCCATGGCATTGCCGTGTTCCTTTCAGGGCTGTTCAGCTTTCTGTGCAAGGTGTTGTTCCGCTTTCGCGTAGAAGGCAAGGAAATCGTGGATGCTTTTGCCGGTAAGACGACTGGTGCCATTTTGGTTTCGCCTCACTATTCGTACCTCGACGTTATCATCATGTTCCTTTCGGTTCGTCCTAAGGGATGGGTGCGCTTGATTGCCCGCGATTCCCTGTTTCGTGCGGGTAAGGGCTTCTTGGGCACGGTTATTTCAAGTGTCGGTGCTTTCCCTATTAAGCGAGGCAGCGCTGACCGAACGGCTTTGAAGCGCGCTTCCCGTATGCTGAAGAACGGTGAATGGGTTGGCATTTTTCCTGAAGGAACAAGGCGCGGTAAAGGAAGCGCTGCCCCAGAATTGCACGGCGGCGCAGCTCTTATTGCCCGAATGGGCAAGGCCCCCCTTATCCCTTTGGGCTTGGAGAATGTGAGCAAGGTGAAGCAGAAGGGGCAACGTGTGCGCTTCCCGCGTATCACGGCGCGTTTCGGTACGCCTGTTGAGCTTTCTTCATTTGACTTCCTTCCTAAAGATGAGCGCATGGACGGTTGCTCGTGGTATGTGATGCGCGAAGCGTATGCGCTTACGAGGGGTTGCAAGCCAGAGGAAATAAATATGGCTGAGCTGTTCCCCGATTCGAAGGATTACTCGCAGGTGTTTGCTGAGCATCCCATTCCGGCATTTGATCCTGCAACATTGCCTGACTATTCCGACAAGGAGTAACGTCCATGGGAAAACTCAAAGTTGTGAAGGCTGCCTATGCGGGCGCTTGCTATGGTGTGCAGCGTGCGCTCGACATGACCCTCAAAGCAGCGGAAGCAGGCGGTTCGGTATGTACGCTTGGGCCGCTCATCCATAACCCCGGCGTTGTTGCCGAGCTCGAGGAGCGTGGAATCTGCGTCGCCGACTCGGTCGACAGCATCGATGCGGATGGGGTGGTTATCCGCTCGCATGGAGTGGTGCCTCAGGTTATCGACGACATTGAGCAGCGGGGCTTTACGGTGATCGACGCAACATGCCCGCATGTTATGCGCGCTCAACGTGCTGCGGCGAAGCTTGCCAAGGAGGGCCGTCACGTTTTAGTAGTGGGCGAAGCCGGCCATCCTGAAGTGGAGGGAATCTCGGCTCATGCCCGTGTCGCCGGCGGTCAGTGCACCATTGTTGGCTCTCCTGAAGATATTCCCTCCGATTTGTCGGGTAGGGTTGGCGTGGTCGTTCAGACCACTCAATCTCGAGAACGCTTTGAGGAGGTTCTAGACGCGCTCGAGGGGCTCCACCTCGACCTTGAAGTGAAAGACACCATCTGCTTTGCGACGACGCAACGTCAGCTTTCTGCCGTCGAGCTTGCAGAGCAGGTGGATGCCATGGTGGTAATCGGAGGACGCAATTCGTCGAACACCACGCGTCTCTTTGAGATTTGCGCGCAACATTGCTCTCGCGCCCATCATATCGAGCGCGCCGAGGAGATCGACCCGTCATGGTTTGACGGATGCCGTGTTGTGGGTGTGAGCGCAGGCGCTTCCACGCCCGACAATCAAATTGAAAGCGTTGTCCGTTATTTGGGCGAGCTGTAGGTCCTTCTCTTTTTCAAGGGTTGCTTGCTGCTGCCTGTTCTGTTTCTGTTTGGAGTTATTGCTGCGATGCGAACCACCCGATCCCGCCTGAATAAAGGCTTTTCCCTTGAAGGCCGCCTTGCTGGGGCCACTCAATCCTATGAGCCGAATCCATCGGGTTGGCGTGGTCGGTGGAGCCAATGGGCTCCCCATGAAGGCTCCCGTGACGATGCCTATCAGCATGTTGTGCTCGATTTGGGCTGCGGAAAGGGGGAGTACACCGTAGAGTGCGCCGCCGCGCGGCCCGATACGCTGTTTGTTGGTATCGACGTGGACGGCGTATGCGTGGTTCGTTGTGCCGAGCGCGCTATTGCCCAAGGGGTTACCAATGCAGTTTTCGTATTCAATGAGGAAGACCGTGATCTTTCGGACTTTTTTGCGGAAGGAGAACTTACCGCCATCCTCCTGAACTTCCCCACGCCGTTTCCCAAGAAAAAGAAAGCGCCTTTGCGCCTTACCTACCTGGATCGTCTTATGGCGTATCGTCCGCTTTTGGCAAAGGGCGCACCTTTGCGTTTGCGCACCGATAGCATGCCAATGCATGAGTTTTCTCTCACTCAGCTCGAATTGGCTGGCTACGAATTGCTGTGGAATACCGACGATGTTCGCTCTCTGTTCCCTGAAGAGCCTTGGAGCGGTTACGAGCAGAAGCTCGTGGCTCAAGGTGCATCGGTTCATGGATTTGCTGCCGTTGCCGGCCCTGAGCCTGAAGCGGTGCAACAGACGGCCCCTCTGTCTTTGGTGAGCTATTTGCCCGATGATCTTGAGGATATGGAATATGTTCCCCATGGCATGCAAGGGTGCGTTCGGAATATGCGCGGTCGCAATCGCAATCGCCGTGCTCGTGGCCTGCCCGAATGGAAGAAGCCCATCGTGTAGCTCATAGGGAAGGCGTGTTTATCCCGTGCTGCTGATGAGGCGGTCAAATTGCGGGTTCGTGTGAGTGGTATCCTGAACCCTTGATAAAGTTACCTTCAGCAATGTTAGGAGCAAGAATGAGCTTGCCAATCGTGGCCATTGTTGGTCGCCCCAATGTGGGCAAATCCACCTTGGTGAACCGCCTTGCGGAAAACAACGAAGCTATTGTTCACGAAATGCGCGGCGTGACGCGTGATCGTTCTTATCATGAGGCGGACTGGAATGGCCGCGACTTCAAGATCATCGATACCGGCGGTATCGAAATGGGCAGTGACGATGTCTTCCAGGGTTCCATTACCGCCCAGGCGCTAACTGCAGCCGACGAGGCGGATGTCATCATCTTCTTGGTTGACGGTCAAACCGGCATCAATGCAGACGATGAAGCCGTTGCCAATATCCTGCGCCGTAGCAAGAAGCCGGTGCTTCTTTCGGTAAACAAACTCGATAACGCAGCCGACGAAAGCGCTATGTGGGAATTCATGCAGCTGGGCTTAGGAGAGCCGCGTCCCGTTTCTGCCCTTCACGGTACCGGTACGGGAGACCTGCTCGATGAAATCGTTTCGCTGTTCCCCGAGGAAAGCGACGAGGAAGAGGAGATTGACTCCATCAACGTTGCTATTATCGGTCGTCCTAATGCGGGTAAGTCGTCTTTGACGAACAAGCTCACCAACAACGATCGTTCCATCGTTTCCAATGTTGCAGGCACCACGCGCGACGCCATCGATACCATGGTGGAGCATGAGGGTCAGTTCTACACTATCGTCGATACGGCGGGCCTGCGTAAGAAGAGCGTTATCGACGAAGATGTTGAATACTACGGCTTCGTGCGTGCTATGCGCGCTATCGATCGCGCTGAAGTTGTTCTTTTGGTGATTGACTCCACTATCGGTCTTACCGACCAGGATCAGCGTGTTGCCGGTATGGCGGCTGAGCGCGGCTGCGCTATGGTCGTGGTACTGAACAAGTGGGACTTGGTGGAAGGTCCGGACGCAAAGGCTGAAGTGCGCGAACGCATTGAAGACCGTCTTAAATTTGTGGGATATGCACCGGTCATCGCCATTTCTGCGCTTTCCGGCAAGAACGTTCAGCGCATCTGGGGCGCCATCAACGAAGCGTATGCCAACTACTCCAAGAGCATTTCTACGAGCCGTCTTAACAACTGGCTTCAGGATATTCGCGAGTTCGGTCATACCATTTCCAAGGGCAAGCGTATTTTGAAGCTGAAGTATGTTACCCAGACGGGCGTTCAGCCTCCGTTCTTTACGTTCTTCTGCAACCATCCTGATCTGGTCGAGCCCTCGTTTGAGCGCTATCTGGAAAATAGGTTGCGTTCCACGTTTGATTTCACCGGTACTCCAATCAACCTCAAGTTTAAGAAGAAGGATTAACAGTCGATGTTGACGGTTTTGGGCCAGTTGGCCTTACTGCTTGTTATTTCGTTTTTGCTGGGTTCCATTCCATGGGGAGTCATAATCTCGCGGGTGTTTTATCACACGGATTTGCGTGAGCATGGCTCGGGCAATATTGGTACCACCAACGCCATTCGCACCATGGGAAAAGTGGGTGGATATGCCGTATTCGTCCTCGATTTTGGCAAGGGCATCGTCGCAGGGCTTATTGCCGCAGCATTCGGTACCCAAGTGCTTCCCGGCAATGTGCTTGCTGTTGTGGAGTTCGTTCAAACGTTCGGCGGTTCGCCGAACCCGTTCCTTTACATCGAACAGGTATGTCTTGCGGTAGCGTTCCTTGGTTGCACCATGGGTCATATTTTCTGTCCATGGCTGGGTTTCAGGGGAGGCAAGGGCATCGCTGTTGCCGTTGGCTGCCTGTTTTCCGCGTTTGGCCCTGTTGGAGCCTTGCTTGAAATTGCGATTTTCGCTGTTCTGGTTGTGGCAACAAAGTATGTTTCCGTGGGATCCATCGCAGCAGCTGCGGCATGCCCCCTCTTCGCACTGTATTTCTTCTGGGGCAACCCCGTTGCTTTTGTGCTGTGCTTGCTGGTTGGCCTGACCGTTATATGGGCTCATAGGGAAAACATTGCCCGTTTGCGTGCTGGAACGGAAAATCGGATCGGTTCGAAGAAAAGGGCATAAAGACAGTTCATCTTACGGGCAGGCAGTTTTGCCTGCCCGTTGAGTTTTGGAATGCTATGAGCATTCTTCGAGGAGGACATATGGGTAAGATTGCGGTAATCGGTGCAGGCTCGTGGGGCACCGCTTTGGCCCAAACGCTTGCAGCGGCCGGCAACGAGGTGGTCATGTGGGCTCGTAAGCCAGAGGTGGCAGATGCCATTACGAATGAGCACCATAATCCTCGCTATCTGAGCGGCGTGATGCTTTCCGACTCCATTTCGGCAACAAGCGATCTGCATGAATGCGCCGAGCATGCCGAAGCTCTCGTTATCGTCACCCCTTCGCGGTTGACGCGCCAGTTTGCTCAGGATCTTGCTCCAGTTGTTGAAGGGAATACCCCCATCGTTATTTGCTCGAAAGGCGTCGAGGAAGGTACGGGGCTTCTGCCTGTCCAGGTATTCGAAGAGGTTCTGGGGAATATCGACAGGCTTGCGGCGCTTTCTGGCCCCAACCATGCAGAAGAAGTTATCCTGGGGGTTCCTGCTGGCACGGTAATCGCTTCGTGTTCCAGAACCACCGCGCACTATTTCCGCGATTTGTTTACCACATCGTATTTTCGTTGCTACACCTCTCCTGATTATGTAGGTGTTGAGCTGTGTGCGGCGTTTAAGAACGTTATCGCTATCGCGGTGGGCGCGGCGTATGGTTTTGGCTTCGGCGACAATACCGCCGCTATGATCATGACGCGCGGCATGGCGGAAATGAGCCGACTAGTGAAGGCTTGCGGCGGCGATGCCTTGACGGTAATGGGCCTTGCGGGTGCGGGCGATTTGATCGCAACCTGTACCTCTGAGCATTCCCGCAACCGTTCGTTTGGTAAGGCGCTTGCCCAGGGCGCAACGTTGGGCGGCTTCGAGAAGCGAACCCATATGGTGGTAGAAGGGGCTGTTGCCTGCCAAACCATCTGCCCCTTGGCTGAAAAGCACAATGTTGAGCTTCCCATTACCACAGCGGTTCGATCGTTGGTGTGGGAGGGTGCCCCCATCGAACCCCTGGCTGCTGATTTGTTTAAGCGTCCCTTGACCACTGAGTTCTGGGGGCTTGCCGAGGCGGGCGAAAAGTACTGATGGAGCGAACGTATTTTATCTATCGCACCCCTATGGGGAGGGTTGCCATTGAGTCGGATGGTGCCGCTATAACCCATTTTGCCTTTGGCCCTGTTCAACTGGCAGGACGTCAGCACGCGACGGCCCTTACCAATCGGGCTTCCAGCGAAGTCTTGGAATATCTTGCTGGAAAGCGTATCGCGTTTGAGGTTCCGGTGCGTGCTGAAGGATCGGCGTTCCAGCGTGAGGTCTGGGCGAAGATTTCTGAAATTCCCTATGGCGAGACGCGTACCTATGCCGAAATCGCAGAAAGCCTTGGTAAGCCGGGTGCTCTGCAGGCGGTGGGGCAAGCTTGTGGCCGTAACCCCCTCCCGCTGTTTGTCCCCTGCCATAGAGTGGTTGGGTCAAACGGAAAATTGGGGGGCTATGCCTTTGGGCCAACAGTGAAGAAGTTCCTGCTCGATCTTGAGGCGAAGAATAAGTAAGTTATGTGATGCGTTGCCGCGGAGTGCATGCGGCTTTGTCCGTTTTGCCGCAGTGCTGCGTGTAGAATAGGCAGCAGGTTACTTTGAAGGAAAGGGGTTGCCGTGTTCGGTGACATCAAAATCTCCCCCTCTATTTTGTCTGCGGACTTCATGAACTTCGAGCGTGATATTCGCATGCTTGAACGTGGGGGCACGGATTTCATCCACGTTGATGTGATGGATGGGCATTTTGTCCCAAATCTCACATTGGGTGTCCCCTTCGTTTCGCAGTTGAAGAAGATCACCGATATCCCGCTCGATGTGCATCTTATGATTTCCAATCCGCTCGAGCAGCTCGATTGGTATTTGAAGGCTGGCGCCGATTGGGTTTCGGTCCACATGGAAGCGCTTCATGGGGAAGGCGAGGTGCGTGAGTTCATTCAGCGGACTCGCGAGGCTGGCGTGCATCCGGCGTTAACCCTGAAACCCGATTACCCTGTCGAGGAGCTGGAGCCTTATATTGCTGAAGTGGATATGGTTCTGGTTATGAGCGTGTTCCCGGGCTTTTCCGGCCAGTCATATATTGAAGGCAGCGAAGATCGTGTGGGCAAGGTTGCCGAAATGGCGAAGCGTTTGAACCCCGATCTTCTTATCGAGGTTGATGGCGGAATTAGTGCTGGGCGTACGGCGGGTTTGGTATGTGCTCAAGGCGCGGATGTGCTGGTTGCTGGTTCTGGTGTATTCAAAGCGGAAGACCCTGAAGCGGCCATCGGCATTTTGCGCAATGCTGGGGCGGAGGCTCGCTAATGGACAAACCTGTTTATTTGGACTGGGCGGCAACAGCTCCGCTTTGCAAAGAGGCCGCCGACGCTATGGCTCCGTATCTTCAAGCGGGAGTCGACGGACTTGTTGCGGGCAACGGCAACGCCAATTCCCTTTACGAGGTTGGCCGCACGGCGTTCCGCGCACTTGAACAGGCGCGCGAAGATATTGCGCGATCCATCAAGGCACGTCCCGACGAGGTGACGTTCACCTCTGGCGCCACCGAGGCCGATAATGCTGCATTGTTCGGCATCGTTGATGCTGCGATGGCCCGCGCCGAGCAGGAGGGCGATCATGAATGCGTTCCTCAAATCGTAGTTTCCTCCATTGAGCATGATGCCGTCCTTAAAGCAGCAGAAACGCTGGGGCATTGGGGCGCTCAGGTAACGTATGTTGAACCCGATTCCTCTGGTCACATCACGCCTGATGCCTTGGAAGAAGTTCTTACCGATAGGGTTTTGCTCGTGTCCATCATGGCGGTTAACAACGAAGTGGGCAGTGTCATGGATATCCCTGCCCTTGCCGCTGTTGCGCACAAGGCGGGAGCGCTTTTCCATGTGGATGCAACCCAGGCATTCGGTAAGATTCCTGTTTCGGTGAAGGAGTGGGGCGTTGATGCCCTTTCCATCTCGTCGCATAAAATCGGAGGACCGAAGGGCATGGGCGCCTTGTATGTTAAGACGCGTACTCCATTTACGGCTCAGATTGTGGGTGGCGGTCAGGAGTCGGGGCGCCGAAGTGGCACTCAGGATGTTATGGGGGCCGTTGGGTTCTCTGCTGCTGTGCGTGCCTCGCTTGCGAATCTTGACGAAAATGCACAGCGTTTGTGCGCCTTGCGTGACGAATGCTATGCGCGTCTTCTCGATAACCCCAAGGTGAAAGCTGCTGTTTCGGTGGAACCAGGCACTACGGCGTTTGCCCCTCATGTGGTAAACGTGCTTGTTAGGGGTATGGAAAGCGAGACGCTTATCCTGCAGCTTGATAGGCGTGGGTTCTGCGTATCGGGCGGTTCGGCTTGCTCGTCGCATTCTCTCGATCCATCGCATGTCCTCAAGGCAATTGGCATTAGCCGCGATGATGCGCTGGGATCGCTTCGCGTTTCCCTGGGAAATGCAACCACGGCAGAAGAGATTGATGCATTCATCGAAGCATTCAACGATGTGGTTGGTTAGGTCGATACAATAAGGACGAAAAGAAACGAGGGCGCCTGTGGGTGCCCTCTTCATTGTCGCAGGAGAATGCGTATGGAATTAGTAACTCAGCACACCCACACCGATATGACGAATCACGGTTATGCGCCCATCGAGGAGCTTGTCGCCCGTGCCCATCAGGTGGGGATTACGAATATCGCTGTTACCGAGCACTATCCGCTTACGCCGCAGGTTGATCCGCGTGACTATGTCTCCATGCACGCAGATCGGCTTCCGGAGTACTTTGAGCGCATTTTGGTACAGCGTGCGAAGTACCCTGACATGGAAGTGCTGGCAGGATGCGAACTCGATTGGCTCGGGCAAGGAGAAGATCGTGTGTTTGCTCCCGATGAGTTCGACCGGTTCGATATCGTGTTGGGCTCGGTTCATTTTCTCGATCTGTGGCCTTTTGACGATCCCGCTCAGCGTGGCTATTGGGATGAGGTGGGCGCCGACTATATCTGGCGTCGATACTTCGAGGTATGGTGCGAAGCGGTTGTTTCCAATGCGCCCTTTACCGTCATGGCTCATCCGGATCTCGTAAAAAAATTTGGTCGCAAAGCCTCGTTTGACCCAATCGACATGTACAAGCAAGCAGCGGAGGCAGCGAGCGAAGCCGGCAGAATGATCGAAGTGAACACTTCTGGGCTCACCTATGCTTGCGAGGAGATGTTTCCCAGCCAAGAGCTTTTGCGCGAATTTTGCCGTGCTGGCGTACCCTGCACAGTGGGAACAGATGCCCATACGGTAACCGATGTGGATAGAGACATCGAAGCGGGGTATCGTTGGATGTATGAAGCGGGGTACCGTGAGGTAACCGTAGTGGTTCCCGGCGGCGATCGCCGAACCATTGCCCTGGGATAGCCAACGCAGCAAGGAGATGTTTTCTGTGGCCGAGGAAGTAGTATCACTGAAAAAAACCGATGCGGGCAATTTGGCCTCAAGCGAACGGATGATGGTGGTAGGCGAGCTAGAGCGCGAGCTTTTGCGTAAGATGCCCGCTTCCGATGCTTGTTCTTGGGACAGGACAGGTATGTTGGTGGGCAACCCCATGGATACCGTGCGGGGTGTGGCAGTTGCCCTCGACCCCACCATTCATGCTGTGGAAGAGGCCCATGCGCACGGTGCAAACGTGCTGCTGACCCATCATCCTGTATTCATTGACGCGCCTGATGCATTTATGCCGCAAGCGACAATGGGCCATGCTCCTGGTGCCGTGGTGCGCCGCGCCTGCGAGCTGGGTGTCAGCGTTCTCTCGTTCCATACCGCCCTTGACGTATCGACAGCTGGTCTTGATGCGTTGCCGGTGCTTTTGCGTTTGACGCCACTTGGCGTGCTCGACCCTCTGCCTGGCGCCGCCAACAAAGGATTTGGGCGTATTTGCGCTCCCTCTTCAGGGGAGGAACCTTTGACGTTGCGTCACCTGAGCGCCCGTTGTGTAAGTGTGTTCGGCACCTATCCGCGTGTGTGGGGGTCTCCCGACAAGCAGCTTTCGCGGATCGTTACCAGCGGCGGTTCGGCGGGTTCCTTTGCTCGTATGTGTCTCGACCAGGGCATTGGTTGCCTAATTTGCGGTGAGATAAAGTATCATGAAGCATTGGACGCAGCGCTGTCGGGCTTGGCAATAATCGAGCTTGGCCACGATGTGTCTGAGTTTCCGTTGTGCGCATTGCTTGCAGCCTATGCTGCCGAAGCAGGTGTGGCCGAATCTTGCATTACCATGATCGACCAGAGCAACAATTGGTATACGCCTGAATCGTCCAGGCGGTAATTGATAATCAGTCAAGCAAGTCCAGAAGAAAGGCTGTGCGCCCATGTACGCTACCGAACACGACATCGCAACCCTCCGTAAGTTGCAGGAGGTGGATCGAAAGGTTGTTTCGGCCAAAAAGGAGTTCAAAGAGCTTCCACACAGGAAAGCCATCCTTGAGGTACGCGCCAAGAAAGACGAGGTGCTCAAGCGCAAGGTCCAGGTTCAGGACATGCTCGACGAAGCCGAGGGAAAACTTGCTGCATTCGTGCAGGAAGACGAGCTTCTTTCTGCAAAGCAGGATGAGATCACCGAAACGCTTTCGCAGGTTCAGGGCGATTATCGTGCTGTGACGGCCCACACGCGCGATCTTGACGGCGTGCGCAAGCGCCGCGAAAAGGTGTCACTTGAGCTCTCCCGCGTGGAAGAGGAAGTGGACAAGATCAATCCGGTCATGAAGCAGATCATGCAGGCTCTTGCCGACCTTGACGCCAAGGAACAGGATCTTATCGCTTCTTTCCAGAAGGTGGGCGGATCCCTCCGTGCTGCCATCGAGGAGGGCGAAAAAGCACGCGTCTCTTTGGCTGAACAGGTTGATGGGGAATTGCTAAAGGTATATGAGAAGACTCGTAGCGCATGTGGTGGCGTTGCGTTGGCGGAAGTGCACGAAGGCGCCTGCAGCGCATGTCGTAACACGTTCGATTCAAGCCGCATGAGCAAAATCCGCTCCCAGGCTCCCTTGGCAACGTGCCCGGTGTGCCGTCGTCTTCTTATTGTTGAAGGGGAATAGTCATGAAGCTGGTATCCAGAGAAGAACAGGCCGACCAGGAACACGTGCGCTTCTCTTCGGATGCCGCGTTTTCCGATGAAACGGAAGGAAGGGCACGCTCGTGTGAGCCTGATCTCTATCGCACCGAATACCAGCGAGATAGGGACAAAATCTTGCATACGAAGGCGTTTCGTCGTCTTTCCCATAAAACGCAAGTGTTTCTGGCGCCTGTGGGCGACCATTATCGTACCCGCCTCACTCATACGCTCGAAGTTGCGCAGATTGCGCGCACCATTGCTCGTGCGCTGGGGCTGAACGAAGACCTTGCTGAGGCAATAGCGCTTGGTCATGATTTGGGCCATACGCCCTTTGGCCATGTGGGAGAACAGGCGCTGGCGGCATGTCTTGCGCGCCATAAGGGCATCGACCCCGATTCGCCCGAAGGGCAGGCGCTGTATCGTCACAATGTTCAGAGCCTGCGCGTGGTTGATGTCATTGAAAACGATGGCAAGGGGCTCAATCTTACTGCCGAGGTGCGCGACGGCATTGTTTGCCATACCGGATCTCAGCACGCAGAGACGCTGGAGGGCCGTATCGTTGCTACGGCCGACCGCATTGCATATGTGAACCACGATATCGATGACGCCATCCGCGCTGGTTCTTTGCGGGAGTCCGATCTGCCCGCTTCTGCCCATCGAGTGCTTGGCGAAAATCATTCTGCGCGTATCGAGACTCTGGTGCACGACATGATTGAGACTTCCGCTTGTGCGGATGATATCCAAATGAGCCAGCCTGTATGGGACGCCATGATGGAGCTGCGCGAGTTCCTTTTTCAGAATGTGTATACCGCTGAGCCGGTGATGCAGGAGGTACGCAAAGCAAAGCACTTGGTGGAAGACCTGTTCGATTATTTTGTTCGCCATTACGATCAGGTTCCTGCTGAGCTGCGTTCGATTTCCGACGGCGATCCGCTGCGCGCCGTAACCGATCATGTGGCTGGCATGACAGACCGCTATGCCACCAACTTCTTCAAGAACATGTTTGTTCCTCAGTCATTCCGCTGATAAAACGCTGCTCAAGACGAGCAGCGTTTTTTTCTTTTGAGAGCTATGTGCAGGCCTTGTTGGAGGGTTCGGTTCCGGCCTTGCTCGATGTGGAAGACTCGGTTTGGGCGCGGCTGGCGTACGTATGATTACGGTCGGTCTTCCTCTTTGCTGCTGGACCTTGTTCGAAAAGCGCGGATGAGCTTCATTCTGCAAGCGTTTAGTATTCGCGATGAGCGGGTTATTTCTGCGGGCGTTGCCCGTGAGTGGTATATTGTCTTGGCTATGGACGAAACGAAATCGAAACATAAAGAAGACCAAGCTCCCGGAACTGCCCCCGAGAGCAATAATCCCTCACAGCCCAAAGGCGTGTTTGCGCGTATCAAGGCGCCGTTTAACGCAGCATTTCCCGTCATGATCGGGTATGTGTTCCTGGGCATACCTTGCGGTATCCTTGCCCAGCAGATAGGGCTTGATCCTTTGCAGGTGTTCCTGCTCTCTATGCTCTTTTATTCGGGGGCGGGTCAGTACATGATCCCCAATATGTGGCTTGCTGGGTCGCCCGCGCTGGCCATCATCGCCTCGGTTACGTTGGTTAATACGCGTCAGCTGTTGTACGGCGCTTCGCTTTCGCGTTTCTGCCACGAAACCCCTAAGCCCCTTTCTTTCCTGTTTGGCGCTACGGTAACCGACGAATCGTTCGCGGTGAACTTGGGACGCTTCAGCTCGGGGGAGTGGAGGGTGTCGCAAGCGACGGCAGTTAATCTCCTGTGCGAAACAACATGGGCTCTTGCCAACACTCTTGGCGTTGTCCTCGGGTCTCTTCTTACGGTGCCCACGGCTTTGGCGTCGTTTGCCATGACCAGCATCTTCCTGTGCCTTTTGTTTTCCCAGAAAGCCACGAAGTCCAATATTGCTGCCGCTTTGGTCGCGGTGTTGGGCGTGTTTGTGTGCAAGTGCGTAGGTTTGTCGGGTCCGGCTATCCTTGTCGGTGCTTTGGCCGGCGTTGCTGCGGGCATGATCGTTTCCAGGAAGGAGGGCGCTCATGTCGTGGAGTGAGTTTGCGTTTATCGGCATTGCCTGCGCGGTTACCATTCTCGTTTGCCGCGTTGTTCCAGTATTCGCCTTGCGCGGAAGGGATCTTCCAGGGTGGCTTTCCCAGGCGCTTGCCTTCATCCCGCCAGCGGCATTCGCTGCCCTTATTTCTAACGACCTGCTTGCTCCGGGGATGTTCGATGCGGGCTTTTGGCCAGCAGCGATCCCCCTTATTGCAGCTGCTGCTGTTACCGCCGTTGCCATCAAAACGAAATCATTGGTATGGTGCATCGTCGTAGGCGTAGGGGTTTTCGGTCTTTTGCTTCTTATTTAGCTCTTTTGGACTATTGAAGGCGCTTGGGTTTCCCAGGCGCCTTTATTGTTTCAAGTAGGTTTCGTTTCCTTAGTGTCTTGTCACCTGAATTGTCAGGTGTAAACAGCGGTGATAAACTACCGCCCATGATAAACCTGTGACAAAAGAATGTGGCTTGGAAGAAGGGGAAGTGTTCGCATGGGCAATGTTGAAGCCATCGGAGGGAAGCAAGCTGGAAGGCAGGTCTCGTCGTCGCAGCAAGTGGGAGGTGCTCAAAATCCTCGCGGTAGGGCCGATTGCCCCGCATGCGAAGCACCTTTGAACTCGTTTGCCGCTCAGGTTCCTGATCTGGCGTTGGTGGCAACGATCGATCGGTTGAAGGCTGAGCGCGACGCGGTTATCCTCGCCCATTATTACGTGCAGCCTGAGGTTCAGGCGGTTGCCGATTACGTCGGTGATTCGTTCTACCTTGCCAAACTGGCGGTGGAGTTGCCCCAGAAGACCATTGTCCTTGCAGGCGTTGAATTCATGGGCGAAAGCGCGAAGCTGCTGAACCCCGACAAGACCGTTCTCTTGCCCGAGCCTGCAGCCGATTGTCCTATGGCCCATATGGTCGACAAGAAAACCATCGATGATGCCCGCGCGCGGTACGGTGATGACCTGGCGGTAGTGTGCTATGTGAATTCCACTGCCGAAATGAAGACATGGAGCGACGTGTGCGTAACTTCTTCGAACGCGGTGAAGATCTGCCGTGAGCTGCCGCAGAACCACTTGCTGTTTATTCCTGATGTCAACTTGGGGCGTTTTGTTGCGAAGCAGGTTCCCGAAAAGCATGTGATTTTAAACAACGGGTTCTGCCCCCGTCATCAGCGCATCACTCCCAACGAGATCATTGCGTTGGAGGAAGAGTATCCCGAAGCGCTTGTTCTTGCTCATCCTGAATGCACCGAAGAGGTGTTGGCGGAAGCCGACTATATCGGCTCGACCAAGGGCATTATCGAGTTCACCCAGAAAAGCGATGCGAAAGATTTCATCATCGTAACGATGGTTGGTGTGCTGCGTGAGATGGAGCTGCGCAATGCTGGAAGTGGCAAGCGCTTCCATTTCGCCCATCGCGTCCCTGTATGCGAGAACATGACTGCGGTAACGCTGGAAAAGGTTGCTGATTGCCTTGCTAACGAACAGGTGGGTGTAGAGGTTCCGTTTGAGCTTCAGGACCCAGCCAAGAAAACCCTCGAGCTCATGCTCGAGTATGCGGCACGATAGGGGATTGCCATGCAAACAGAAGAAATCAAATGCGATGTGCTCATTGCGGGGTGTGGCGTTTCGGGGCTGTATGCTGCCCTCAATCTCCCCTCTACGGCAAACATCATCATGGTTACGAAGACAGTTGTGGAAGAATGCGATTCCATGCTCGCCCAAGGCGGTATATGCGTGCTTCATGATGAGGGCGATTACGATGCCTTCTATGAAGACACCATGAGGGCGGGCCATTACGAGAACCGTGCCGAAAGCGTTGACATCATGATCCGATCGAGCCGCTCGGTTATCGACGACTTGATCCGTCGCGGAGTCGACTTCGAGCGCGAGGCCGATGGCTCGTTGGCGTATACGCGCGAGGGGGCCCATTCACGTCCCCGCATTTGCTATCACGGCGACATTACGGGCGAAGAGATTACCACCACGTTGCTGGAAAACGTTCGCCGCCTTCCCAATGTGCGTATTCTGGAGCACATCGAGGTTACCGATATCATCGAAGCACCGCAGGGGAATCGTTGCGTAGGTGTCGTGTGCGCCGATCGCCGTGGCGGTGAAGAAGCCGAACGTCGTCTCCTTATTCGCGCCCCCTACACCATGCTTGCCACGGGGGGCATCGGGGGGCGTTATGAGCGATCCACCAACTTCCCCAGCCTTACGGGAGACGCATGCCGCATTGCCCAGGAGCATGGCGTTGCGCTTGAGCATATGGATTACGTTCAGATCCATCCTACAAGTCTGTACGTCAAGCACCCGGGACGTGCGTTTCTAATCTCGGAATCCTGTCGTGGCGAAGGCGCTATCTTGCTCGATGCTAAGGGCAATCGTTTCACCGATGAGCTGCAACCGCGCGACGTGGTTTCTGCGGCCATCTATGAGCAAATGGAAAAAGATGGCACCGATCACGTGTTGCTTTCCTTCGAGCGCATGTCGCCCGATGAGATCACCGGTCACTTCTCTCACATCTACGAGCACTGCCTCGAAGAGGGCTACGATCTATTGAAAGAGCCTATCCCCGTGGTTCCTGCCCAGCACTATTTCATGGGCGGCGTGCATGTGAATGGCGACTCGGAAACAACCATGATGAACTTCTTTGCATTGGGTGAAACGGCTTGCAATGGCGTTCATGGCAAGAATCGCCTCGCCTCCAATTCGCTGCTTGAATCGCTGGTGTTCGCCCAGCGTGCTGCGCGAGTCGTGTCGTCTCGCATGGCGAAGGCTGCTTCCATGTATGCGGGTGCGGTTTCGACGGTGGGTGCTGCACAGCGTGCGGCTCATGCCAAGATGCCCCAGCAGGCTGCAGCCGATGTTGTCGTTAAGGTGGCGAGGTAGATGGACCTTTCCTCGTTTGTTTTGATTGTGGACGAGCATATTAAAAGGGCGCTTCGCGAGGACATCACCAGCGAAGATGTGTCGACTGCTGCAGTGATGCCCGAGGCGCATCGTGGCACCGTTGAGCTTATTGCCAAGCAGGATGGTGTTATTGCGGGACTGCAGGTGTTCGAGCGCACTTTTAAGATCCTTGATCCGACGGCACGGTTCGATGCCGCAGTTTCTGACGGGCAGCGCATCTCATCGGGGCAGTTGCTAGGTGTTGTTCACGCCGACGTTCGCGCCCTGCTTTCAGGTGAGCGCGTGGCTTTGAATTATTTGCAGCGCATGAGTGGTATAGCCACCAAAACGCGTCAAGCGGTAGATGCTTTGGCGGATGCTGGTTCGAAGACCGTTATCGTTGACACCCGTAAAACTACGCCGGGCATGCGTATTTTCGAAAAGGAAGCAGTGCGTTTGGGCGGCGGCGGAAACCACCGTTTCAACCTTTCCGATGGCGTGATGCTGAAGGACAATCACCTGGATGCCGCTGGTGGCATAACGAATGCTGTGAGGGCTGCCCGTTCGCGTGCGCCGTTTGTCCGTAAGATCGAAGTGGAATGCGAAACATTGGAGCAGGTTTCCGAGGCGGTGGAAGCGGGGGCTGACATCATCATGCTCGACAATATGAGCACTCAGCAAATGAAAGAAGCTCTTTCGCTTATCGACGGTCGTGCTGAAACGGAATGCTCGGGTAATGTCGATATCGATGCCCTGCAGGGTATCGCGGCATTGGGTGTTGACTACGTGTCTTCTGGCGCGCTAACTCACTCGGCGGGTATTCTTGATTTGAGCATGAAGCATCTGAAGGTTCTCGATTAGCAAGGAGCGGCTTATGGGCAAAGCTGAAGCTATGGTAAGCGCGCAGACGCGACGGGGACGTATCGTCTCCGACCTTGCGGGTTCAAATAAACCACTTTCAGGTGCGGCGCTTGCTAAAGAGCTGGGAGTAAGTCGGCAGATTATCGTGCAGGACATTGCCCTTCTGCGCGCAAACGGGCACGATATCGTGGCAACCAATCGTGGCTATGTTCTGTCGCCTTCGAGGGAGCCGCAGGTGTTCACGAGGCGCTTCAAGGTGCATCATGGAGAAGAGCAGACGATAGATGAGCTTGAAACCATCATCGATCTGGGTGGCACCGTAGAAGACGTTATGGTGAATCATCGCGTGTATGGAAAAGTGACTGCGTCTTTGGGTCTGAAAAGCCGTCGTGATATTGCGCGCTTTTCCGAAGACATGCGAACAGGGCGCTCTTCGTTGCTCATGACAGTTACTTCGGGGTATCACTTTCATTTGGTGTCTGCCGAAAGCGAAGAGGCTCTTGACGATATTGAGAAGGCTTTGTCGGATAAAGGGTATTTGGCAGAGTATCTGCCCCACGAATGCGAGTGAACTGGTATCATCGTTGGGCAGCTTCTTCTTACGTCCAGCCCAAAGAAGAGGGAATATGGTGTCGATGAAGGTTTGCCAATAAAAAGCAATAAACCTCTTGCATGAACATCTGGCTAACAGTATAATTTTCGGCTGTGTCAGAAGACACCCTATTAGTGAAACTAAGTGTTGAGCATATAGAAGGAACGGAAACCATGGATATTATCCGCGCAATCGAGCAGCAGCAGATCAACCCTGAGGTCGCAGATTTCAACGTTGGCGACAACGTAAAGGTTCACTACCGCATTAAGGAAGGCAACCGCGAGCGCATCCAGGTCTTCCAGGGCGATGTTATCCGCCGTCATGGCGCTTCTTCCCGTGAGACCTTCACGGTTCGCAAGATCAGCTTCTCCGTTGGTGTAGAGCGTACCTTCCCGGTTCATTCTCCCAAGATCGAGAAGATTGAGGTAACTCGTCGCGGCGACGTTAACCGCGCTAAGCTCTACTACCTTCGTGACAAGGTTGGTAAGGCTGCCAAGATCAAGGAAAAGGCTTTTAACTAGCTCTTTCAAGACCCGCCTCTGGCGGGTCTTTTTTTATCCCAATGGCCAGCTGAAGAGAAGCCAAGGGAAGAGAAACGCAATCCGCCCGTATTTTTATTGCTCTCCCGTGTTCTCGTGCGCTTATGGCGATGGGGTAGAATGGGGAGCTGTTTGAGATAGGAGCGGCATATGCAAACAGTGAGTGATATCAGGAAACGGCTTTCTGAGGCTTCGGCGGAAGAGTATGCGGTTTTGGAGCGCTCGCTGTGTGCCGATACGCGCAAGGGGGTGCAGAACGCACTTGCTGTTGCAAAGCGTCGTTTGGCGGCCGAGCAAGCGGAGCGCGAGCGGGTATCCCAGTTGTATTCCTACCAGGAACAGATTACGAATGGCGCCGTGACTGTTGGCCTCGATGAGGTGGGCCGTGGTCCGTTGGCTGGCCCCCTAACGGTAGGCGCAGTAGTGCTTCGCAAGGATGCTCCTCCGATCGAAGGGCTCAACGATTCGAAACAGGTGTCTGAAACCCATAGGCCCGCTTTGGCTGAAACGGTTAAGGAACGCGCTCTAGCGTGGGCTATTGTCAATATCGAACCTTCCGAGATCGACGAATGCGGCATGACGGCATGTTTACGGAAGGCGTTTAGACAGGCTGTTGCTGAAATTGAGGCCCAGGGTATAGAGCCTGAAGTGATTCTCCTTGATGGCAATCCTCTGCATCTTGACCCTCGTGAAATGAACGTGGTGCATGGTGATGCCCGTTGTGCCTCCATCTCGGCAGCTTCGCTTATTGCCAAAGTGTCGCGTGATGCTTTGATGGTCTCCTATGAAAAAGAGTACCCCGGTTATGATTTTGCCTCTTCCAAGGGATACGGGAGTGCTCGTCATCGCCAAGCTATTGCGGAAAAGGGTTTGACTCCTATTCATCGCGTATCGTTCTGCCAGAACTTTTTGCAGGAATCGTTGTTCGACTAAACGGTTCTCTTGTTTTCGATCCCCGTTTGCATGGGCTTATACCGCCTTTCATTACCTGTGTCTGAGGAAAGATAGACGGTTTGGGGCTCATTGCGGACGGGGCTTCTTTTGTTTCCGGGCTTGCTCGTTATTCGCATCGTTTTCTCAGAAGTTTGCGATTGCTTTCGCACGGTATTCCCATCGATTTAAGGTGCGGCTTCTATTGTGGTCACCGAAAGGAGGCTGCTATGGTTGCTGAAAATGAATGCCTGAAAAACGAAGAGGGCCCGTTCCCTGAGCCTACGCCCGAAGAGCGCGATTTGCCCTTGGGCAAACGGGGGGAATTGGCGGCTGCACGCTTTTTGAGTCGTAAAGGGTATGAGATCCTAGAGACGAACTGGACATGCGTTGCTGGCGAAGCCGATATTATCGCCTTGGAAGAGGATACCCTGTGCTTTGTCGAAGTGAAAACGAGATCTAACGTTGAAAAGGGGTTTCCCGCCGAAGCGGTTGACGCTAAAAAGCGTGACCGATACGAGCGTATCGCGGCATGCTATCTGGCCACGTACGAGAATTGCGACATACGCGTTCGGTTCGATGTCATTTCCATTCTGGTGCTCTCCGAGAACCGTGCGTTCTTACGTTTCCATAAAAATGCATTCGGGGTGGAATAGGTATGGCGTTCCGTTCGTTTTCGGTTCAGGGTGCCACCATTCGAGGGGTTGAGGCCATTCCCGTTTCCGTCGAGGTTGTGATTTCGAACGGCCTTCCTGGGTTTGCCATTGTCGGTATGGCCGATGCCGCCATCCAAGAGTCAAGGGAGCGGGTTAAGGCTGCATTGCGCTCAAGCGGCTTTGTTATGCCGAATGAAAAGATCGTGGTTAATCTTGCTCCAGGCGCTTTGCGTAAAACTGGATCGGGGTTTGACCTGCCCATCGCTCTCGGCATTTTGGCTGCAACGGGGCAAATGGATGCTGAGGTGGTGCGTCATGCCTTGGTAGTTGGCGAGCTTTCTCTGGGAGGCGGCGTGCGTTGCTCGGCGGGCATGTTGGCGTATCAGCGCTGTGCGGCAGGGCTTGGGCTAGAACTGATAGCTGGGGCTCCCGATGAGGGGTTCGTAAAAATCGAGGGCTTAACCTGCAAATTTCTTGAACGGCTTTCCCATGTGCGCGAACCGCGCTTTATCGATGCTCCTGTGCTTAGCTTTGAAGGGATTCATCCTTCAGGCGATTACTCGGAGGTTCTGGGGCATGAAATGGCAAAGCGCGCATTGCAAGTAGCGGCAGCGGGCGGGCACGGGGTAATTATGGTGGGGCCGCCTGGTTCGGGTAAAACGATGCTTGCGCAGCGGTTTGGCGGTATTTTGCCCAGCCTCAGTGAGGAAGAGCGTCTGGAAACGGCACTCATCCATTCAGTGGTGGGCGAAGACGTTGCGGCGATCCTTGAGGGTCGGCGGCCTTTCCGCAGCCCCCATCATAGCGCTACGGCAGCGGGCCTTGTTGGGGGAGGCTCGCCGCCGCACCCCGGAGAAGCATCCCTTGCCCATAACGGGGTACTATTCCTTGACGAAATGAGCGAATTCAAAGCCTCCGTGTTGCAGACGCTTCGTCAGCCTTTGGAAAACGGGGGTATTACGCTTACACGTGCGGATGGCACGTATTCATTTCCTGCACGTTTTCAGCTTCTGGCGGCAACCAATCCCTGTCCATGCGGCTATTTCGGGGATCCTACAGGTCGGTGCAAGTGCTCTCCTGCTGCGGTTCAGATGTATCAGAATCGTATCGGCGGCCCTTTGCTCGACCGTATCGATATTCGAATCGATGTGTGGCGCAGCGATAGCCGTGAGCTGTTGGGGCAGGAAGCGGGAAAAAGCTCTTCTGAGTTGCGGGAGGGTGTTGAGCGAGCGCGGGCTTTCAGAGGGAAACGAGCATGCTTCGGAGGAAATGGCAGCAAGCCAGGGAAAAGCGTGAGGTATTTAAGGGACGCCTGTTGCTTTTCTGCTGAAACGGAAGAGTTCTTCCTTGCTCTTGCCGAAAGCAAGGAACTCAGCGCTCGCGCACTGGCTAAGACGCTGCTTTTGGCGCGAACCATCGCTGATATAGAGGAGCAGAAGCAGGTATCGAACGCTCATGTAGCAGAAGCCTTTGGGCTACGTTTTGGAGGGGGATTGAAATGGTAGGAGAGCCTACGACGGAACAAGCGAAGCGTATCCACAAAACTCGCTATTCGAGTGTTCCTGCGGTCAAGATGCGTGGTGCTCGTCATGCCTTGAAAAGGGGAGCGCCTGGGTACCCTGATTCTCTGATGAATGTTCCCGATCCTCCAGAAACGTTGTACGTGGTTGGCAACTTGAATGCCCTGTGTGACGGTTTGGCGGTGGTAGGGGCCCGCAAGGCAACGCCGTACGGGATGTCTGCCGCTGAGAAGTTTGCCGGATTGGCTGCGGCAAAGGGGGTTCCAATTATCTCTGGCGGCGCCCTCGGCTGCGATTCCCACGCACATCGGGGAGCACTTTCTGTTGGAGGGCAGACCGTGGCGGTGCTAGGCGGAGGTTGCGATATGCCGTATCCGGCTCGTAATATTTCCCTGTTCCAGGAAATAATCGATCGCGGTGGGGCGGTGGTCTCCGAGCACGATTGGGAGTTTCCTCCGTTGCCTTATACGTTTAGGGCCCGCAATCGAATCATTGCGGGCTTGGCGCGAGCCACGCTCATTGTAGAGGCAGGGCTTCCCTCTGGAACGTTTTCGACCGCAGATGAGGCATTGGCCGCTAATCGTGAAGTGCTGGTGGTGCCAGGGCCCATCACTTCGCCTACTTCGTTAGGTGCGAACCGTCTTATCTATCAGGGCGCTACGCCCATTATTGATTCCGAGACGTTCGAGGATACGTTGTTTGGGCTATTCGGCTGTTTGCGCAGGGAGGATATGCGTAAGACTGCAGGAAGAAGCGTTGAGGGAGGTCCTTTGGCTGGAAAAGGGGCCTCAGGTGATGCCGACCCATTGCTCGCCGCACTTTGTGCAAATCCTATGCGCGTAGAGCAGATGCTCGCGCTGCCCTGGGATGAGGGAGAGCAAGGTCAGGTTGGCGACAGGCTCACTTGGATCATGTTGAAATTGGCGGCTTTTGAGCGCGATGGGCTGATTGCGCGGTTCCCTGATGGTCGTTACGGACCGGCTACCGTGTAAGGTGGGAAAATGGGACCTGTCCCTATATTCCCACGTAGCCGGCTGGCATACAGAGGGGCTACTGCCTGGTGAAGGTGACGTTGTCTCCATCGGGGTCCCATGTCATCGTATTCCCGTGTATCTCGCAAGGAACCCTGACTGTGCGACCGAATTTGTAAAGGGTCGTTTTAGTTTGGATAAGGAGATAACCGTCATTCATTTCATAGGTGAAATCGACGTCGTCTGTTGACTTGCCGGCGTCGTATATGGTCATGGTTCCCGTGCCACCCTGGTCAAAGACGATTTCGACCGTTGTTCCGCTTTCTTCGGCGACCCATGTCCCTGTGATGTCGTTATTGAAGAAGAACCAGCTTGCTCCTATGGCTACGACTGCTACTATCGCTACGATGACCCAGGTTAAAGGGCTTTTTGTGGTTGTGGTGGCGGCTGACGTTGCTGAGGCAACTTGGGCGCCGGTTGGTGTAGGCGTTGCTTGAGGAGAATAAGCTTGGCTTGGTTGGTCGCTTGCTCGTTGCAAGGGGGAGCCGCATGTTCCGCAGAATTTTGCTCCTGCGCTGATTTTTGAGCCGCATCGGGGGCAGAAATTGATAGCCATGGTGTCTCCTTAGCAGTTGGTGAAGAGACGAGAAATCCCTCGTGTTTGATTTTAGGGAAAAGCCTGAATAATGAAAAGTTCAGCATGTGCCAAAGATCTGCTCAGGTATAGTTTCTGCTATGGAAAACAACACAGTAGATATCATTGGGGCGGGCCTTGCGGGAACCGAGGCTGCCCTTCAGCTTGCCCAGCGTGGCATTGCGGTTCGTCTGTTCGAAATGCGCCCGCTGGTTCAGACTGATGTTCACCGCAGCGGGAATGCTGCCGAATTGGTGTGCTCGAACTCGCTGAAATCAACTAAGCCCGACAGTGCGGCGGGAATGCTTAAGCATGAGCTTTCCTGCCTAGGGTCGAACCTTATCTCGTTTGCGAACGAGACACGCGTTGCGGCGGGCGGGGCGCTTGCGGTCGATCGCGACCTGTTCTCGCAGCGGGCAACTGATGCTCTTGAAGCGCATCCTCTCATCACGCGCGTGAATGCGGAAGTGGTTGGCTTGGGCGGCAAAGGCGAGGTTCTCGTGGCCAATGGCGATGGGTCCGAGGCCGCACCGTATGCGCCCGCCGATGCCGTCATTGTTGCTTCAGGGCCTCTTACCTCCGACAGGCTGGCTGCTTTTATGCAGAAGCTGACTGGGCAGGGTCACCTTGCATTCTATGATGCGGCAGCACCGGTGGTTATGGCCGATTCGCTCGATAGGTCCAAGGTGTTCAGCCAGAGCCGCTACGAAGATGGGGGCGGCGATTACCTGAATGCTCCCTTCAGCAAAGAGGAATACGAGCGCTTCATGGAGGAGCTCGTGGCGGCCGATCGCGTTATCAAGCGAGAATTCGAGACAACCGACTTGTTCCAAGCTTGTCAGCCCATTGAGGAAATTGCGCGTCGCGGCTTCGATGCCCCTCGTTTTGGGCCACTGAAGCCTGTTGGTCTCACCGATCCGGCAACAGGCCGTCGCCCCTGGGCGGTAGTTCAGCTGCGTGCCGAAGATGCTCACGGGCAGAGCTTCAACTTGGTTGGTTTTCAGACCAACCTCACGTTTCCTGAACAAAAGCGCGTATTCCGCATGATCCCCGGTCTTGAGAATGCCGAGTTTGCTCGATATGGCGTGATGCATCGCAATTCGTTTATCGATGCGCCACAGATGCTCAGTCGAACGCTCCAGCTGAGTACCGAAGCTGCGAATGCCTTGCCCGTGCCGATTTTCGTCGCTGGCCAATTCGGTGGCACGGAAGGCTATTGCGAGGCGATTGCTTCGGGGCTGTATGCTGCGCTGAGCGTGAGTGCTCAATTGGGCGGCGAAGACGCCCCATTGCTTCCCGAGGAAACGGCTTTCGGCGCGCTCATTGCTTATGCCACCAATCCCGAAACGCAGGATTATCAGCCGACGCATGTGAACTTCGGCATAATGAAACCCTTCGAAAAGAAGATTCGCAACAAGCGTGAACGCTATGCCGCCTATGCCAGCCGCGGTGATGAGGCGTTGCGGGGGTACGTGGATGCGCTGCACAAGAAGGGTCTGATCGGCTAATATGGATTGCATCGAGCAGCCCGACATGGCGAAGGAAGCGCCAAGCGGCAGGGATGCTGTGCCCTTGGAGGGGGAAACCCGCATATGCGGGGAGCTGCCCTGCGCCGGGCTGCTCGATGCGTTTTGCTCTTCGCTTTCCTCCGAACTCAATGCTTCGACGGAAACCGTTCGCGCTTATCGGGCTGACGTGAGCGATTATCTTCGTTGGTGTGCCCGGTGCGATATTTCCCCGCTAGGGGCAACTCATCGTCATGTGCGACGCTACCTTGCCTATCTCGATCAAGCGCACTACGCGCGCCGCACGGCGAACCGTCACCTGAGCTCTATTAAATCGTTCTATCGATGGCTTGTTGTAACAGGGTATGTGTCCTCGAGCCCTGCCGAGGTGATCCAAGGCCCCAAGCAGGGAAAGCCTTTGCCGCGCGTTATCAAGCAAGGTGATATGGAACGGTTGCTCTCGGTCACTCTTGCGGGGAAGAATCCAGAGGACATCTCCGCCACCGACCTTCGCGACCAAGCCCTTCTTGAGCTGTTGTATGCTGCTGGGCTTCGCGTTTCCGAAGCATCGGGGCTTTTATGCTCACAGGTGTTCATGGATGAAGCGTTGCTCCGCGTTATAGGCAAAGGCTCGAAGGAGCGAATCGTTCCATTGCACAAAAGGGCTTGTTTGGCGCTTGCCCGTTATTTCAACGAGGGGCGCCCCGCTTTGCTGAAGGGGCCCAACCCATATGTATTCCTTTCCTCTAGGGGGAACCCAATGAGCGCTAATGCCATCCGCGCGGTGTTCAAGCGCGCTCTGGGCAAAGCCGGTTTGGATCTTTCGCTGACGCCTCACGCCATGCGCCACTCATTTGCCACCGATCTGCTGGCTGGGGGAGCTGATCTTCGTAGCGTTCAGGAGATGCTGGGCCATGCAAGCCTTTCCACCACGCAGATCTATACCCATATGACCCCCGAGCGATTGCAGGAAGCTCACCGCAAGGCTCACCCTCGAGGGTGATTTAGAGGTCGGTTTGGCGTGCTCGAGGCATTTCCGGATTACCCCTAGAGGGTGATGTGCAGGTGGCAATTGTGGAGCATGCGAGCTTCGTCTTGTTCTGCGGTACAATTTCTTGTTACGAAAAAGAGGAAGAGGCCAAACATGGGGCAGAGCTCAATCGTCATCAAGGGTGCACGCGAGCATAATCTCAAAAACGTCGATGTGGAGATCCCGCGCGACAAGCTTGTTGTTATCACGGGGCTCTCCGGTTCCGGCAAAAGCTCCTTAGCCTTCGATACTATTTACGCGGAAGGCCAGCGTCGCTATGTGGAGAGTCTTTCCAGCTATGCGCGCCAGTTTTTGGGTCAGATGAGCAAGCCCGATCTTGATTCCATCGACGGTCTTTCCCCGGCGGTTTCCATCGATCAGAAAACCACGAGCAAAAACCCCCGATCCACGGTCGGCACCGTTACGGAAATCTATGATTATCTGCGCCTTCTTTTCGCACGCGTGGGCATTCCCCATTGTCCCGAGTGCGGGCGCGAGATCAAGTCGCAAACTACCGACCAGGTTACCGACGACGTGTTGGCCCTAGGTGAAGGCGAGCGTGCCCTTATCATGGCGCCGGTTGTTGCGGGTCGAAAAGGCGAATTCACCAAGCTCTTTCAGGACTTGCAGAAGGAGGGATTTTCGCGCGTTCGCATTGATGGGGAAGTGACGAAGCTCGGCGGCGAGCCGATGGTTC
>USDX01000002.1 GCA_900553605.1 uncultured Eggerthella sp. | reverse complement strand
ACCTGAGACTACTCACTTCGCCTGCCGATTGCGCAGACCTGCGACCTGGGCTTTTGCAAATAACGCAAAAGCCGCCCGCGCTAATTCACTTGTGATTGTAGCTGGCGGCTTGCAAACTAAAGGACGGTTGAGTTTCAAAACGGGCGTTTTCGGCGAAATTGAGCCTCCCAAGACGGTCCGCCGCGCCCTTTGGGACAAAAACAAAAACTCAAAACACTGAGTTTGAAAAAAGTTTTTGAAATTGTCCCAGCTTTTGTCCCCGAAGCCGATGAAACGCGACATGGTGTTATTTGGCGGCATTCGGTTCGAGACGACACCGAAAACTGAGTGCAACTGAAACGACGGAACGACAGAGTCGAAGTCACCGAGCGGGAATAATAGCGATTCGCAAATCATCTATTCATGCTGTTTGCGATTTCAGCCCCAGCCAGCGAAAGCGATGACTGGGGCTGCTTCTTTTCCAGCAAGGATAGCGGTATTTTCAACTATGAAAGCATTGTTGAATCCAACCGATGAGGACGTGGTTCGCATGGCATCTACCGAAGAATACCTGGCATATGCGCTCGATTTGCTGCGCGAAGCCCCTGCTGTCACGCATCGCAAGATGATGGGCGAATACCTTCTGTACAGCGAGGGAATCATCATTGGTGGCATTTACGACGACAGACTGCTGCTCAAGGACGTACCTGCTGCTCGCAAATCTTTCCCAAGCGAGGACATTCCCTACGAAGGAGCGAAACCCATGCTGCTCGTAGACTCCGATGACCCCGCACTTATCGCAGCAACCGTCGCGGCAATGCTCCCTCAGCTCCCGCCTCCGAAAAAGAACCGAAAGTCACCCCTTGACTCTCCCCTAAGGTAAGGCCTGACAGTAGGCGCCGTAATAGGAAAGGAGGCATTCGGCATGCTGAAGATCGGCGAGTTTTCCAAGCTGTCCATGCTGACGGTGAAGGCCCTGCGTTTCTACGAAAAGGAAGGGCTTCTTTCGCCTGCCCGCGTCGACGAGTGGACGGGATACCGCATGTACGACACCGCGCAGCTCAGAACTGCCGCTCGCATCAAGGCGCTTCGCCAGCTGGGCATACCGGTTGCCCAGATCAAGGCGATTCTCGGCGGTGCGGATGAGCGGGAGATTCTCCTGGAGCAGGCGCACACACTTCAGGAACAGCAAGCCAAGATTGCCAGAAACCTTTCCGTGATCCATCACCTACTGGAAGGAAATGACATGAGATACCAGGTAACCGAGAAGACCATCCCGAGCTGCATCGTTTACTACTCCGAAGCGACACTCGCCCAATACTCCGACGCCATGCAGTGGATCCCAGCCCAGGGCGCTGAGGCAAAAGCCCTCAACCCAGACTTGAAATGCGCGGAGCCGCCTTACGAGTTCGTGGAGTACCTAGACTGCGAGCACCGCGAGGCCGACGTACGCGTGCGCCATTCCGAGGCCGTCGAGGCATTCGGCACGGAAAGCGACAACATCAAGTTCCGTGAGATCCCCGAGACCAAGGTTTTGAGCATTTACCACCAGGGCGCCTACGAAAACCTTGGCGAAGCGTACGCATTCATCTACAAGTACGCTGAGGACAACGGGTACAAGGTGGCGGGTTTCTCCCGCGAGAGCTACATTGACGGCATCTGGAACAAGGAATCCGTCGAAGAGTGGCTGACCGAGATTCAGTTGCCGGTCGAATAGGGCTGATTGCTCATCGCGTCAGCCACCGCGTCATTCACTCCCCAGGTACGCCGGAAATGCCCTGGCATGCAATGGGGAGTAGATAATCAGCAGGCGCAGGAGAGGACGGCGATCACCGCCTAGCCTGGCGCCCTGATTCGGTTGCATTGGGCGCAAACAGCAGTCGCAAGGACGCGCAACGAACGAGAAAGACCGTAAAAACGTAGGGTTAAACGCCAGTTGAGGCGCGATGCGTGAAACAGATGAGCATCTCCGCAAACACAGGATCAAACGCCAGCTGCAATCACGCCCGACCGCCAAATCAAACCGCCAGGTGCGCGAGTACTCCCCTGATTGAGCCGCAAGGGATCCCTCTCCCGCTCGATCTGAGCCACCAGGTCCTTCGCGAAAATCGCTTTCTCCTTCACTATGCAGGTAGAGGCAAAAGCTGCGAGCAAAAAGACGAGAGGAAGTGGTAGACATGATAAAGCCGATTACCAAAAAGGTGCTTGTAGGAGTGCCAACGGTGGCCTTTTCAGCCATGCTCGCCTGCACGATGGTCGGCTGCGGCGGCGGCAGCGCGCAAAGCGAATCCACCAACGCTGCGACGTCGGCGCAACACGCTTATCAATCTCAGTCGGTCGAGATCGACGGCAACACCTTCGAATCAGTAGCAGATGGTACCTTCTACGCTGGCGATAAGGCCAAGAAGGACGGTTTCTACCTTCACCTTAAGATAACGAACAACGGCGACAAGCCCTTGAAGTTCACGGGCTTCAGCGTTAAAGCCGCGCAGGGCGAGCTTGAACCAGGCGACGAGATATTCCGTTCAAGCAAGGCCGCCGTACTTGAGTACACCACCAACGATATCCCCGAAGCGTTGTGCGATGGAGCCAAATACGGAAACGATCGACTTGATATCCCATCTGGCGAATCGGTAGAGTTCGTTTACTTCTGGGTTCCGAAGGCCCCTTACTACGGTCCCATCACCGTTAACATCGACAGCCAATACAAGGTTGGCCAGAACCCCGCCGTAATGCGCTTCGACACCACGGGCACCGAGACAGAAGAATACAAGGCCATTGCGGCTGACGCCGACGACGACAAGGCTGCCGAATCCACTACTGGCGTTGATTGCGCATCCTTCAAGATTGAAGCCAGCGAAGGGTTCGTTCTCGACAGCGGCAGCGCAAGCGAACAGAAGGCAAGATTCTACAAGGAAGGCACGGATAGCTCCTTCAAGGTAGACGTGTTCCCACGCTCGCCCGAAGAGGAAATCGCCAGCCTACAAAAGACCTACGAAGGCAAGGACATTGCCACCGACCAGGTGGACATCAAGGGCACCACGTGGCTTCGCCTGAAGGCCCCCGACAACACCTACTCGATGTTCGCATCGGCGCCTAACGGCAAAACCGTACGCGTGCAGATTCACCGCAAACTGAACTGGGACGACGCAATGCCAATGCTTGAGAGCCTTACCTTGAAGTAAGCGCTCAAGCACCACCCTCATGGCAATGTCGATTTGTGAGTCGTTCCAGAGCACCGCCCTCGCCGGCCTTCGCATCAGACCCCCGCACTGGGCGGTGCTTCAATTCTCCAAACCACCAGACAGCTCATGAGTTTACCTGTCCTCGGAATTGCGCAAGGTGCCTCTCCCATCCGCCGTGACCCGCGAAAGCGTTTCGCCAGGCGAACCTTTGGAGGGCCATGTTGCCTATCAGGCTTTAGACCGACTCAGCCAATCACCTCTCGTCAGGCAAGAGATCTGCTCCGTGCGGATGTCGCCCATCAGCTCGCAGTAGACGTCCTTGCGGGTGTGGTGCCAGGTGAAGCCGCATTTTTCCTGAACGCGTTCCGACTTCTCGTTCCCGTCGAACCACCCGCACCAGATCTTGTCCAGTTCCAAGTCCTCGAAACCATGGCGAATAAGCTCTCGAGCCGCCTCCGGTATCAGCCCCTTGCCCCAGAACGGGACGCCGATCCAGTAGCCGATTTCCGCCTCGGTGCCCGGGATTTCCTTGTCGGACCGCGCGCCGATCATCAACCCTATGCTTCCGATGGCCCTGTTGTCTTCCTTCAGGCAGACGGCATACGTCTCCGGCGCGGAAAACACGGTACGGATGATTTCCGCGCTGTTCTCAACGCTCGAGTGCGGTGGCCAGCCGGCAATCGGCCCCACCCTGTCGTCCTTCGCGTATCTGTACAGGTCCTCTGCGTCCGTTTCAGCCCATGGGCGGAGTATCAGCCGCTCTGTTGTCAGTTGCATGTCTTCCTCCATCGACTAATTTGGATTGATGCTGGTAGCTCCATTGTATTCGCTTCGATAAAACTCGACGCAGGGGCCGCTGCGTTCGATCAGTTCTTGAAAAACCACCACCGACGTGACATATAGATTTTGGTGTCTGCGGTTTTGCGAACGGCGCGCAAACCACCCGCGCTTATTCACTTGCATTTGCAGCCAGCGGAGCCACATTATCTTTACGTTTGCCGAAGTGGTGCAGACCACGTACCTACTGCCACTCCTAGAGGAATTTGTCGAGCTCGCGATCAACCACAGACTTGCGTTTCACACAGGGGCTGACGATGAGGTGCCCTCGATGGATGACGTGTTTCACCGTGCGCAACGCGCGTAGGTCATCAAGCGGGTTAGTGGCTGTAACGATCATGTCAGCCTCCTTCCCCACCTCGATCGAGCCCGTGATGTCGCCGATGCCGGCAAGCTGGGCATTGCGCAGCGTCGCCGTATGAAGAGCAAAGGAGCGCGAGACGCCGACGTACTTCTCGAAGTAGCACAGCTCGCGCCAGAAATCGTACTGGGTGACCCAGGGACACCCAACGTCATTACCAAGTGCCACGGGAATCCCCTGCTCAAGGGCTGCCTTGGCATTGGCGATAATGCCCTCGAAGACCATATTGCCGTTAAACTGCTCAACCTCGCTTGCGCAAGAGACGGAGCGATCGAACAGCGCATACGGAAGTGCAGGAGAAAGAGTAGTGCACAGGAAGGAATTCCCCTCCTTGAACAGGCGCATCACCTCGTCCGTCGGAGCGGCGCCGTGCTCAATCGAGTCTACGCCGCACTCGAGTGCCATGCGCGCGCCTTCAGTTGACTCAACGTGCGCCGCAACGATAAAGCCCAGCTCGTGCGCCTTGTCGCAGACCGCGCGCACCATATCCGGCTCCATCTTGAGCTCACCGGGCGTACCCTTCTCCTTGGCGTCAAGAACGCCGCCGGTGATCATGAGCTTGATGAGGTCGACACCCTGCGACCTGGCAGCCTCAACCTGCGCAAGCGCCTCTGGGATGTTGTTCGCCGCGATGGCAACCGACCCCGCCATGTGGCCTCCCGGCACCGAGATGCCCATGTTGGCAGCAAGGATGCGCGGGGCCTCCAGCTTTCCCGCCGCGGCGTCGTCGCGCACGCGCGTGTCGAAGTCGCCCAGGCCACCGACTGTGCGTATGGTGGTGACGCCGCTGTGCAGCTCCAGGCGCGCGTACTCAGAAACAAGGCGGTAGGCGACGGCTCGCGTGAGACCATTTGACATGATTTTCTTTACCAACGCCTCGTTATCGCGCTGCTTCTTCTGAGGTTTGCCGTTGCCTGCCAGGTGCACATGCATGTTTATGAGGCCTGGAAGTAGATAGGCGCCCTTGAGGTCAAAGGTCTCGCAGCCGGACAAATCGGCTTCGGCTTGGGGCGCGACATCGGCGATGCGCCTTCCCTCAACCACGACCGCGTGGTTTTCAAGCACCTCCATGCCCTCGGTTCCATCGAGCACGTTTGCATTGATGTACGCCGTCCTCCTGCCCTGGGCAGCGGCGCCAGTGCCGATCTTTGCCATGTGCGATCCCTCCGCTTCTTTAGCCTCACCTCGACCTTAGTTTGCTTCGTGCCAACATACCACAAAGGTCTACAAATGAAGGCTTCCCACAGTTGGTCAGAATCATCACGCCGAGCTAGGTCCAGGCACCCCAAAGCGGTAGCTGAAAGCGGCTTGCAGGTTACCCGCACAAAGCCAGTCAAGCGAACTCCGATTTGCCGAGCGCGCCACATCCGCCTCAATTAGCCAAACACCGTTGATATCAGAAGCGCTTATTACGAAACAGCAAATCGCTGTAAATGACGTAGTCTTTGTCCGAGAACACGTTGAACACCACCGTTATCTGCGCGCCCGTGCGGTCCAACCACTCCCCTACCGTTCTCACTGCGATTTCCGCCGCCTCCCGCAGCGGAAAGCCGAACACGCCCGTGCTAATGCAACAGAACGCGATCGAAGAAAGGTTGTTTTCCTGGGCAAGCTCCAGGCAACTGCGGTAACAGCTGGCCAGCTGAGCCCGATGCAGTTCCGTGGGTCTGCCATTCGCAATGGGCCCAACCGTGTGGATAACATACCTGGAAGGAAGGTTGTACGCTGCAGTGATCTTGGCGCAGCCCGTGGGCTCCTCGCAACCCTGCGCATCCATAATACAGGCGCACTCCAGCCTTAGCTGCACACCGGCGAAAGTGTGGATGGCGTTGTCGATGCAATAGTGGCCCGGCACCCAACATCCAAGCATCTGGCTGTTCGCAGCGTTAACGATGGCATCCACCGCAAGGGTGGTGATATCGCCTTGCCACAACCTGATCCTGTCGTCATAAGTACATGGAGCCCCATCCTTGACAGAAGCGATTCCTGCCTCATCAATAAGACCGGCAAGCAGCTCATCCTGTGCTTCGAGCCAGCTACTACCCACAGGCATGGGTGGCCTGGTGTTCACCAGAGCACGAAACGTTTTCCAAAGCTCACCAACATTTTCCGCAGGCGGAGCGGCATGCCCTCGCTCGGCGCAAAGACCTTCAACCAGGTACCCTAGCAACTCTTTCTTGCGATCAAGATCCACGCTATGCCTCCTTGTGGTCGACCATTTCAAGCAGCTCGGAAAGCACAGCATCGATATCGGCACTGATAAGGATGGAGCGGTTCTTTATCTGTGTCGGGGCGCAAGCTTCGCCGTAATTGATGCAGGCATAAGTGGCCTGGGGGTTAGCAAGGGTGTTTTGCCAGAAGGGATACTTGATAATGATCGGCGTGTTCATGCCAACGCCCAGCTCCAGGTAAAGCACCTTGCCCTGACTATGGGCTTCCGTGAAATTGCGGTATCGCCTGGCAGCCTCATGCCAGCCCGCGTCCTCCACGAAGCTGTTGTCTGCCCTCAAGTTCATGGACATCTCGGTGCCGCACTTAGGGCAGCGTGGCACCAGCTCAGAAGGAACGCGCATGTCTCGCTGCTCTTCTATCATCAGCTTCACGGTTTCGTAGTTGTCGTATGTTCGAGCATGGCAAGGAACGCTGCATTGCCACAGGCCGTAGTCTCCTTGCGTATAGAACAGACGCTCTTTGGGGAAACCCGCATGTTGGAACTGGTGATCCACGTTGGTAGTCAGCACGAAGTAGTTTTTGCCCTCGAGCAGTTTGAGCAGCTTTTCATAGGTGCCCTTCGGCGTACCCACATAGCGGTTGTACCAGATGTAGCGGCTCCAGTACGCCCAATGCTCTTCCGGTGTCTCAAAGGGATAGAAGCCCGCAGAGTACATGTCGGTGAATCCGTATTTCTCGATGAAATCGGCAAAGTAGCGCTCAAAGCGCTCGCCGCTATAGACGAACCCCGCCGAAGTTGACAAGCCCGAGCCAGCACCCACCACAATGGCTTCGGCTTCCTCGATGCCCTCAAGTAAGCGACGCGCGTCGTCGTTACAATGCTTTTTCATGCGTGTACTCCTATAACTTACTTACGGCGTGCGCAGGACAGGCTTCCAGGCAAAGCCCGCAGCGCAGACAGTGGGACTGATTAATTGAGAAAGGGGTGCCCTCCTTAATGCATGACTCGGGGCAAATATTGGCGCACGTCCCACAGCCGGTGCAGGCGCCAGTGATCCAAAAAGAACCCAACGACACCTTCCCGTACCCTATAGCAAACGGATACCTGAAAATAGGCTTCTGTCCAAGGTCAAAATACTCGCCTTCCCCCGATTCGATGCAAAAGACGTCGCAGATGTAGCGGCTATCCCCGGGATAGATCTGGTTCATGCCCGGGTTGAGATCGAAAAGTGCATCAACAAGCACCTTTTGGGTAGACTCACCATTCGGGCGATAAACGCGACCTCGAATCCTGCACGTACGATAGTCGGAAGTCATGGCGACAAGAGCAACGTAGCACCCGCTCACCACTTCGGCATGAAACGCCTTTCCACGTGGCGCAAGAAAGTACAGGGAGCGATCCGTCACCGCCATGACGTCAACGATGCGCACGCTGGGCAAGCCGTCAGCGTCCATAGTCGCGAAGGATGCATCCCGGACGGAACGCAGGAATCCCAAGCACCAAGCAGCATCGACTTCGTTGTTGCTTGGGATTACGCCCAGGTCAAGCCCTTCAGATTGGGCAAACGCCTCAATTTCGGCGGCTATCTTCTTATCGACCATCTTTACCCCTCCAGATACAGCGCGGCCGAGAAGCTCGACCGCGCCTCTTGCAAAACCCTACTTGCGGACAACGCTGATACGCTGGCGCATATGATCGCCAGACTCGATTTCGTCAACCATAGCGATGGCGTAGTCGGCATAGGAGATGATGGACTCACCGCGCTCGTTCAGGGTCAGTTCCTCACCACCAAGGATATATTCTCCCGTGCGCTCGCCGTCGAACTGGAAGTCTCCTGCAGGGCTGACGTAAGTCCAATTGACGTCGTCGCGTTTACGCAGGTCAGCCAAAGCGACACCCATAGCGGATGCCAGCGGCTTGAACATCTCAGGAAAGTCAGGACCCTCGGAAACGGTGAGCGTATGCTCGGGGTTCACATACAGGCTGCCTGCACCGCCCACAACTAACAATCGAGTTTCGCTACCGGAGAGTATGTCGCACAAGTGCTCAAGGGTAGTGGAGTGCTGGGAGAGGGTCTCGGGGGTCCAGGCGCCGAAGGCATCGACTACGGCGTCGAATCCAACCAGATCTTCTGCGGTCAAGTTCATGATGTCCCTGACGATAGCCTTCTGAGCCACGGTTGCGTTCTCGGAGCGGACGAAGGCGGTGACGTCCATGTCGCGCTGAACGGCCTCCTCGACAATGAGCTTGCCAGCCTTGCCGTTTGCCGCAACTACTGCGATCTTCTTGGTCATAGTGCATTCCTTTCTGCTTTATCGCCCTTTTGCAATGTTGCCTTTTGACAAGGCAAACACTATGATTTGCGCAGTCTATTTGGAAGTAGGCACAAAATTGTGTTGTAGGCACCCTTTGGTAACTATTGCCATTTACCTGCATTTATGAATATGGAGCAATTATGAACGAACGACTTTGTTCTTTACCTGCATGTCCGGTTGAAACCACCCTCACGCTCATCGGCAACAAATGGCAGGTCCTTATATTGCGCGACCTCAACCTCAATGGCGTCATGCGATTCAAAGAGCTTCAACGCTCAATAGGTGGAATCTCGCAAAAGGTGCTCACCACCAATCTACGCACCATGGAGGAGTCAGGAATTGTCCACCGCGAAGTGTTCGCCGAGGTCCCGCCTCGCGTCGAGTACTCTCTCACAGATCTAGGACAAACCCTCAAGCCTGTTTTAGATGCCATGTGGGCTTGGGGAGAAAGTTACAAGAAGCGCCTTCGCGATCAGGGTTAACACAGATAGAGGATGCCCTGTTAAGGCCGAGAAAGCCTGGCTCTGCTGCTCGCGCTCGCATAGAGACTCAGCTATCGCAAGCAGGCATGAGCATTCAGAAAGCTACCTCTCAAAATAATGTCATTTGTCGGTCGATATATGACTCCTGCAGAACCTCTATAACCTGATCTCCTTTGCGGAAATTTCCAATCAGGAATGGCGAATTCGGATCATGCTGAGCTACATTCCGCGCAACTGTTCCCCGGTCGCAATTACCATAACAGTGCACGCAGCCATGAGGGCAGGTGTTATACATTCCAATGTCGCGCAGGCCTCAGGACGCAGTTTGATGACGAAGGGCATAAGTTGCACTGCTGAGAAGCAGCACATAACGCCAGAATCGACCATTGATAGTAAAACCCTGTTTGGCGAAGTCATCAGCGAAGCAGGTTCCCAACGCCAGAACGATAACCATCAGCCCATTGCCCTCTCCATATGCCCCTTGCACCGCAGGCGTATAATCCTGAGCCATGATAACTCTCCTGCTTATAGAAAAAATCGCTTCGCTATTCCTGATCATGGCGGTCGGATTCGCGCTGGTTCGCCTTCGCCTCCTGAAAACTGGAGACAGCAAAACGCTCTCCGTCCTGTCCGTATACGCCATCTGCCCGTGTGCGTTCATATCCGCAACGCAGGTTGACTTAACTCCAGATGTGCTGCAAGGGTTTTTGTTCGCAGTCATCTGCGCTATCGTGCTCCAAGTTGGGCAAATAGTACTAACGAAGATCCTGGCAAAGCCGCTTCACCTGTCCCCCATTGAGCGGGCAGCAAGCATTTATTCGAATTGCGGCAACCTAATCATCCCGCTTGTCGGCTTCATCCTGGGCGACGAGTGGGTGGTCTACTCGCTGGCCTACATGAGCGTGCAAACAATCTTAATTTGGACACACGGCAAGTCTCTCATCAGCGAGAATCATCATATTGACGTCCGCGCCGTCCTGTTTAACATCAACTTGCTTGCTGTCTCCGCCGGCATCGTGCTCATGGTGCTCGGCATCAAGCTTGTTGAGCCCTTCGGAACCTTCACCTACGACATGGGTCAGATGATCGGCCCTGCCGCCATGCTGGTAACAGGCATGATCATCGGCGGCATGGATTTGCGTCAAATCGTAGCCAACAAGCGCGTCTGGCTCGTCGCCTTCATAAGGCTAGCGTTGATCCCCGCCATCGTGATGCTTGTGCTCAAGTTCAGCGGTATAGACGCGTTGGTGGCCAACGGCCAGTCGATCCTGCTTATTACGCTTCTTGCCACCATCACCCCATCAGCCTCAGCAACCGTGCAGATGGCGCAGATTTACGAAAAGGACGCACCGTACGCCAGCGCCATCAATGTAATCACCACGTTTGGTTGCATCCTAACGATGCCAATCTGGGTGGCTCTGTTTATGGCTTAGTGCAAAAGCCAATTGCCAAAACAATTACCTCCAGCGAGCTACACCCTTTCGCCTCCGTGAAAGCTTCGTCGTTTACCGCAAAACAGGCGGGATCCCCATCAAATACCGTCCCCACGGAAAATCACCCTGCGTAATGCGAAAATAAACCGCAAAAGCGCTTGCTCGTCACGCAACGTAACGTCGTAGCGTATGTGGCGAAAGGAGGTGGATTCCATGCCGGAAACCAACAACGAAGCCGAGAAAACTTACTCGACAGGCGAACTCGCCGCACTCTGCGGCGTCAGCGTAAGAACCGTGCAATATTACGATGAAAAGGGACTCCTACCACCATCAGGGCTGACCGAAGGTGGTAGACGTATCTATACCGAAGCCGACGCTGCAAAGCTACGCAGAATCATGGTACTGAAGTCGCTCGGCCTCAAGCTTGCCGACATCCGCGACTTCCTAGGAAGCAACGCCTCCGCAGTCGTGCTGCGCGACATCTTGGAAGAACAGGACCGTCGTCTCGCAAAAGAACTAGAGGAACGCACTGAGGCCCGTAGGCGCATCGCCTCCATGATCGACTCGCTCAACCGAACCGGCGACCTGCCAGCCGAAACCGTACCCGACATGGAAGATGCCATGCAGAAGGTAAATATGAGAGAAAGCGAGCTGTGGCCGTTCTACAGAACGCTAATCGCCATTAGCATTCCTATCGGTATTGCCGAAATCACCACCATTGCATGGTGGATCGCAACGGGCAATTGGAGGCCGTTCGTCATCGTGATGGCGATTGTAGCGGTCTGCGGCATCTTCTTCGTGCGCATCTACCGCAAGAAGACCGCATACGTATGCCCACACTGCCGCAGCGTCTTCGTACCCAAAGGATTCGACTGGTTCTTCGCCACGCACACACCAACAACACGGAAGGTCACCTGCACGCACTGCGGCACAAAGGACTGGTGCGCTGAAGTCTCGAGCGAAAGGTTGGACGCCTAACGACCTAGCATCAACATGCTCATTTTAATGTCAACTTGGCATGCTCGAGTACTCGATACGCTTGTCTGAGTTAAACCCAGTTGCGCTATGCCCGGCGCTAACGAGACCGCCTACAACGTTTCTTCCGATCGCACTTGACACTGCTCTCATCCAGCAGACGGAAATGCGAAGCAATAAAGCCACTGATTACGATTCGTTTCGAGAAGCAGGCGCCAAAGGGTCGAATCCGCCCATTCCAATTCTTGCTTAAAAGCGAAAAGGCCGAGCCTGGACTAACTCCAAGCTCGGCCTTTTTCGTTAAACGACCCTATCGCTGCACATTGTGAGAAATAAAGCGCAACAAACGCAATACGCTAGTTCATCTTCTTGCGACGCAGTGCAAATGCCGCAACAGCACCAGCCGTAACAGCAACTAGGGCAAATGCGCCACCAACAAGAGCAAGGTTGTCGCCCGTTTTTACGGTAGCTGTCTTTGCTTCGCTTGCCGCATTGTCGCTGTTGTTGTTGACGGTGTTGACAGCTACATTCTCGTTGGCAGAAGAGTTATCACCGTTGCTTCCGTTATTGGCACTGTCGCCGTTACTTCCGCTGTTGCCGTTGTCGCCAGCACCGGGCTCAACGGTAGCGGGGGCCGCCTTCCAGCCCGCATACAGAGTGAACTCGGGCTGCGTGCCGTCTACAGCGGCATCGAAGTCATAGGCCTTTGTGCAATCCTCGTCGGAGAACCATCCGGAGAAGGTATAGCCTTCCTTGGTAGGATCGGCCGGCTTTGCCACCTTGTCACCAACGGCAACAAGCTGAGAGCCAACTGCTGAACCCTGGTTAGAGTCGAAGTTGACGGTGACCTTCAAAACCTCAGGAGCATGGGCACCCGATTCCTTAGCATAATCGTTGGCAGACTGAGCATCGGTGAAGTAAACAACTGTTCCGTCGGTATTGGTTACGGAATAGGTTGCATCGCCCTTCACGGCTTCCTCGCCAGCGACTACGTATTTGCCATTCCCGAACAGCACAGCCGAACCCTTCTTGAGGTGCTGAGCAACCTTTCCATCAGTGAATTCGCCACCGCTAACCTCGATACCGTCAGCATCAAAGCTACCGTTAAATTCTCCACCAGAAACAGTGACATTATCAGCATCGCCAAAAGCCGACTCCTGTTTTGTCGAGGAGTTCCAGCTGTAGGCCTTCATGGCAGCATTGTCGCCCTTCGCAGTGAAGTTGCCACCAGTGACAACAATCTGGTCGAGGCCCTTGTAGCCGGGGCGGTTGACGATGGAAATCGCCGCGCCGTCCTGGATAGCGCCGTCGCCCTCAGTCTTTGCAAGCGGGTCGCCCGACACGGTAATCGTGCTGCCCTTATTGATATTCAGGTTGCCCGAGCATACCTGAACGCCCATCGTCTTCGCGTTGATTGTGGAGTTGTCAATAGTCAGCGTTCCGCTGCTGGGGAAGTAAATGCCGAAGCCATTAGGAACGTTGAGCGTACTGTCCTTCAGAGTAACGGCGTCGTTGGTGTTGTTGCCGTTCGTCTCAATGCCGCTTGCAGCACTCGTAGTGGCCTCAACGTTTTCGAACGTAAGGCTGGAATTGTCGTACGTGATGGTACCGCCCATAGCAGATGGAATCAGACCGATGAGCTGAGAGCTTACGATTTTGCCATTCTTCACCGTAAGCGATGCATTGGAGTAGTTGATCTCGAACGCTGCAGAGTTTGCATCAGTCCCCGTGCACGTCCAGGTATGACCGTTCAAGTCGATCTCGCGGGCAATGCTTCCGGAATTAAAGGTACTTCCCGTGGTGTAGTCACGAAGCAAGGTAATGACTCCACCATTTTCGGTCTGGGCCTTGAACGCATCTTCCATGGTGTAGTAGCTGGTATCGCCAACCTGGGCAAGGTAGGCCTTCTCGACACCATACGTGCCGTCTTCGTTCTGCGTAGCAGAGGAGCTTTCAACCAGGTATCGAGACGGATCGCTGCTGAACGTACCTCCCGTAACCTCGATCGTTGCCTTTGTGGGGTCATCGGTAGTGGTTCCCGTACTGTAATCAACCGTCTTAAGCGCACCGCCGACGGTGCCACCAGTGATAGCCACCTTCGCCGGTTTTCCTGCAGCGCCATCGTAGGTCACCGATTCGACATCGCCGTTGACCGTGCCGCCAGCGATTGTGAGATCGGAACCGCTTCCGCCGTACGTCCACGTCGAAACATTGCCGTTGATGACAGCGCTATCTTTGATGGTAGTCCTCTTCCAGTTCTGAACCGCATAGCTGTTCGCAGAATTGATGGTACCGCCCTTAACGAAAAGGTCGCCATGGTCGCACTTAAGGACGATGAAGTTATCCTGCGTGAACGTACCGCCACTAATCGTCAAGCCTGGCATGGCAGACTTGCTGTCGTCACCAACACGAACAAGAGATGCGCCCTTCGTTCCACCAGCGCCGCTGTCGTTTTTGACGTTGCCGCCCTGGAAGAACAGCCAGCCTTTGTCCTGAACATCAATGACGTAATGGGACGAAACGCCGGAATTCTCTGCAGTGTCCTCACGCATAATGGTGCCCGTCTGAGCCTCACTGGAGTCCACAACGTAGGCCCTGCTGGTAACAGTCAGCGCCGGCTTGCGCTCGCCCGTGCTGCCGTTAAGGGTGTGGCCGTTCAGGTCAAGCGTGACGTAGGGCGTGGAGATTGTGACGTTCTCCTTCGTATCAGCCAGCAGCTTCACCGTTGCCTTACGCGGCGCAGCGGCAATAGCGTCCTGCAGGCTGGGATATGTCGTGCCGTTCACTTCCGCAACTGATGCCGTAGTGCCTTCCCCGCCAGTTTTGGCTGTAGGGTCTGCTTCATTACCCGCTTTGCTGGTCGTCGCATTGGGCGCTTCACCTATCGATTCAGACTGTGGGGCAAGCGTATCGCCTGAGCTTGCACTCGTATCGGCGCCTTCCGACTCAGAAGGCTGAATCAATTCAGTCGGGGATGAAGAAACCCTCGATGCTGCGCCATCATCAGCGGCGAATGCTGCGGTTGGCAACATCATGGGGCACATCGCAACACCCACCAGGCCCGAAATGAATTTGTTTTTATTGCTCATTTTCATTTCTTGCGCAACTCCTTTTCTGTTTTTTATGCCCTCAAAATCTTTTACATCTTAACCCCCATCGTCGTAATTGCTGCCGAAAATGCTTTGCTGAATAAAAGATTTACAGGCTTCCGTACTGCGCATAAGCTGCACCAATATCAAAATGCTCAGACAGCAGGAACCGAGTCATAGCGCCAATTTCATAAAGCGGCACACATAATTTCGCTAAGCGCGACCAGATTCGCTTGCCAATTCGCTTCATAAAAGAAAAAGGGTACCTTCACTGTATTGAAGGTACCCTGCTGCTAACACGGTCCAAGCCAAATTGAAGGGTGCAGTACGCTACTGGCAATATAGATAGCTTCACCATACTTTGAAACACCAAACTCTCCCATTTTCAATTCAGCCATGCTATCTTTGCGCACCTCAAGCTCACTCCTTGCTTCAACGGCGGCGGATTGCAACCACAACCACAGCACTACAACCAATGGGCCAGTAACAAAGCAATCAGGAACTGGGCCTTTTGGTCCGTAGGCAGTACGTTCTACTGTTCTACAGTTTTGGTTCCGGCTTCCTTGCTCAAATCGGACAGAACCAAAGCGCCATCTTCGCTCCTCCAATGCCCCAGCGCATGCTCTGACAAATAGTATGAGCAAACAACCATTACGATTTTGCCTGGGTAGGCAACATACTCGCTGCCCTGATCGATGCCATTGGAAATAATGGAAACTGCACCCCTGTAATAGTGGGGCCAAGGTCATAGCCAAGACGCGCCTCGGGCGCAACCATAACCGCATGGTTGCACAGGAGGTACATGAAGTGTGTTTTGCAGAACGCTTCCTGTGGGATCTGAGTTATTTTCAACCGTTTTGACAGATCAAGGCCACCGCTCATATCGTATTTTGAAGCAGCTTTTACCTATGCTTGAAATGGTCGTATTCGTCTCAAGATTCGTAAGGTGCGGGCTTTTGCAGTCCTCGCACGCAAAATTTCCGATGGCGACGATTCGCTCACTCGTCCCTAGGCCAATATCAGCCAAATAAGCGCACCCAACAAAAGCGTATTCATGAATGGCGGTTACCGACGTATTGGTGCCTAACCCTGTATCGGTAAGGTAATAGCGCAATCAAAGGCGTCGTCTCTATCGACTGAATGGTCGTGATTTCTCCAAACCCATTTCAACAAGGTCATAGCACTGGTTAAAAACACCATCGGGAAGTGAGGTAAGACCCTGCATTTTGTCTAAACAGGTGGTGGTAAGACTGCAACACGAAAAGCAACCGTAGCCCATTGCCTGAATAGCAACGGGTTCGTTAAGGGTAAGGCTGGTTGGGCTAGCACAGGTACCGAATGCCAATTCACCAAGATACCCAATACTCATTCCCAAAGGTCAACCAAAGCAAGATTGGGCAGTCGCAGACGGCGGAATCGTCAAACAAGTCAAGCGTTTTGCCTTCGAAACGCACCGATTTCAGGTTATGGCAGCAGATCACCTACACGCGAACAATGCACCACGGATCGAAGCTTTCTTCCCCAAGCTCCTTGATACGAACGCCTATCCACGCGCAATATGCCGTGGATACCACTTCTGGAACCATGCAGTAAAGACACCCATCAGCGCAGGCAGAACAGAGTTGATCGCCCCAACAAAGCTTGCAACATCCGTTTGCATAATGAAATACGTCCAAATGGGCGTAATCAGGTAAAGCACTCCCCACGCCGCGGTAAGAATGCGGTTCGTTCTCATGAAAATCGGATTGCGCAATGCCGCTTCCCCGTTATAGCTGTTCTTGGAATAATGCGCAGTCAGTGGCACTTTCAGGAAGCACGAAACCGTCCACATTAGCCCGAACAACAAGTACGACACCGGAATAACAAGAATCGGCGATGCCCCCGCTAGCAGCGCAACGGAACATGCACCCACCCCTAAATCAGAAATCTGGTCATACAACGTAACCTTTGTCCGATGCATCAAAACCGGCAGCAACACGCATACCGCCACGCTGACCAAGCTGCCCCAGAACCCATCAATAGACGCAACAACCCAGAACACGATCCAAGGAATCAAGAGCAGCAGCATATTGGTCTTCGGCTCGCTGGCGCTTTTGCTGTTACCTTCACCTTGACCGTTCACGCCCTCGATCACATTCGGATTATCTCCGCCCGCACCAGCACCCGCACTCGATGCCGCGCCAAAAAAATCATCCCAGTGCATCATCAGGTCAAAATCGCCCTCCACGGAATACAGATGCTTCATGAGCGCTTCATCTCCAGCAATCTCGCCGCTTGCAATTGAGCGCCAAACATCAAAGGGCGTGTTGATGCGTGTGGTGAAACCATCAGCAAAGCCATCTTCAGGCTCTACTTCAACCCGACTTCCCCTCTGCCCGAGAGTGATGCGGTAGACCTTGCCGATATCGGTATAGTTCATGTCAAGCACAACATCGTGCTCCTGCCATGATTCCTTGCGATAAAGGGCTGCCATTTGACGGGTGAACGCCAAACTAGGATCTTCCTTTTCGCCTGATTCGCCAACGCCCCAGCTAGCATCTGCCATCGCCTCAAAAACATCACGAGGGAATAGGTTCTGGTCAAGCTTGCCGCGAGTTTCTCCGGTAATGCCATCAGAAGCAAATTCCTGCCCCGCTTTCTTCACCCAAGAAAGATATTCGTCAGTGCGTTCTGAAAGCTCTTTCACCCTGAAAAGCTCACCTTGTCCGCAGAAAATCGCAGTGTAGCCGCCTTTTCCGCACAGTCGATCGTACAGACTGGTAACGCAGTCGTAGTTCCCCTGGGCAGTGTAGAAGCCGCACGTGGAAATAACCACGGTGCTCTTGCCGCTCATATCGTAGCGAGAAGGATGCCCCCCGCTTTCCGTTTCCGTGCACATGAACGGGAGGGACATAGGAAGCTGACGGTCGATGAGGGTTTTCAGCTGACCGGGCAATCCAAAGTAATACAGGGGGAAACTCCAAACAACAACGTCAGCCCACAGAATTTTATCGATAACTCCCTGCATATCGTCGCGAATGCAACACTCGCCTGGCGTCTTGCTCCAGCACGAAAAACAACCCAAGCAGGGTTTGATGTTAAGCGAACCGATGTTAAAGGTTTCGATTTCAGTGGGCGAAGAACCGCTGCTTTCTTCCTTGACAGTGATGCCCTCAAGAAAAGCGCAGGTTAGACGCCAAGTATTGCTTCGTTTGCCTTTAGGACTGCCGTTGATGGCAAGGATCTTCATTTCGCGTTCCTCAATTCGACGACACATTGTTCGGCCGATTCAATATGTGCTTCAGGGCTTTCTTCTGCCGAAATCGGCGGTATTACTCCAATGCGAGCTTTGCCTTGAGCGCTCGTATCGAGAATAGCCATTTCGCTTTCGTACTAAGAATATAAGACACGGCCAAAATTGACTCGTTGGGCATGTTAGAAAAAGGTAAAGCCGAAACCAATTATGAGGCCAGATTGGCAAGGTGGTCCACGTTCGGTTTGCCACGATATTGAGCCATTTGTCCACGAATAGGCCTAAAAGATGAGACATAAGGTGGCATGAATATTCAGACAGTCAAATAGAATGACAAATATTTATCTGGTCGCTAAACTAACAAGAGAGCAAATACTGCAACTATCACAACAAGTCGTCATATGCAGTTCCAGACAATGTCGCAAAAACAAATTTGTTCCTGCGCAAACCCTAAACAGAAGGAAATGTTATGAGCAAAGCACAGAAACTGATATCCGGCATCTTTGCGTTAGTATTCGCCCTAGCAATAGCGCCTACTGCATCATTCGCCGCCACCAATTATGACCTATCCGTTAATGGCGAGCACTTCACCAGCGAAAAACTCACCATCCAATGCGGCGAAGGCACGGCAACATACGACCCCGACGCACAGAACCTCACGCTCAACAATGCCTCCATCACAAACGCGGTAGATTATGGCGGAATCGATTCCGAGCTAACGAGCGATTTAACCATTACGCTCCAGGGAAGTAACCAAATCACCTTCAACGACAATATAGGCATCATGGCCACGGGGAACGTCATTTTCCATGGATCGGGAAGCCTTGCCATCTCGGTCGCGGGAGACACGATGGACGGCATAAGCGTAGCCGGCGACGTCACCATGCAGAACACAGCCGTCTCCATCCATTCCCCTGGCGGACTCGGCATTGCATGCGATGGCGCAGTTTCCCTCAACAACACGCAACTCACTTCCAACGGACTGTATGCAGGCATCGATGCCGCTAACCTGGCTATCAATAACGGCTGCACCGTAAACATCTCGGCAACCGAGCAAAATTGCAACGCTGCGTACATTAACTCCACCGACAGCTCTGCAGGCAATATCAACATTTCAAATTCAGCTGTTATCGCCAAAAGCTTATACCCAGGACTCTTCGCCACAGGCAATATGACTATCGATGGTGGTACCCTCCAGGCCACCTCTACCGTTAACTCTCCTCTGTGGGCAAAGGGCAACATCGCCATTAGGGGAAAAGCGAAAGTCACGCTTAGCGGCGAATACCCTTCAGGCTGCAATGGCAACTTTACGGTTTATGAGGCAGAGATCGACGCCAAAAACACCAGCCAGAACAATATTCCCGCACTTGCCGACTGTCCTACTATCAACGATGACTTCGCGCTGACGTATGCCATGGCTGTTGATAGCGAAGGCACGTCGATCGATCTTATTGAGCACGATGGAGCCGAACAGGCTAAAGGCTTCCTTCACCTTTACAAGAACATCCATTTCATCACTGGCGAAAAAACCGTGACCTATTCCCTTCCGTTCACGAAGGTAGTCAAAAAGGGCGGCGACATTGCTCCCGGTAAGCAGGAATTTGAGCTAGAGGTCTTTGATGTTGGCGTTGGCCAGATCGAGGATTACAGCGATGTGACCATAACGGCAACCGTTGCTACGAATGGCGAAGGAAGCTACGAAGGCACCCTCACCATCCAAGGTCCGAAGAAGCAAGTGGACAACATAACGTGCGAAGGCTTTTACGTACGTGAAAAGAACACCGGCATTGCAAACTGGACCTATTCGGATGCCGCATACCAAATCTTCTGCAACGACGGAGCAACCGACAATCAGGGAACAGCCCAACCGAGCTTCGATATATTCCCCGTTGAACTGGTAGCAACTGACAACGGCGAATTCTTCGAAAAGACGCAGGATACCCCCGTTGATGTCATGACGTTCGAAAACGTCTATACCGAAAAGACTACTCCCGCCGAAGACGCCAAACCAGCAGAGGGTAGCGATCCCAACGCGAGCAATAAGCCTGCCGCAGACGACAAACCAGCAGCAGCCACCCCTCATACGGGTGACGGCAATGCACCAATCATTGCAATCGCCGCATTGCTGATAGCGGCAGGCGCCCTGTTTGCATCCGCCTTGAGAATGCAGAAGCGCTAAGAACAAGAAACATGCCGTTTGCGAGCGCCCATCGATGGTTACCGATGGGCGCTTTTCTACGTTGTTCGCATGCTTAACGTAGAAGTGCAGGCCGACGGAACGCTTACTGGCAACCCCATTGCAGGCCGCCCAGGATAGCCCGAAACGCTTACCGCAAACGCGCTGTACATGTTGGAATCGGGCACCAACGCTTCCAAACCCGCCCGGCGACGTCATTGAAATGGACCTTCGTTAGAGGGCAGGTGCGGCTGTCCATTCCGCAAGACACACGCTAACAGGCATTTCGTTAGTATTTGCGCAAAGGCCCCGATGTCAAACCTCAAACGTGGAGAGCTTGGCATCGGGGAGCAAACTTACGAATACCACAGGAAGGGCCCTTAATGGAGTACAACACGAATCCGAACAAAGCAAAACTGTCGGAATTCAATCCTTCTACTACTAGAGCGAACGTACCAGGCTTGATGTCCATGGCTGCTCACCTTCTGGAGGATGGCTACACAAATACGCAGAGCTTCCTTGCATCGCCGGCAAGCCTCTACGTTGCACTTGAGGTACTGGCAAGGGGCGCAAAAGCCGAAACGCTCAACGAGATTGAAGGGGTGCTGGGGAACGCAGACTCGCGGTGGGAAGCATGCGCTCGACTATTTGAGGAACGCCCCGAGTACGTTCCAGAGGGATACAGCCTCAACATTGTCGCCTCTGTTTGGGCAAACAAGCTTACCGCTCCCCTAAACCCAGACTTCCCCCAGGCAATAGCAAATGCGAACGGACAAGCAACCGAAGTTTACTTCGGAGCACCTGAAGCAAAGTCCCAAATATCGGCGTGGCTGAGAGAAAACACAGGTGGGAAGTTTTCAACCGCACCCGAATTTGACGCTGAAACTCTCTTTGCCGTTATAAGCGCGCTGTATTTCAAGGATAACTGGGTGGATCCTCTAGATGATGAGGATGAAATCGTCTTCAATGCGCCAACGGGAAGCCACGCCATCCCAATGATGGGCGGCTTCAGCTCTGATGCCAAACTGCTAAAAGCACATGAGGCGATAGCTGTTTCATGGCCCATGCAATCTGACGCCCAAGCCGTGTTCGCCATGCCCGACAACGCTGAGGAAATGGACCGCTTCGTGAAAAACGGAGCAGCTTGGGAGACTATTTCGCGTTGTTTTGGAGGCGAAGGCACCACCCACCCCGATGGGGGTATTGAGCTCTACATGCCACAGCTTGAACTCAAATCCGAAGATTCCGAACTCGAGCATACACTTCGCTCTATGGGGGTACGGAAAGCATTTACGCCAGAAGCCGAGTTGGAAGGAATTACCAAAGCAGATGCCATGGTAAGCAAGGTTACCCAAAACACCATGCTTAAGCTTGATCCCAACGGAGCCGAAGGCGCAGCATATACCGCTTTTGTTGCAGTGGCTGGTTGCCTGCCCTCATCCATACCAGACCCTGTAAGGGTTGTGCTAAACAGGCCGTTCGCATTCGCCGTATTCTCACATTCTGGCGCGCCGCTGTTCGTGGGAACGTATATGGGAGACTAAATAAGTAGATTAAGAATTAAGGCCAAGCCACCTAACAGACCCCAGAACCATCTCAGGTTGTTGACGAATTTACTATGCAAGCTCGTCAATGACCTGCTTCATTTCTAGAGCCCAGTTCAACTGCTGTTTTATGAAACCTTCCCAGGCTTTTTCGTTGCCTTTGATTTTGCACCCATCCTTATAAAAGCGCACGCCAGATGCCTTTTTTGCATCGAAGGGCTTCGCCTCCAAACAAAGCCGCTTTTCGAACTCGGATGCATTCCCGATAGCCTTATGGCCAATTACCTTGTCGTCCGGCACGTAGAATTCAATGCCGATGCGCCCGCGCTGAGTATCTATAAGCAGCGCGATGTGATAGGCAGATGCGCCGCAGCGCAACATGGTCCAGTGATCTTTCGAGGGCTTCTGCGGGTTAAACACCCTTAGGAACTCTGGCGATGCCTGGGCAATCTCACGATATTTGGTCCAGTACGAAAGCTTAACGCGCTCGGTGTCGGAAAGGCCTTCGCTGAGTTTAATGGTTTTCGTCCACTCGTTGGGCTGCTCAACCACACTGAAGCGCGGAGCAGGCAGCGAGTCACCAATAGACCACAGCTCAATCTCGACAAGAAAGAAGCCAAAGTCGTTGTCGGTGCGCTGATTAAGCCATTCGATGGCTTGACGGTGCTCATCGCGAGCGCGGGCCACAACCCACACAACTACCTGAGCTCCTTTACCGGCAGCGTAGGTAATCACCTTACCTAAGTGGTCGTGATTAGTGTCCTCGAGCTGGTTCTCGATGATGACCTTTCGCCCAGTCCCGACCTCCTGCGCATAGATGTCCACATTAAACGAGCCCACCGAAGATTCGGTTTCTATAAGTTCAAGCTCGATGCCGATCGCAGAAGCAAGCATAGCCAGGTTGGGCTCATCCGAAAGCCACTTAGTGAAGTCGAGCGCCTCATGGGGCCATACGTCGCGCAGCTCAACTTTCTTCAGTTTGTCGAGGTTGTATTTCACCAGGGCTCCTTCTTATCTCTATTGAGAACTAGTGCCGGCTCATCGACTGGTAATTCTTCTTCGAGAATCTTCTCTCGAGCTGTTACGAGTTCTTGATTCAAGACGCTCACATACTCCTTGCAAACGTCTTCGTATATTCTGGTTTTATATCCGTCGGTCCTGATGAATTTAACCTCAACATCGTCCATAAATAGCTCTTGCAGCAATCGAGCGAATAGTTTTTTGAGATCGTTTGTCCCATTGTCTTCAGTAAGGACAACATCGATATATTCTGGCTCACTTTTGAGCCTAAAGACATCTTGGGATTTTTCATTAGTGGTGACAGTCATCTCTATATACTTCATTGTTTTCCCGCCTCGTATATCCTTTGCCTGTCGTAAAACGCCTCGAATCCGCCTTCGAGTGTCGTTATGCTTGTTTCACTCCAACTTATTCGATCGCCCTGGTCGTCAATATTGGTCAGTTCATTCAGAAATGGATTGCCTAAATATGTTCTGTATTCATCGCCTTGTATGTGCCTTCTGTAAATAGAAAGGTACGGTAAGGTTCTGACCGCGATATTGGCGTTGTGAGTAGCAACAACAACCGTTTTTCTTGACAGAGCAAGCTCCATCAGCTTTGGCCTTATGACCGAATCAATATAAAGATTGCCCATCCCCAGTTCCGGTTCATCAAGGAGATACACATCAGCCTCTTGGTTCAAAGTTCTCTCTATGACGAGAATGCCCTTTTCGCCGTCAGACGGGTTGTAGCGTTTTCCATCCTCAGACGTAATGACGTACTTTTCGAGACCGATAAACGCAGAGAGGTCGTTCACCCCTGATTCTTGGTGTGCTGTTTTGAACTCTTCTACCGTCTCTGGCAGATCGGGAGAACAAATCGATGCTGCAAGAGCATTTAGCTTGCCTCGCCATTTTTTGAGCGAGGTGATTTTCAAGCCAAACTCCGCGGTTTTTGAATTCGAGCATAGCCATCGGCTTTGAAGAACGATGTCAAGTCTGCCTTTATCCTCAAGTGTTCCGAGATAGCTTGGCTTCTCCTTGACTCCCTCTTTCATATTCTCTTTAATCGTTTCGACAGAGCTAAGGAGGTTCATGCGCCCTAGCGCAAAGCGAAGAAATCCAGTATCGCTTGGCTTCGATTGAGTGTCCGACTTTTTATCGATGCAGATCTTGATTTGAATCAGTGCATTGTTGGCAAGGGCGACAGACTCCTTATTTATGTACTCTCGTTTGACGACGGAGGCGGCTGATTGACGTAGCTTTTCGAGCAGCGAAAAGAAAGCCGCGCTATCTTCTGCCTTCAGATACTTGCCAAGATCGCGCTCACTGCAGTCATTTGTAAAGTGATCTATTGATCCGTAATCACCTTTAGTCGTTTTAAGGGCAGTATCGCTCACCTGGGGAAGCGACTGGCATTCCGACAGCTTGAAGCGATCCTTCTTATCGCTATTGCCAACCGTCTTTAACCATTGAATGTAATGAGAGATAGGGGTTGGGAGTTCGTCTGCCCAGTTGATCACCGTTTGTATCTCATGCAGACAATCCGACCGCCCGAAGCTTGAGCAAGATCGCTCTTCGTTCTTTACGGTCATAAGCTGGTCGAAAGCGGTATTTTTCTGTCCGCCAATATAGGAGGCAATCTTAATACCGTCAGCTTCGAATTGCGAGCGAATCGACTTGACTATCTCGGACTTACCAGTTCCTTTTTGGCCGAATAGCACATTTACATCCTGATAGAGCGGGAGTTCAATCGCTACCGAATCATGCGGATGAGCGATAATCTTCGTTCTCCTTTTCCTGTTCAGAAGCGTTTCGACGACTTGGTGATCTCGCTTAGCAAGAAGATAAAACTGCTCAAAACTGTCAACATTGACTCTGAGCGAGACGAAATCTTCCTCTTCGTATTTGCTCCAGTCTCTAACGTCGCTTCCTATGAGCATATTTCGACCATGGTTCGACCATATTCCAAGCGTCATCAGTGTTCTCGGCTCAAAATAGAAGCGCCAGTCGTTGTTCGTTATCTCTCTTACACGCGTAATCTCTTCCTCGGTGATAGCGGGCGCCTTGTCATGACAATGCGAGATGAAAAGAACGTCGGAATCCTTGAAAGCCTCCCATATTGTCTCAAATTGCCAACTGCACTCCTTTGGACTCTGACCATTTTGCAGTGACTTGATGGACTTACTGAACAGGGTTTTTGAATTCGGACTCGTTATCACAAGCATATGCCAGGGTTTTCCACCAGACCAACGCTCTATATCGAGCTCAACGCCAGGCCATACCTGAGCAACTCCTTCGACCGCGCCGCGCAATATCTCATACTGATCAAGATCGAAATGGTTATGATTGGTTACCGCGACTATGTCGACTTGCGCGGCATCGATTTTCTCGGCAAATAGTTCAGGGGTAACATTTCTTTCCTGCCCCTCGCCTTTGGTCGCCAACGTATGGCAATGCAGATCTATTTTCACGCCTAGTTACCCTCCCTGTAATCCCGTGCTAGAACAACAAACAAACTCAAAAATGCCTAAAGAATTGCAGACTTCCGGGAAACCTCGCTCGAACAAATACGAGCTTTAGACGCCCGAGAGAGCCTTACGTTTCATTCTGTCCCTTAGCATTCCAAGCCGCTAGCATCTTCTCCCAACGACAACTCGAAGATAATACGCGGGTCCTCGCCATCAAGGTAGACACCCCAAGGCATCCACCGTCGATAGCGTCGATCAACGTCTGCCCCCTTCTCCTTTGGACGGTCGTAGATTACGGCGACAAGGGATACCCCTGTACGCCGCCGTTTACGTTCGTCACTTGCTTACCCCTCGCCCAACTTGGGTCCGAAAACACGCTCGACGTAGGCGTCCAGCGTGCCGTCCTTGGCGAGCTCCGCAGAGTCCGCAAGCTGGAAGTTCGAGTCGCATCCCTGACCGACCTCGTCGTGGAAGCCCAGAATAAAGTGAGTCGCGATCTGGTAGATGATTTCTGTCGGTGCGATGCCAAATACCTGATGCTCTAGGATATGGTCAAGCCTCTCGCGATCGTCGGGGAAGGCGGCACGCATCCCGTCGCTGCTGTACAGACGCTTGATAATCTCCGTGATATACAGTCCCGACTTCATGTACAGATCGGCAAAAGTGTGGCCGGGATCGTCGAAACAGCCCGGGTTTTCCTTCTCGAACAAGTCGACCATCTCTACCACAACGTTGCGTGGAGTGAAAATCTGGTTCGTCTTCTGCGGGGGCACGTAATCGAAGATGTCCTCGTCAAGCGACTCGTCGAAGTAGTTGGCCAGCTTCGACCGCAGGGAAATGAACTCCTTTACCGAATCGTCGAACACCACAGAGTCGAAGAGCTCACCCGCAAAATGGACGGGCTCGCCGGTCTCGGGGTCCATCACATCGCCTCCGTCGCGCAGCAGGCGGAACTGCTCGACGGTTACACTCGTGACTTCCTTAAACACATCAGCAGGAATAACCTGATCGAATGTTGCCAGCGTCGTTTTCTCGTCGCCGTACGCCATGAGGAATGACGGGATAGTACGGGAAAAGCCACGGAGATGGTCGCGAATGTTGCCTTCGAGAGTCTGCTTCTTGGCTTCCTTCTTGGCGGTCTCCACTTCGCGAATCACGGTCTCGCCAGCACTTCTCACCAGTTCATCGCGCGAACCTTTAAGCTTGTCCACCAGCTCCTTGCGGGCATCTTCGAGCTTCTCGTCGTGCCTGCGGTTGATCTCGTCGGCCTGCTCCTGGGTTTGGGCGAGGTCAAGCTCGTCGGCACGGTCCTTCTCGATGCGATTCTTAGCGATGTTGAAGTTGCCGACTTCGCGGTTCAGCTTGATGTCCACATCCGCCTTGATGCGCCGCGCCATCTTCTGCTGCTGGGCGGGCTTCATGTCCTTGCCATATTCTTTTTCAGCGGTCTCCACAAGCGGGGTGGTTATGCTCGTCCCGAACGCCTCGGACAGCTTCGAGATGAAGATATCGTCAGGGTCCCCTGAGTCTTCGACGGTTATCGAATCGATCACATCGTCAAGGTCGTCGGCGATGTCGCCGTACACCTTGTCGCCAAACATACCTTCCGCAAGCCCGACTACCTGCTCGGTGGGGATTTCCACTTCGCCATCTTCGTTGAGGCTGAGCTCGTCGGCGGTGCCTCGCTTCACACCTAGATCCTCGTTCGGCGCCTTATAGGGCTCGAACGTCTGTAAAACCTCGATGACCTCTGCCGGGGCACGGAAAATATTGCTGACGTTCTGGAACAGGAAGTCGCTCATGAAGCCGCGACGCACAACCTCGCGAGAGCGGATCTTGCGAGGGATGGAGAGCACGCGCTCGGCATCGAGCTCAACCATCTCGCCGTTCTCGTCCTCGCCGATGACGGGGAAGAAATTCAGCAACGTGCGAATGTGGCGTTTCCGGTCGTCGAGCGTCCCGCTGCCAGAGGCCGTGTCGGTATAGAGATCGTTCGCGAACTTCTCGAAGATGTCGAGCGTGCGTGCAGGGTCGAAGTCGAAGACATAGGCGTTCTCTTTGCGTAGGAACTTGCCATCGTACCTGAACAGACACGGGTTCTGCGCGCGGAAGGCGGCCTGCATGTAGAGCGACGGGCTTTTCATGTTCGAGAGCATGAGCACGGCGGTCCACTCCGGTATGGTCACGCCCGTAGTCAGCTGGCCGACGGAGAGGGTGATAGTTTTGTCGTGGTTCGCGATTGCCTCGCGGACCTTGTCGAACGCCTTGATCGACTCGTCCTCGTCGTCGAGTTTGCCGTCGCCTGCGGCGAGCACGATCTCGTAGTCTTTGAAGATCGGATGCGCGTTAAGTTTCTTGGCGAGCGCCTTGGCGGAGTCCACGCGATTGAGTATCCAGAACGTGTGGCGCAGCTCGTTGCGCAGCTCCGGCGTCGAGAACGGGAACTTCTTCTGGGCGGTTAGGGCGTCGAGGAAGCGATCCACGTCGTCGTTGTGGACAAACGAGACGAATCCCCTTGAGTCGGTCTTGGTCGCGAAGAACTCGTTGAGGTCGAAGGCGTACTCGACGGTCTCGCCGTCGATGTCGCAACCGCGCTGCACTTCGCCCGCCACGATGTCGCTCATCTGGTAGGTGAACATGTTGAGGCGCGGTAACTCGGCATATGGGTTGGTAAGCTCGGGGTCGCTCCAGTCTCGCTTAGCTCGCTGCTCGTCGGCATAGGTCCAGTTGAAGATAGCGTCGGTGGGGAACTTCTCGTTGGCGATGGCCTTGAACGGCGTGCCCGAGAGGTGGAGGGCGAACTTGCGCTTGATATGGTCGAACGCCACGTCGGTCTTGAAGGTGTCGACGCCTTCGTGCGCCTCGTCGATGATGAGCACGTCCCATTCGATGTCGGAGACGTGCTTGAGCTTGTCGAACTTCCCGCCGAACTCGATTGACCCCTTAAGATCCTGAAGGCTCACGAACTCGATGAACCCCTTAGTGCCGCCATTGCGCAGGTTCTCGAGATATTGGTCGCGCGAAAGGCAGAAAGGCTTGCCAGCAAGTGCGCTTGCACTGCTGATGAAGCACAGCCCCGATTCTTTTCCCATGAACTTCACGTAGTCGTCGTACCATGAGTTCGCGATTGCGGGGCGATTCGTCACGATGAGAACCTTCATGGCTCCCAGCTTGCGACAGAGGTCGTAGCTCGTGAGCGTCTTGCCGAAGCGCGGCTTGGCGTTCCATAGGTACTCTCCACGTTGGTGGTGCTGGGCGTAGTCGACAGTCTGCTCGACGGCGCGGTCCTGCTCGGCGCGAAGCTGATACTCTATTGCGGTGGGCGCCTCCAAAATGCCGTGGTTCTCGCGGAACTCGTAGAAGTGCATCTTCGCGGGATTGGGCTCTATCTCATACCACTCGGTATCCGGCTCGTTCGCGACGTTGAGCTTCTTCAGGTAGCCGTGGAAGTCGGTGTCGCGAAACGTCTCGCCCGTATCCTCGTATGTCGCGTTGCCGTGCCACTGGATAACGTAGTAAACGTTGGCAGTGTGGGTTTGCTGCTTGACGCGCGTTTCGACGTCTTGCTCGGTGTACCCGATCTTCGTCCATCCATCGTGCCGCGCGATTTCGGGCGTGGTGTAGGCGTAGATCTGGGGTAATACCGGACGACCTGTTTTAACTTTACCGGTAATGTCGGTGAAGGCCATGGCTATTCCATCTCCTTCACGTGCGATTCGATGAAGTCTATTTCGTTTTCGTCGAGCCCATACTTGGCGTAGAGCTGCTTATCGATGTTGGCAACGGACTGCGACCAGTCAATGTCCGAGTTTGGCGTAAAGTCCTGAAGAGGGACGTAAGCCCAGACGGCAGAAGCGGCATGTTGTGTAACTTTTAGAGCTCCAAGCAGTGATCGAACATACTTGGTTTTGAGATATTTTGATAGATTGTTGGCTTCGTTGATATTGTCAAATTTCCCGAAGGCCAAAAAAGTGTCGGTCTGAGCGGTGCCCGGCTCTCCAATAACGGTATCGCTCAAGGTTTCGCCATATGCCCCTGATCCCTGAGCCTCGGCAACAAACACTTTATAAAAAGCTAGGGTGTCATTACCGTTTTCGACAACATAATCGTCCCGAATCCAACGGTAAACGCGCTGTCCTCAAACGCGTGCGAGCATCTTTACGTAGCCGGCAGACTCCCGGTCCAGGAACGAAGAGGTAAAATCGCTATCGCTAAAATGAGCTGACAGTATCTTGTCCTTAGTACCCTTGCCAAGAACCTTGCGAGCGGAAGGATTGTCGGCAAAAAAAGCTTCAGTATATTTAAATGTGCCCTGACTTCCAATGATGTCAGAGAGAGGGCGAAAACTTGTTGCATTTATCGCTTTTTCAACAAGAGGGCGATGACGCTCATCTTTGTACATTCTTCGAATTGGGCCAAATGTCTTCGTCTCGTCATGATAAGTAATAACGACGCCGCCCTTAATATCTGTATTCGGGAAGACTTCTGTGCCATCGGGATAATACTTGCAAATCCTGAGATGGACATCTTCAAGCATCTTCCTATTGAACGATTTCGGTGTTAAACCAGAATCAAACAGAAATCTAGCCGGGGTAATAAGCTCAGATTTCTCGGCTATGCTATAAGAGGCATCCATAAATAAATTGTAAATCGGTTTTGATCGCGAGCTTCCTTCAACCGATTCCTGGTACGGGGGATTTCCGATCACTGCATAGAACTTCTTTCCCATAACTGCTGCCTTACCTTTCAATGAGGCGAACTCGAAAGGCTCGCCGTTTTGCCAATCGTATATCACACACAGGGGAACCATTTCCTTCGGCTCCTCTTCTTTGGTCTCTTCGGCTGCCTCGTCGGGAAACACGTTGTCGAGCAGGTCGAAAAGAGACGGCTGCATCGGTTCCGGCTCGGGCTCCTCGAACGTCCCAAGGGTCGACTCCACCTCGGCACCCATCTTGTTGGTGGGAACAGCGTCGGTGAAGCCGTTCATCTGCCAGAAGTTCCAGGAGACGATCCACGCCGCCTGCTCCAGCTCATCCCGCTCGGGGTCCGACCCCCAGCGGTCGCAAAGATGCTCGGCGAACGTCTCAAGCACATTGATGCGAGCGATAAGCAGGTTGTCGCCCTGATATTCGAAGCCGTAAGTCGCGCGCAGCGCGTCAAAGGCTCGACGTACCCATTCCTTGCGAGTCTTGGTTCTTTCGGTCACGACACGCAGTTTGCGGTCCAGGAAGCCCACGCGCTCGTGCACGGGCAGCTCATCGCCCGTCACGGTATCGTAACGTGAGCACACGAACGGCGCCTCACCGCAGGTGATCTCAAGCCGCGGCGCCTCCACATAAGCATGCCAGCCGCGTCCCTTCGTCTTAGGGAATTCAATTAGCTCATCAGTGGGCATCCACATCTTGCCATCATCGTCGCCGTAGAATTCAACATTAAAGATGTTGCGCCTGCCGAACCACGCTTCATCCATATCGTTGTTCATTTGGTTGCACAACCATGCTGGCGAAAAAACTTCGGCGCGGCTCTTGGTACGTTGGGATTGCTTCTCTTGCTCCTTGGCAATGCGTGGCTTGACGACATCACAATTGGGACCCGTAATTTTAGCAACGGTTATCTCATCGTCACCCATGTAGCCTTCGCCTAAGGACTCATACTCGTTGTCGGCCCATATAATATTCTGTTTAGTTGTTCGATCACGGAGAAGGATCTCAAGGACGGACGCTGAATAGCGACGAATAAAATCCTCAATAAACCTCTCGTTCGCTATTTCGTGGATTGGTTCGGTCACAGGTTGTTGCCCCTTCTTAGCAAGCCCATCGATCGCCGAATACGCACGAAGGCTTAAATTGATCCATGCCGCTAAGCTCCGCTTTCTCCTTAGCTGCATCGCTAAAGACGCCACGAGAACGCAGGTTTACTGAGATCCGATCGCCTTGCGCCAAGCAGTACACACTTTTGGTTCCACGAGCGTTGCTTGAGGTTTGCCAAAAATAACTTTCAAACGCCCCCATCGAAGAACCTGTAGTTATACACCAAAAAATGCAATCGTTTATTATACCGTTGATGTTCGAATTGATGCCGAAAATATAACGCACAATCGGAATTCAAGCCGCACGTAAGGACAAGTGGCAAAGCCCGGCTAAAGCGCCACGCACCACTGCTCCATCTCCCGTAACTCAAAATTGGGAAACAAGGGCGCATACCTAGAGCAATAATGGGACATAGGTTCATTCCCCCGCACGCGCGTCTGTGGCACCCTTTCATAAGGAACACTTTCCCCAGCAAACGCACGTGAGAAAGGCACGGATATGAACAGCGACGTACAGCAAAGTGTTGATGCGAAAACGCACTACTTCGATGAATACCTCATCGTGCCTGATGGCTTGCGACCCGAAGTAGATGCATTCTGCGCTGAAGTGATAGCGCTTGGTGAACAGTGCGCAGACTTCAATACCTTCGAAGACCGTTTCGCTTCCGAAGGGCTTTCGGAACAGTTCGTGGCGCTCATCTGCCAATGCACCCAGAAAGCCTCCCCACAAACAAAAGAACAGCGGCGGGAATCACTCAAAACCGCCAAGAATATGATGCGCGAAAACCGAAAAGAAACCGCGGAATACTTTGCCGACTCCGTACTTACATCCGCCCGAGTTGAAGCCGAGGGGCGTATCCTGAAGGAAAATCGAGAGCGCATGATCGAAAACGACACCATGGGCGACTACACAAGAACAAAGAACGCCATAGAAGACGGCATCGGTCTTTTCGGGTTCCTATTGAATAAGTTCAAGAAGTAGCGGCACCGCGATATCCTCTTTGATACCCCAAAAGGGCCATGTAGCATTGTCTCTGCGAAAAGGTAACGTTTCGGCGCAAGGCAACCTGCAAGCTCTAGAATCTCTTGCTATGGAAACCGCGTACACACATAACAAGAAAGAACAAGCAGATTCATCATCTCTTGCTCGCGGTGTCCGCCAGGCGTTCATGTACTACGGTGTTTCAATCATGCAAACGTTCGTCGAGTTCGGCGCGTTTGCCATAGCCCAACTCGCCCTACCCACAAGCATTTCAAATGGCATTGCCGTTGCATGTTCGGGTTCGTTCAACTTCTTTATGAACCGCAACATCACGTTCAAGGCATCCAGCAATTTCTGGCGAAGCGTGGCATTGTTCATCGCTTTGTACCTTTGGAACTTCCTGTTCGGCACCTGGTTCATAGGCTGGGCTGCCTCAACATTCGGCTGCCCGGAAATGGTAGGAAAGTTCATCACCATGGCAATGCAGGGCATCTGGGGTTTCTGCCTGTGCAAATGGGTCATTTTCAAATAGGCACAAAGGGTTCCAGTCATTTAGTTTCTGCATGACAGCTCCCCACTGAACCGAAACAAAGAGCACCCTTCCATTTCGCAACACCATAAAACCGTATCAAACCCAGAGCTAAAGACAAGACTTCGCAGTCAGGTCAACCTTATGCTCAAACGCGCAGCCAGCCCAACCGAAACAGCTCACCTTCCTTACACATTGAGCATATGTGTTAAAGTTAGCTTGACCTAACTTAACCACGGCTAACTCTGCTCTCATACCGACCGCTCCGTTGGCCTTACGCACCCAGATTGGAGCACATATGAAGGGCAACTCCCCCTACCTGGTGGTCAACGGACTCAAGAAGCACTACGGCAACGACGAGGCGCGCATCCAAGTGCTGGATGGAATTACCACCACGGTAAACAAAGGCGAAATCTGCGTTATGCTCGGCCCCTCCGGTTCAGGAAAATCAACGTTTCTGAACCTCATCGGCGGGCTTGAAGGAGCCGACGGCGGCACGATCCGCGTCGGAAACTGCGAGCTCACGGCACTTTCAGCGAAAGACCTAGGAGAATACCGCCGCCGAGAACTTGGCTTCGTTTTCCAGTTCTACAACCTGGTCCCCGACCTCACCATTCGTGAAAACATCGAGGTCACGGCCCACCTTTCTAAGAACCCCCTGCCCATGAACGAACTGCTGCATTCGCTTGGTCTGTGGGAGCACCGTAACAAATTTCCCCGCCAGGTTTCAGGCGGCCAACAGCAGCGCTGCGCCATCGGACGAGCGTTGGTGAAGAACCCTGGCCTCATCTTGTGCGACGAACCCACCGGCGCCCTCGATTACAAAACCTCGAAAGAGGTTCTTGAGCTTATGGAAAGCGTTAACCGAACGTACGGCTGCACAATCGTGATCGTCACACACAACGCAGCCATCGCACGGATGGCCAATCGCGTGCTTCGCTTGCGCGACGGACGCCTTGTCGAAGACGAAGAGAACGAAGCGCCCGTGCCCGCTTCCGAGCTTGATTGGTAGGCGAACGATGACACCACTTGCCAAGCGACTCCCCCGCGAGCTCAAGAACAACATCGGCAAATACTTGGGCATATTCCTGCTCATGTGCGGAGCCATTGCACTGACGTCGGGTTTTCTGCTTGCCGCGCATTCGATCAGCCAGATCATCGATGGCATGCACGACGAATACTCTATCGAAGATGGACGTTTCACCACCTCGTTCGAAGCCACCGATAGCCAGCTCCAAGCTGCCCGCGATGCTGCTGAAGATGTAGGCGGCGTTACGCTTTACAAGAACTATTCCATCGACGCGGCAATCACGCTCCCAAATGACGATGGATCAAAACGTACACTGCGCACCTATGAACATCGCACCCAGGTTGACCTCGCAGCGTATTGCGAAGGAACCGAACCTTCATCCAACAACGAGGTTGCTATCGACCGCGTGTTCGCCAAAAACAACAATCTTCATGTTGGCGATACCGTCCAACTCGAGGGCCGCGCCTACGCCATCTGCGGCATCATGACCCAGCCCGATAGCCAGGCCCTGTTCTTAAACAACTCCGACTTCACCGTAAACACCATTACTTACGGAGTGGCCGAAGTATCCCCCTCCGGCTTCCAGGCGCTTGAAGATGCTGGCGGTGCTCCTGCTTACACCTACTCATTCACCTTCGCCAATCGGGACCTCTCCATTGCCGACCGCACCGATGCCGAAAAAGACATGGCAGAAGCCCTGGCAGATACCGATGCGCATGTGGACGACCTTACCGATGCCAGCACCAACCAAGGCATTGGCTATGCGGCAGATGACGTTAAGGGCGATTCTGCCATGTGGACCACTCTGCTCTACATCATTATCGTTATCATGGCATTCGTATTCGTGGTGCTCACCAACGCTACCATCGAACAGGAAAGCGCCATTATTGGCACTCTTCTGGCAAGCGGATATCGTAGACGAGAAATAGTGCTCCATTACCTGACGTTACCGGCAATTGTGGGAGTTATAGCCGCAGGGCTTGGCACCGCACTCGGAGTGGCATTCTTCACCGAGCCCATGCGTCAGCTCTATTACGGATCGTACAGCCTACCTCCGTTCCAGGTGTTCTGGGACTGGGGCATCTTCCTCAAGTGCGCCGTGGTGCCCGCAGCCGCACTTATCCTTATCACGCTCATAGGGCTTCTGCGCAAAATGGGAAAGACCCCGCTGCAGTTCCTGCGCCACGAAGCCGCCGGCAAGTCGGGCACGAAGCGCGGTGTGCGCCTGCCCGAACGACTGAGTTTCGTAGCGCGCTTCCGCCTTCGTATCTTCCTGAGGAACCTTGGCAACTTCGCCACACTCTTTGTGGGAATTGCATTCGCCAGCCTGCTTTTGCTATTCGGCCTGGCCATCTTGCCCACTATGACACATTACGCCGACAACTTGGAAACAAGCCTCGTTGCCGAACATACCTACACCTTGAAGGCGCCGCTCGAACTTGAGGGAACACCCGAAGAACGAGAAGCGTGGGCTGCGCTCGAACGCCTGCAATCCATCAACGGCACGCTCCTTTCCGCCGCAGAAGATGCGCAAGACGAGCTGGAAGATGCAGCAGATGCCGCACAAGATGAATACAACGCTGCAATGGCATCGCCTTCCGCAGAAACAGCACAAGCGGCAACCAACGCCCTTTCGAAAGCACAACGCAAAAAGGACGCTTTCTATGCATCTATTGATGACATTGCCGATGCCCTTGGATGCAACCGCGACGATGCTATCGATCTCATGGAAAAAGCCGCCGATATCGATACAGACGATGACGATATTCACCCTATAAACACCACCGACAACGGCACTGATGCCATTGGCCAGGCAGAGAAATTCGCCGTCTACCAGCTTCAATACGACCGAGGAAATAACAACGGCACCGAAACTGTGGCCATCTATGGCGTACAACCAGATTCCCGCTATTGGAAGGATCTTGATATCGGCAATGGCAAAGTCGTATTCGGCGCAGGTCTTGCAAACAAGTTCGGTTGGGATGAAAACCAGCAGATTGACCTCTACGACAAGTACGAAGACAAGACCCACAGCCTTACCTTCTCAGGCCAGGAAGACACTTGGGGTACGAAGTCGAATATGAATGTATACATGAGCATCGACGACTTCAACACGATGTTTGACAACGACAAGTCGTACTTCAACGGATACGTTAGCAACGAAGCGCTTGCCTTAGACGCACGCTACTACGCCAGCGACACAACCCCCGATGACATGCGTGCGGTGGGCGACCAATTCGTAGACATGATGGACTCCATGATCGGCATGATGGTAGGTCTCGCAGTGTTCATCTTCTTGCTGTTCATGTACCTGCTTACCAAAGCCGTCATAGATCGCAGCGCCCGCTCGATTAGCTACATGAAGGTATTCGGCTACCGCGACAAAGAGGTCTCGCATCTTTACATCCGCTCGGTCACGCTGTGCGTGGTCGCATCGCTTGTGTTATGCCAGCCCCTCATCATCGGCTCGCTCACCGCAATTTTCCGATCAATGTTACTCGCCTACAACGGCAACATCGAGATCTACGTGCCCTGGTGGTGCATGGCAGCGTGCGTAGGCATCGGTTTTGCAACTTACCTTCTCGTGGCGCTTATCCATACGCGCTCGATTAAACGGGTAAGCCTATCCGAGGCATTAAAAGTGCAGGAATAGACGTGTTTTCGAAGCTAGTTAAATAGCAAGACTTCATTGGCGGCCCCTCGAAAGCTTCTTCCGAAGGGCCGCCAATTCGATTGCCGAACGCGCAAGCCACCCGGACCAATTAGTCGGTTCCATCCCCACAAAGCAAGGGGGGGGTGCGCCACTATGAACGATACGAACACGCGCCGCGTTGTTCCATCCGCGCAAATCAAAGAGGCTGCGCCAAAGGCAAACAAATCAACCGAAAGAAGGTGAAGCAAATAGAAACTGTTCTCGGGATCCTGATTCCCTTTTTGGGCACAACAATGGGCGCCGCCTGCGTGCTCTTTATGAAAAACAATCTGGGAAACCTAGTGCAACGTTGCCTAGCGGGATTTGCCGCAGGGGTGATGGTTGCTGCGTCGATTTGGAGCCTGCTAATTCCCGCTATAGAGCAATCAGCTTCGATGGGAACGCTTTCGTTCTTTCCCGCTTTTGCGGGATTCTGGTTCGGCGTGCTGTTCTTGCTTGCTCTAGACCACCTGATCCCCCATCTGCATGTGGGCAGCGAACAATCAGAAGGCCCAAAGAGTAAACTCAGCCGCACCACAATGATGGTGTTGGCGGTGACGCTGCACAACATCCCGGAGGGCATGGCGGTTGGCGTTATGTACGCGGGCTTTCTTGCCGGAAATGCGCAGATCACCGCAGCAAGTGCGTTGGCGCTGTCGATTGGCATCGCCATTCAGAATTTTCCGGAAGGCGCAATCATCTCGATGCCGCTTCGAGCAGAAGGGATGAGCAGGAGAAAGGCATTTGCGGGTGGCGTTGCTTCCGGCATCGTAGAGCCCATCGGCGCAGTGCTGACGATCGCCGCCTCGCAACTCATTATTACAGCTCTTCCCTATCTTCTGAGCTTTGCAGCAGGAGCCATGCTCTATGTGGTGGTTGAGGAACTGATGCCGGAACTATCTCAAGGCAAACATTCCAACCTTGGCACCGTGTTCTTTGCCATCGGCTTCAGCTTGATGATGGTACTCGACGTTGCGCTGGGATAAAAGCGCTAGTCGCGCTCACGCACTCTGACAGCAGCATCAATCTCGAGGCCATCACCATGGTCGAGCTCTTTATCCTTAGAAATGGTGGGAATAACAGCCAACATCAAAACCGCCAGGAAAACCGCAACAGCAGCTAGCACAACCCACACAACGGGCTTTTGAACCAGAAATGCGCTGAGTCCCATCACGGAATAGGATATGGCCAGAATCCTCATCTTCCTAGGCAGCGAAATACCGCCGCTTTGCTTGAAGGGCTCCACGTATGCGCGATAAATAGGAGTCGCAGCAATCCAGGAGCTAAGCCGCTCCGAGCTACGCGAGAACAAAAACGCCGCGAGCAACACAAACGGCGTAGTAGGCAACACCGGCACGAACATCCCAATAAAGCCAAGGGCAAGGCATATACTACCTGCAGTGATAAACAGAATCTTCTTCGCAAAACGCATGGTGGGGTCCTTTCAGGATCGGCATGCCCGCAAAAGAATGCGCGCGGCTATTTTCCCACAGAGGTTCTGTTCGACTATGCAACAAGCATGCCGCATGGTCGGTATTTCCAATTAATGGTTTGAACCACACTGCCTACATAGGCGGAATTTCCAAACCAAAGTTACACGGATCGGGCACGCCGACCAGTTCAGCCCATCGAGCTGACAGCAGCTGCGCATAAAGGTCATGCCAAAGGCCATAAGAGCCTAGAGAGAATCCGTCATTGACCTCTACGAGAATTGTTTCACCCTTGTCGGTAACAGCGAAGTCGGCAGCATACCCCGCAGGCGCCGAAGAGTATGCGGAAACGGCAGATTCAATAACTGCTCTATCTGGTGCAACAGACCAATCGCCGCGATAACGGCGAACATCCAGGATCTCGCCACGGCGCACAAAGCAACGATACTCGGACACCATGGCAACCGCATCACTGCAGATAACCTCAAGGTTTTCTCCGCTGCAACCCTTGCCAACAAGGTCTGACGTTGACTTAATCACACAACCGGTAAATCGTTTTTCTTCGACGGGTTTAACAAACAAAGGCCACGATTCCATATCGCAACTTACCTGATCAATGGTACTGTGCCAGACTTTACGACCAAGGAACGCCTTGAGGTCTTCCGGATAGTCAACAGATGGACAATCAACGCCCAGCGCCTCCAGTCGAGAGCGCACGATCCCTACGCCTCCGACAACTATGTCTTCGCGCGGTGCATCTTCCAATTCACGGGGGTCGTGAAAGACTCCCACTTCAAATCCCATGTCGAGAAAACCAAGGTATGCAGAATATGCACTAGTGGTGCCAGGGACACCACGCTTTCCCTGAATGTGAACCTTCACCTTGCACCCCTTTCACCTGGAGAAACAAATCCGCAAATGAGACAATAGCATTAATGAAGTTGAACCAAGGGGAGTCGATATGAGTATGATTGCGCCAGAATCCTATATCGAAATCGTAAAGGGCCTTCCCTATAAGGGACTCATACAAGAAAGAGACAAGCTTATCAAGGAGATTACCGACTTCGAACAGGAGCTTTCGTGCGCAAGCGAAGACCCTAGTGAGCTACTGGGGATCGGTCCTTCCCCGGATGTTGTTTACCGTATGCAGCTACTCTATCTCGCAAAGCTACTCGAATATATGGAATCAAGGTTCTCGGAAAACGAAAACACCTTCAACTGGAACGACGATGTCCAAGCCGCCCTGAGGAATATCGCCTCCGATATTCCGGGCATAATCCTCCCCACCGGATCGTTCGATTACGAAACGGAATGGATTGCTTTTTTAGATGCAGAGCGTTACGAGGTAACTTGCACCATCCCTCACAGGGACGGTGAAATCATGGTCCAATTCATCTTTGATACCGGATTAGGCGGAAGGCCAGCGCCGAAGGTCGACGAAAACGGTTGGTACAGCCTGTCTTCCCCTGAGCCTAGTATTTCAGATGAAGTACTTACACTCGAAATGAATAACGGCGCAATGCTTACCTGGGATTTCAAAACAAGAAAATGGAAAGAGTAGCAACCAGCCAAAATGACCTATGCGGTTTAAGCTCCATTCGTGCCATCTGAAATGCCCTTCGTTACTTTCCTTATCTTCACGTACAGCACGATAGCTGCAATTACATCGGCTACGAACAACGCATGCAGCACTATAAGGGCGGCTGTGGTGCCGCTGGTGAGGAGCCTCCGACTACGAGCTCGCACAGACGCTCATCCACGCGAAAATGCGCGATTCAGGCATCAACTTGTACTTGGGTGCCAACGTGACGGGATTCGAGGAAGTGGGCGACCGCATAGTTGCTCATATCGAGAACGAAGCGCCCATCACAGCTGATTTAGTGCTGCTTGCCATTGGCGTCATGCCTGAAAGCCACCTGGCAAAAGCCGCAGGACTCGAACTGGGTATAAAGGAATCCATTGTGGTGAACGAACGAATGGAAACATCTGCGCCTGATGTGTATGCAGTGGGCGATGCTGCGCAGGTGAAGCACCAGGTTACCAGCGAAAACGCCGCGATTTCCCTTGCTGGCCCCGCCAACAAACAAGGCCGCGTTGTCGCCGATGTTATTGTTGGGATAAACAGCAGCTATAAAGGCTCGCTAGGTTCTTCGGTGATAAAGGTGTTCGACCTGACGGTTGCCAACACAGGTCTTTCCGAAAAAGCAGCAGCTGCAGCGGGCTTCAACTATGACTGCGTTGTTCTTTCCCCTGGATCCCACGCTGGCTACTACCCTGGCGCCACACCGATGACCATGAAATTGGTATTCGGAAAAGAATCGCTACGCTTGCTGGGAGCCCAAATCGTTGGCGGCGATGGCGTCGACAAGCGCATAGACGTGCTGGCCACTGCCATCCAGACCGGCATTCGCGCTGACCGGCTAAAGGATTTGGACTTAGCGTACGCTCCCCCGTATTCTTCGGCAAAAGACCCCGTAAACATGGCCGGCTTCATGATCGAGAATCTGAACAACGGCTTAGTAAAACAGTGGCATTGGAACGAAGAGCCCGAATTCCCTCGCAACGGCAGCGTGCAATTGCTGGATGTTCGCACAGTTGGCGAATACAAGCGCGGGCACATCAATGGCTTCAGAAACATCCCCGTTGACGAATTGAGAAGCCGTCTGAATGAGCTCGATACCAATAAGCCCTTGTACGTTATTTGCCAAAGCGGCGTACGGAGCTATATCGCTTGCCGCATTCTGACACAGCACGGATTCAACTGCTTCAACTTCTCGGGAGGTTACCGCTTCTATTCAGCAGTAACCGAGGAACGACGTGGCAGCAACAATGTCATGCCCTGTGGTATGGAACGGTAAGGGTTTGGGAATTCGAGGAAACAGTCCCAACGAATAGGGGCAGCCCCTATTGGGCTGCCCCTTATAGTTAAAAGCGATGCTCATCTGGGTCGAGACCGGCGTCTTCCAGTGCTTCGCACTGCTCTTTGAAGCTCATCGACTCGAATTCATCGAGGTCAATTCCGGCATCCTCAAGCGCTTCGGCAACCTCGTTGCCATCCTCGAAATCGTCGTCATCTTCATAGTCGTCGACATCATCGTCATCGGATGCGTCGAAATCATCCAAACGATCATCGTCGTCGAAATACGATTCCGATGAACGCTTGCGACTGGCTCCATCATCATCGTCGGTTGCCCAATAATTGAACACCGAAAAGTCCATCATGTGCTCGGCAGCGCTCAGCTTGCCGTCGCGATTCAAGTCGAACTTGTCCCCGAATAAGTCGTACATGGCAACCCCTCTTAGCGTGTACCCTTGAAACTGCACATTGGCAAAAGCAAAAATACCCGTTTACCTGGATTTATCTAGCCAATATGGCAATTATACTCATTAAAAAAGCTCGACCTGTACCGCACAATGGACAGCATCTTGAACCATCATCGAGCAGCTAAAACCAGCGAAATGCTTAGTGTTTTCAGATAGTTGCAACGACTGCGCTATTCAGCAAGTTCATTGGCCAAAGCGGCAATCTGAGCACGAGCCGCATCGTCAACAGAACCGCGCACGGTTACAACCGTTTCAGCGAACTGTATATCCGCCATCTGCTCCACCTGCGCACGCATTGCCTTGGCAGCAGCTGGCGCCCATGTGCCCGACTCGATAAAGGCTACCTTTCGATTCTGATAAGCATGCTCAGCAAGGGTATGGATAAACGTATTCATGAACGGGAACATGCCACCTGTATACGTAATGCTTGCAAGCACTAAGCGATCGTAGCGGAATGCATCCTCCACGGCCTCAGCCATGTCGTCGCGCGCCAGGTCGAACAGCGAAACGGTTTCACCCTTTTCCCGAAGAGCGCCAGCTAGCTCTTCTGCAGCCTGCTTGGTGTGGCCATATACGCTTGCGTACGCGATGGTTACGCCATGATCCTCGGGTTCGTAATTAGACCAGGTGGTATAGGCGCCCAAATAATAGGGCAGGTTTTCGGAAAGCACCGGACCATGAAGGGGGCAAATGCGCTCAACATCAAGCGAGGCAACCTTCTTCAGCACCGCTTGAACATTCTTGCCAAACTTGCCCACAATTCCAAAATAATAGCGACGCGCCTCGCAAGCCCAGCCTTCGGGGTCATCGATATCGTTCGCGCCGAATTTGCCGAATGCATCCGCAGAGAACAGTACTTTGTCTTGCGAATCGTACGAGAACATAACCTCGGGCCAGTGCACATTAGCTGCGCCGATGAAGCTTAGTGTGCGACCGCCAAGATCGAGCTCAAAACCTTCCTTACACACAATTTGGCGATCGGCAAAGTCGGTACCGAAATAGGCGTTCATCATCTTGAAGGCCATTTTCGAAGCAACAACCTGTGCCTCGGGATAGCGATCCATAAACGCAACAATGCCCGCCGAATGATCAGGCTCCATATGATGCACCACAAGATAATCGGGCGTGCGGCCAGCAAGCGCAGCTTCAACATTGCCAAGCCATTCCTCAACGAAATGGGCATCAACTGTATCGGCAACTGCAACCTTTTTGCCCAGCACGACATAACTGTTGTATGCCATGCCATTTTCACGGACGTCGTACTGCCCTTCAAACAAATCGATATCGTGATCGTTTACGCCTGCATACTTGATAGTTTCGGTTACCTGCATGGATATCTCCGATCCCCGATGGTTGAAACCGCCTTGCTAACCGCAGGCGACCTAATTGCGATGTCCGCACTGCCAATGGACTCATTTTAGAACGCCGAATGAGCTCTTTTCGAAATGTTAATAACACGATACGCGAATAAGCCATTCTGCCCTATTGGCTCAGGTTGAATGGTCAGTTTGCCCAGTCGTGGCACCAAAGAACCCCATAAAAAGGGAGCGGATTGAACCGCTCCCTGAACCGTAAAGCTTATTGGTTTTTCATTGTTAGTTGCCGTTTCTGCAGAATGGGAAAACAGGTAAGACTAGGCTTCGCATTCGATTTCGGTGACGCATTCGTTTTTGATGGTTTCCACCAAGGTCTGGAGTGCATCGACAACATTCGGACGAATGTCTCCGCCAATAAGCACGAACATGATATCGTCTCCCACTGCTAGCTGACCATCGGCCAACCAAACACGCACGTATTTGATGCCAGGCATCGCATGCGCGTCTTCAATAGCGGCTTGTACCTTTGCGGCATCGTAGCCGAAAATCATGCCGCCCACTTTTTTGCCAGGTTCCACCCCATCGGTTTCGACGCCACGTGCTTCCGCTTTCGGCGTAGCACGCACCACACCGTTATGCGTCAAGTACATACCGCATTCTGCGGCAGAGGGGTCGGCCTTCGCCTGGCGCAGCCAAGCATCAACGGAGGGTGCCGTTTTACTGGTATCGAGCATTAGTTTCTCCTTAAGCTTCCACAAGCAATATGCGGCCAAAGCCTTAGTCGATGTTTTTCGCCTTAGCCCTCTTCGACTTCTTCATGCCGGGCTTAAATACCGAAAGGGCAAATAGAACAATAACGCACACGAGCATTGCGCCCACCGTTGCCGTCGAAAAAGGCAGCAACGCAAAGCCAACAATAACAACAACGCTCAATACCCCCGTGAAGCCTCGAAGCAAAGAACAGCGTTAGAAACAGCTAAGTTCCCACGTCGTTCCACTTAGAAGCCTACGATCAGGCCACCACGTTCGGCATAGTAGCTGCAAAGGCCTCTGGTAGGAATAATCTCAATCTCGGAATTACCCCACAGCTGCAAGATGTTTTCCTTCAAAGTTTGCGCAACGGCAAGGTTATCGCAATGGCTGATGGCAACACGCCCACCGGCGAATCCCCGTTCCTTCATGCGGTTGATAAGTTCGCGAACGGTCTTTTTCGTTCCCCTGGCTTTGCCCTCGACAACAATCGTACCCTCTTCGCTTGCAGTGCCAATCCCCCACATGCCCAATGCCCTTGCAAGGAAACCGGTCATTTTGCCCATGCGACCGTTTTTAATGAGATTGTCGAAGGAAGAAAGCGCAAAAAGGATCTTGGTTCTTTCAAGGAAGGTATTAGCACGAGCAACCGCCTCATCGAAATCAGCGCCCTCCCGAGCGAGCCTTTCAAGCTCATGCACGCAAAGAACAAGCTCTGGTCCCGTCGACTTTGAATCCAAGACAGCAATCTTCTTTTCTGGGTGTTCCTCCAGCGCCATATCCATGGCGGTAAGGGCACTGTTCATGCTTCCTGATAGTTGAGATGAAATCGTAATGGCAAACGTGTGGCTTGCCTTTTCGAAGTGATGCAACCACGTTCCAGGGGCAGGACACGCGGTGTGGCTTGCTTCCTTTTCCTGTTCCATATCGTGGAGCATTTTTTGCAGATCAAGATCTTCGTCGTCGACGAAATGCTGGTTGCCAACGGTAATCATAAATGGCACGCTGGAAAGCTCGATAACGTCAGATTGGTAACTTGATGGTAGAAGATCGCAACTCGAATCCGTAACAACATTCCACTTCATGCCGCTCGTCCTTTCTGGCGCGCAAAAGCGCCCGACACAGTCGGGCGCTTAGGCCTGAGTTTGTTACCTCTGTTGTCTAGCGGTGCAAAGCGATGGTTGCCCACGCTCGAAAATCCGCTGCTGTTAATAAGTTATTCTACAGAATAGATAATTTTGTAACGAACCAGAAACCGGAAGTTCGATAAGTGGTGCTATATACAGCACTACGGTGCGGGTATCTCATCCCGCAGCTTAATCGGTTTGCATTCGATTTCTTTACAGATCGCCAAAGCACTATCAAAGCCGCTACAATCATTCGATCAAACAAGTGAAAGAAAGGCAAAAAGGAACGCCCCTAGATGTTGATCTACTTTTCCGCAACTGGGAACACCAAACATGTTGTAGACGAAATTAGGCTTAAAGACGAAACGATTATCTCCATTGAAGACGCCACCAAAAGCAGTACGTACCAATTCCAACTGAGCGAAAGCAGGCTAGGCATCGTAACGCCAACCTACGATTTTGTACTGCCAAACATCGTCGAAGAATTCCTTCAAAAGCTCGATATTCACTTCGACAACAAGCCCTACACCTTCTATGTGGGAACTTACGGCACCACCACAGGAGCAGCCTCGGCGATTGCGGACGCGATAATGAAGCCAAAAGGTCTTGCGCTAGACGCCAAATTCGATATTCACATGCCAGACACCTGGACGGTGTTGTTTGATCTTTCCGACAAAAAGAAGGTCGCCGAAACTATTACCAAGGCAGAAACCGAAATCGACGAGCTGAAAAAGCAATTATCCGCCAACGTAACGGGAAAACACATGGGCCCCACCGCTCCTAGATGTGCTGGAGCCATTGGCAAACTGATCTACGACAATAAAGTTCGAAAGACCAAGAAGCTTTCAGTGTCTGAAACATGTAGCGGCTGCGGTTTATGCGCCAAGAAGTGCCCGGTTCAGGCAATCGAAATGAGGGGCAAAAGGCCTGTATGGGTAAAGCGAGAATGCGCTATGTGCCTGGGCTGCTTACATAGGTGCCCAAACTATTCGATTTACTACGGGAATGGCAAAGCCACCAATGCCCACGGCCAATACACCTACCGCAAAGCTGTCTCAAAAATGAAATAGTTTTCAACTGAAATTGACTGTCTTAGCTTCTGAGGCCCCAAGCAGGCAATCCCCGCTTTTCATTTACGCCATAGGAGTTCATCAACACCGCAATTATTAAAACCTTTTCCGGTTAGAGCGAATACCGCACTGGGACGCTGGATTTACCGCGAAGAACACCGGACTCGCAGTTTCCTAATGAGTCGCACGATACAGGATGCACTCCGCTGCAACACTAACAGCAATTTCTTCGGGTGTTTCCGCCTTAATGTCCAAGCCAATGGGCATATGAACCGTGTTCAACAGTTCCTCGGACACACCCGCATCCATCAAACGCTGCCGCGCTACTGCGATTTTTCGTCGCGAGCCCATGAAGCCCACATATGTCAACGGTTGACGAAGCGCTTGCTCGAGGATGGCATAATCGAACGCATGGCTATACGTCATAATGAAAACGTAATCGCGCTCATCGAATGACATGGACGAAGCAATGTCTTCGTAATCACCCAAGATAATCTGTTCTGCATCAGGAAAATCTTCGGACCGGGCAAACTCAGGACGACACTCGAAAAGCGTGCAAGCGAAGCCCACCTGCGCAAGGGCCGCAATGGCAGCACGGCCCACATGACCGCCCCCAAACACAATGGCGCGAACGGGAATAGAGACAGGCATTGCGAAGCATCCGTCAATGACGCACTTCCGCTTCAAGCCAACAAGCTGTTCACCCGACACACCGCAATCTCCCGCCACAAGCGCGCCTCGCTCATCGAACAGAGCAACGGTGCCCCTGAATGGCAGCCCGCCCTCACGGCACTCCAATGCAAGATACGCTGGGGTGCGCCGCTCAAAGCATTTCAACAACCGACTTGTCACCTGAGCCCAAGCGTCATCTTCCGCGCATATGGGAACATACAGAAGGACAGCATCACCGCCGCAAACCATGCCTATGCTGTTTTCGGCTTGAGGCCTAAGGGCTAGGTCTTCCACAAGACAAGTGTCCTCACCAACCATGGTGCGCGCTTTTGCGATGGCATGGCCCTCAATGGCGCCGCCACCGATAGTGCCGCAAACCAGCCCCGCTTCAGACACCAGCATCTGGGACCCCGCGTTTCGCGGCGTTGAGCCCTTGCTCCCCACCACGGTAACCAATACGACGTTACGACCCGTACTCAAAGATTCTGAAATATGCTCTGCGATATCGCGCATGATCCACCTTGTCATTATTGCCGATTATCGAATATGCCACTTAGGTGCAGAATAGCTTCCAATACGCCACCCGCAACCGACAAGCCTTTGTCAGAAACCAGTTGACAATAACGGGCCTCGCCACGTGGATCCACATCACCGCACTTCAAACCTTCAGGAACACAAACACCATCGGCCAGCAAGCCCCGTAAAACTCCCGTAAGCATAGCAACCACAGGAGCGTCTCCAACATAAGCAACGGCTTGGCCCTCTTCGACATGATCGCCAATCGAACAAACACCACGAAACAGGCCATCGGCAGGCGCACGCAAAACGCGCTCGCCCGCAAAGCCACCCACAAGACCAGGCACTGCAGTATTTGGAAGCGCTGAACCCTGGTAATATGCACGTCCTAGAGTATGACCGCGCATGGTTTCTACCACCGCATGACAATCTTCGCCCGCAGTGAAGCCAGGGCCCACGCCCACCACAACGGGAGCCATGTCCATAGAAGTGCCTAAATTTCGTTTCGCCAAAATGGCATCAACTACCACATCGGGCTTAAGCTCAATGCAACGGCACTCAGGATCGATCAAAACAGGAATGGCGTGTTTTCGCTCGAGCACTTCCCTTGCCTGGCGAACATCCTGCACGCATATAGCCAAGACGCCCTCCACCTGCACCTGCCCCAAACGCACCGCTTCGCTGAAAGCAACAGTACGACGTACGGTAAGTGGCTGCTCGATTTCAGTCATAACAACCGAAATGCCACTCCGCCACAGCCGAAGGGCAATAGCGGTAGCGATATCGCCCGCTCCACGAATTATCGCAAGCATCGGAACTCCCCATTCTTAAGACTTCCGGCAACGACTGGCGTATTGCACAGGAAGGCAATTCTCTCGGACATCCGCCATTGAGCGGGAGCCTCCACCTTGTTTATGAGCAACACGTCATGAAGGGCTTCAGCATTCAGCACTGCCGCAACCGCTTCGGGCGTTACCTGGCATTCTTGCGAAATGCCCGCCAACTTCGCATAGTGTTCAGGACGATGACATGTCTCCGAAACAGGCAAACCCACGCCATCTATACCAGCCACGCATACCACCAAGCTCGCACAATCGGGAATGACCGGCTCATATTCAGCATGCGCCTTCAGGGGAAGCATCTTCGCACCGTCAGCTTCCACCAGTACATAGTCAGCCAAACTTACCAGATCGGAAAAAGCCAAGGAAGATTGGGTCATCTTTCCCGTTTCCTCTTGAATTGAGCCAACGCATACCACGGGACTGCCTGAAAGAGCCTCTTGCACTTCACCGAAGGAAGGGTCAATCAAGGACGGACACCACTCCGGCGTCATCATCTTCGTGCTAGTAGCGACAATCACGCTACCACGCGCAGACAGCGCATTTGCAAGCACGCGCAAAAGCGTTGTTTTACCACCGCCGCCAATAATAGCCGTAAGGCCTGGTCGAATATGCAGATAATCGCAAAGGATAGCTATTCCTCCGGTTTCGCAAGCAGAATATGCTCTGGCAAAATCGGTAATTCGCGATGCCAAACACCCGTTGCTCGGTAAATTGCCTGGGTCAGCGCAGGGGCAGGCGTATTGATAACGACTTCGCCGATGGATTTAGCACCGAACGGACCTGTAGGCTCATACGAATTCTCGAATTCCACATTGATGTACCCCGTATCCAAGCGGGTTGGCAAACGATACGTGAACAAGCTCGATTCGCGAATCTTGCCTGTCGGAGTGCGAGTTACATCTTCCATCAGCGTATGGCCGATACCTTGAACGATACCGCCTTCAACCTGGATACGCGCCAAGGCAGGGTTGATGGGAATGCCGCAATCAACCACAGCGGCGTAGTTAAGCACTTCAACCACACCGGTTTCGCGATCCAGCTCGATTTCCGCCATACCCACCATAAACGGCGGCGGGGAAACGGGTGAAGAATGCATAGCGGTAGCCTCGGGGGCCTCACGATTGCTGCACTGGCTCTTAACGGCAATCTCCTGCAAGGAAACCTTCTGACCTGTGCTTTCTCGCAATGCGCATCCGTCTTCAAACTGCAGCTCTTCGGGCTTGCATTCGAGGACATCAGCGGCAATAGCGCACAGCTTTTCCTTCAGCTGAGTGCATGCCTTTTCGACCGCCATACCTGTAACGTAGGTGGTAGAAGAAGCATACGAACCAGAATCGTACGGAGAAGCATCGGTATCGGCGCCGAATACGGAAACGTTTTCAACGGAGCACTCCATATGCTCAGCGACCATCTGAGCAAGGATGGTATCGCAACCCGTGCCCATATCGGCGGCACCAATGAGCATCATGAACGAGCCGTCGTCGTTCAGCTTGACGGTAACCGAACCAACATCGATGCCAGAAATGCCAGAACCCTGCATGGACATGCCTACGCCAGCAGCGCGCACTTTGCCATTACCCATTTCGCGTACAGGGTACTTCGCTTTCCAATCAAACAGTTCAGCGCAACGCTCCATACAGCGATCGAGCGCGCAAGAATTGGTAACCTCGCCATAGTAAGCAGGCATGGCCATACCCTCGCGAACCATGTTCTGCTCGCGAATGACGATAGGATCTATGCCCAGCTTTTCGGCAAGCTCATTCACGATGGTTTCAACAGCGAATTGACCCTGCGTCGCGCCAAAGCCACGATATGCGCCAGAAGGTTGCATATTCGTGTACACCACATCGGCGGTGAATTTGAAAGCTTCGAGCGACCCCGTATACAGCGGAATGGATTTGTGACCAGTTAAGCCAACCGTAGCCCAACCGTGTTCGCCATAGGCGCCCGAATTGGAAAGCGTGTTGACAGCCAAAGCGCGAATGCGCCCATCGTTGTTGGCACCCAGACGCACGGAGATTTCCATTTCGTGGCGCGGGGAACCACAGGTCTGCGCTTCCTTGCGCGAAAAAATGCACATAGCAGGGCGCCCTGTTTTCATGGTGACAAACGCAGGGTACACCTCGCAGACCGCAGTCTGCTTTGCGCCAAAACCACCACCGATACGCGGCTTTTCTACGCGGATGCGGCTTTTCGGAATGCCCAATGCGTTGGACAGAATACGACGCACATGAAATACGATCTGCGTTGAGGAAATAACATGCAAGCGGCCATAACGATCAAGTTGAGTAAAGGTGCGGAACGTTTCCATCATGGCCTGGTTGTAGGCTTTCGTATGGTAAGTGCGCTCCAGCACAATATCGCAATCCGCAAGCACCGCTTCCACGTCCCCATCGCTGTCGGCGGTACCGCCTACCAAGTTACGGGTGTTGTCTCCACCCAGGTCGCACAGCATATGCCAGTTGTCTTCAGGGTGCACCAATACAGGGTTGTCTTTAGCGGCGCGGAAATCCAACACCGGCTCCAGCACGTTGTACGTAACTTTGATGCGCCCAAGGGCTTTTTCGGCGGCCTCTTCGGTTTCAGCGGCAACGATAGCAACCACGTCACCCACAAAGCGCACATGGCGATCGATAATCAGGCGGTCGTACGGACTGGTTTCAGGGTACGTTTGGCCAGCATTCGAAAAACGCTCGTTCGGCACATCTTCCCACGTGTACACATCAACCACGTCAGGAAGTTTCTTGGCCTTTGAGGTATCGATGGTTTCAACGATGGCATTGGCGTGAGGGCTTCGAAGCAATTTCACCACCAGCGCATCGGGGACAATGTCATCGGTGTAAACCGGCTTGCCCAGCAACAGCTGCAGCGAGTCCTTTTTGCGAACGGACTTGCCCACAGATTGGTAATCGGGTCTATTCACGTTCAGCCTCCTGCGCTTTCCTGCTGTTCAAGAAGTTGCGAATACCGCGCTGCTGACCCACGTAACCTGAGCAGCGGCACAGATTTCCGCTGAGATATGCCAGGATTTCCTCATCCGTAGGGTCGGGATTTTCACGCAGCAAGGCAATGGTATTCATGACAAAACCGGGATTGCAGAAACCGCACTGCTCAGCGCCCTGGTCGGCAATGAAGCCTACGAATTCGGACGCTTCTTCCTGCAACCCCTCCAAGGTGTACACGCTGTGACCATTCGCACGAGCCGCCAACGTCGAACAGGACAAAACAGGCTGGTCGTCGAGCAACACTGTGCACAAACCGCAGCTTGACGTTTCGCATCCGCGCTTAACGCTAAAGCAATTATGGGCACGAACGAAATCAATCAGCAGCATATCTGCCGGGATGTCGTCGGAAACCATCTTTCCATTCAGCTTGATTTTGATTTCCATTACAGCACCTCCCCCAATGCCATTAGGGTGCGGCGTGTAAGCACGGGGACCAGCGCCTTACGATACTCGGCGCTACCCCACATATTTCCCGATACGGGAACAGTGCTCGCCGCATACTCGGCAAAAGACGCGGCACTTTCTTCCGTAATGCCATTAGCCAGGATGCCTTGCTCGTCGCGAAGCATCATGGCACGCGCAGGACGGGAGCCCACTACCACACGGTACTCATTGCCCAGCTTCGCCGCAGCGCAGTTAAGCGAAGGCAAATCGGTACGCTGCTTACGTACTGCCTGATAGGCAAACGCGCCAGGCTGCTTTTTTACAATGAGCCGCACCAGAAGGTCCTTGTCGTACTTCATGCTCACGAATTCTTCCAGGGGAACTACGCCACCCTCAAAAAGCTCGACGTAGCTGTCCATAGCCATAAAAAGAGCAACGATGTCAGAGAAACCCATGCGGCGCCATAAGCTTCCGCCCAATGTAGCGCCATTGCGGAACTGCACGCCCACAATATCCTTGAACGCAGCCTCCACCGCACCGCAAGAATAAGCAGCCAAGCCAAGATGCTTTTCCATTTGTCGCAGCGTAACCATAGCGCCAATACGGAACTCGTTTTCGGTTTCTTCAATTTCGTCCAAGCCCAAATCGCACAAGTCAATAGCGGTACCGAAAGAGTGCTTGCCCATTTTCAGCCACATCATGCCAGCAACGATGCGATGACGCTTTTTCTGGTTCAATTCCCAGGCCTCTTCCAGGCTCTGTGGACGCACATATTTCTGGAAGGTGATAATGACACTCACCCCATTACTAGAACTTTACATAGATACTGTTATTATACTTTGAACCGATAGCTATCCGCTTAGAGGACAAATCCAACCACTGAATTCGCAAAGGGAACTATCGCCATGCCACACCTTGCCAAGCAAACAACAATGAAGCACGGATGCATCATCATGGCATCGGGCATGGGCACACGATTTGGGGGCAATAAGCTCATTGCCAAGCTAAATGGCACGCCGCTTATTCAATTCGTAATTCAAGCCACCGAAAAGCACTTCGAAAAACGCGTGGTGGTTACCCGCCACGATGAAGTGGCCGCACTGTGTCACGCGTTAGGTGCTGAAGTGGTACTTCACGGCAAGCCCCATCGGAATGATACGGTGCGCTTGGGCATGGACGCCATAGGCGAATGCGACACCGTTACCTTCTTCCAGGCAGACCAACCGCTTATCAGCCCAAACACTATTGCCGCCCTTTTACACGCCGCAGAAAACACCCCTGGGTGCATTTGGCGCACCAGCTTTAAAGGCACGCCAGGCGCCCCCGTGCTATTCCCCTCATGGGCATTCGACGAACTGCAAACACTCCCATCCGGCAAAGGCGGCGGCCACGTTGCCAAAGCGCACGAAAAGCTCGTTAGAACCATCGAGGTTTCAAACAGATGGGAACTCTTCGATGTTGATACGCCTGAAGATCTGATCCTTTTACAGAAGCACTCGGGGCTCTAACGGGCGCACAATTGCACCAGGATGATGGTCGCATCTTGCTTAGTTGCGCTCGCAAATAGGACACGGCCAAAGACAAGGCTCAGCGTAGAGCTGCAAACTCATCACCCACAAGACTACGAGCAGGCACGCCCTGAATGGCATCCACGAACACCCGTGCGAGAGTCTCTCTCCTAAACTAACCGCACTTTTCGCAAAAAAAACGCCCAGTTGGATAAATCATCCAACTGGGCGCAGAGTAAACCCGAACAGCTAATACCTAGTTGTTCGAATCTTTCTTAAGAAGGGCCGAATCCTTCGGCAGCACAATGTTCAAAAGGATAGCTACCGCAGCTGCGGCAACAATACCAGAACCACCGAAAATAAGGCTTACCATCTCGGGCGCACCAGCCAGAACAGCAGGGTTTGCGCCAATGCCGTAGCCCAAGCCAAGAGCAACTGAAACGATGCTCAGGTTGCGCGAAGTGAGCGGATCACGCGTAATGAGCTGGATGCCGCTTACCACGATAGAGGCGAACATGATAACAGCGGCGCCGCCAAGAACGGACTGGGGCATGATGGAAATCACGGCAGCCAGCTTGGGGCACAAGCCGCACAGAATCAGGAAGAGGGCACCACACGCCAGAGCCTTGCGGTTGACCATCTTTGTCATGGCAACCAGGCCAACATTCTGGCTGAAAGATGTGTTGGGCAAAACACCGAACAAAGCGGCGAACGTCGAGCCGATGCCGTCGCAGACAACGCCACCGGAAAGCTCCTTGTCAGTTGCTTCGCGATCCATACCGCCCTGGGTTACACCCGAGATGTCGCCAACCGTTTCAACAGCCGTAACAACGAACATAACCAGCACAGGAGCAATAGCACGCATGTCGAACACAGGAGCGATGGGCATCAACGCCGGAACAGCGAACCAGGACGCTTCGGCAACTTTATCCCAATTCAGAACCCAAGCTTTGGTGTACTCAACGCCTTCGGCGGTAACACCCGTCGTAGGCAGAATTAAGCCCATGATGCCTGCAACGATATAGCCCACGATAATGCCGGCCAAAATCGAAGAAGCACTCACAAAACCCGTGGTAGCGTGCTTGACCGCCAAAATGACAACCAAAACAATCAACGCTAAGCAAAGGTTCTCGAGCGAACCAAAATCAACTGCACTGTTGCCACCGCCAAAAGCATTAACGCCAACGCTAATCAGGCTCAAGCCGATTGAAAGAACAACGGTGCCCGTAACGATAGACGGGAAAAATCTGCGAAGCGGCTTTAAGAAGAAGCCCAGAACAGCTTCAAACAGACCACCGATAAGCGAAGCGCCCATAATGGCGCCATAGGCAACAAGGCCACCGCCCATAGATGCGGCAACAGAATTGAATACGCCAATAAATCCGGATGACGTACCCATGATAATTGGCACCCTGCCACCTACAGGACCGATACCGAACAGCTGGACCAGCGTTACCACACCGGCGATAAGCATGGCGTTCTGCAGCAGCGCCAACTGAATTTCCGCGAATTCAGCAGTTGCCAAGCCACAAACGCCCGTCACGATAAGCAACGGCGTTAGATTGCCCACAAACATCGCTAACACATGCTGCAGACCCAGCGGAACCGCCTGGGTAAGCGGAATATCGCCTTCAAACGAGAAAACACCCAGCGACCTACCATTGCCGGTGGTTTCTTCCGAAGAACCTTCCGTACGCACTTCTTCCTTTGCGTGCGGCTGATTCTCCTGTTTTTCTTCGACCACTCATATCCCCCTTCCAAAAGGATAGTAATGGCAAAAAAATATCACCCAATTGTTACGTTTAAAAGCGCGACCAAAAATTTCCTCCACAAAAGTCGATCCGCACAACCGAAAAACAGTGCCGTCCTTTCGGAACGCTTGCCGTGTTGAGCCTTCGCCCAACCTAAATGAACTTTCCCGTAACGCTTTCGGGGCAGTTCCGAATATCCTCTGGCGTACCACAGGTAACAATTCGGCCACCCTCTTCACCGCCGCCAGGGCCCATGTCGATAACGCAGTCAGCGGAACGGATGACATCAAGGTCATGCTCAATCACGACAACCGTTGCCCCCTTGGCAATCAGCGCATCGAATACCTGCAACAATGTCTGGACATCTCTAGGATGAAGGCCAATGGTGGGCTCATCGAAAACAAAAACAGAATCGGTCTGTTCCCTACCCATTTCACTTGCCAGTTTCAGTCGCTGCGCTTCACCACCGGATAACGAGGGAGTTTCTTCGCCAAGCGTAAGATATCCCAGCCCCAAATCTCGAAGGGTTTCGAGCTTCGGCCGTACGGAATTGAGGTTCTGGCAAAAGGCTACCGCCTCATTGACATCCATATTCATAAGCTCGGGTAAAGAGCACTCCTCACCCTGCTTATTTGCATAACGAACCTGATTTGCCTGTTTCCGATATCTCGACCCACGGCATTCGGGACAAGGAATATCGACATCTGGCAGGAACTGAACATCGAGCGAAATAGTTCCGGTGCCATCGCAAACGGGGCACCTGAGGCTCCCCGTGTTATAGGAAAAATCGCCCGCTTTAAGTCCAAGCTCCTTCGCATCGGTTGTTCTTGCGTACGTCCTTCGCAACGCATCATGCACATTGGCATAGGTGGCAACGGTTGAACGCACGTTAGCGCCAATGGGCGTTGCGTCGATCAACTTCACATGGTTGATGCCTTCCGCCTGGATGGAAGAAACATGGCTTGGCATAGGCCTACCGTAACAAAGCGCCTCCAGGCCAGGTATAAGGCTCTCCAGCACCATGGTGGTTTTACCCGAGCCAGAAACCCCCGTAATAACCGTTAGCTGATGCTTGGGTATGCGCACCGAAAGCGGCTTTACGGTATGGATCGAACTAGTCTCCATACATATAGCGTCATCATAATTAGCAGCAATCTGCTTTGGACACCCATCGGCCGCCGTCGCACCGGAAAGGTAAGGACCTATCACGGAATTCGGATTGCCTTCGATACTCCTCACGGTGCCTTGGGCGATAACCGTTCCGCCTTCGACGCCTGCACCCGGGCCCATTTCGATAAGCCAGTCCGATTCCTTAAGAATCTGAGTGTCGTGATCTACGAGCAAAACGGAATTTCCATCCCGCACAAGATCGTGCATTACACCGTTCAAACCGACGATGTTGGCAGGATGCAGCCCGATAGAAGGTTCATCAAGAACGTATAACACGCCTGTCGTACGATTACGCACCGCTCGTGCCAACTGCATGCGTTGACGCTCGCCCGTGGAAAGCGTGGACGAAGCTCTATCGAGCGTTAGGTACCCCAGGCCCAATTCCATAAGCCGAGCGGCAACTTCCTCATACGACTCGCAGATGCTCTGAGCCATAGCGCGCATTTCGTACGGCATAGCCTCGGGCACGCGTTTAACCCACGCAACGGAATCCTTCAATGTCATCCGACAAGCATCGGCTAGCGATATGCCCATCAATCGCGGTGCTCGAGCTTCTTCGGAAAGCCTTGTACCGCGGCATTCTGGACACATCTCTTCTTTCAGAAACTTCCCAACACGCTTCATGCCCTTGTCGTCCTTAACCTTCCTGAGGGCGTTGAGCACTGTTGCGGTTGCGCTGTAGTAAGTCATGTTCAGCTCGCCAGCCGTAGCACTGTCTTTGTTTTTTGGGACGTAAAAGATATGCCGTTTTTCCATTGGGCCGTCATAGACGATTTCCTTTTCCCTATCGGAAAGCTCGCGGAACGGGATATCGGTACGTACGCCCATTTCCCGACAGACATCAGTCATCAACGACCACATAAGGGAATTCCAAGGTGCAACAGCACCCTCGTCTATGGTTTTGCTTTCATCGGGGATAAGCGTCGATCGATCGACGGTTCGAACCATTCCCGTACCGCCACAATGCTTGCAAGCTCCTGCGGAATTGAAAGCAAGGTCCTCTGCCCCCGGTGCGAAAAAATGCTCGCCGCATTCCGGGCACACCAGCTCACCATTCATAGCAGCCACGTTGATACTGGGCTCAACATAGTGACCATTAGGACAACGGTGGCTGGAAAGGCGCGAGAACATCAACCTCAAACTGTTCAGCAGTTCCGTTCCCGTGCCGAAGGTGGAACGAATACCGGGGACTGAGGGTCTTTGATGCAAAGCCAAAGCCGCCGGCACATAGAGAACCTCATCGACATCGGCACGAGCCGCCTGCGTCATCCTTCTTCTGGTATACGTGGAAAGCGATTCGAGATAGCGACGCGAACCCTCAGCGTACAGAACACCCAAAGCCAACGAGCTCTTTCCCGATCCAGATACACCCGCAATACCAACGATGCCGCCCAATGGAATATCGACATCGACATTTTTCAGGTTATGAACCCGAGCTCCCCTAACCTTTATGCAAGTTGGCCTCTGTTCAGCATTCATCCGACTGCCCTCATCCATAGTCTTTCGCCCATATCCGATATACCGCAGCGCTTTCGCCGTTTGGTTCCTTTTCAGGCTCGGCATAGCGAGCACATTGTTGCACCCCTGCCCAAACGCAACATTGCCTATATCCGCCGCGTTGAAATGCGAAGGTCTTCAACACCTAGACTTTGCTTCTTCGCATAAGCTTACCAACTTCCCACCGAGGCGAACGATTGACTTATCTCTGCTGAAAACAAATAAGGCTGGCGACATTTCCGTCAGCCAGCCCCACGTTCCTTAGAGCAAAAGCATTAATTGCCGTGGCCACCGTGGCAACATGCACCGTGTTCGTGGCTGCGCCCCTGACACTCACCATGAATTTGTGCGTGACCCTGACATTCCCCATGCGCATGCTGGTGGACATGATGGCATCCCCCATGGCTATGCCCATGATGATCGCAAACTGGCATAGTGCTCTTCTCGAGAATACCGGCCAGCAGACACGATACGGCATCGTCTGCCAGTCCAGACAGCCCGCCATACAGTTCGATGCCTTGAGCTGCAAGTGCGCTCTGTGCGCCACCACCAATGCCGCCGCACAGAAGGACATCGACATCATTTCCCTTAAGGAAGTCCGCCAAAGCCCCATGGCCAGAACCCTGAGTGTCGACTACCTGCATTGCCACGACCTGACCGTCTTCAATGTCATATAGCTTGAACGCCTGAGTTCTTCCAAAATGTTGAAATATTTCGCCATTTTCATACGTTACCGCAACCCTCATAAGAGCCTCCTTCTTCTTGGGATTGCTTACAAATGCAAAATCGGCGCTACCGCATGGAGGAAACGCAACGTTACCGCCCTCAATGCACAGCCGTTTGCCATTCACCAAACTGTCAGCAACTTTCGAACGAGCTCGTTCGTATATACCCGTTACCGTGGTTCGTGAAACGCCCATATGAGCCGCCGCTTCTTCCTGGCTCATTTTCTCTAAATCGAGAAGGCGTATTACCTCGAGTTCGTCATAGGCAAGCTCTACAGTGTCCCCTGTGGGGATACCGTCAGGCACGAAACCAACGAATTCGGGCACGATGCCCACGAACCGAGTTCTTTCTTTTCGTCCTGCCATAGCATTTCCTTTTCTGACATATGTCACTATTTAGTCTAGAGGCACAGCCGTACCGGTCAATCCCATTTTCGACATATGTCAACTTTAATCCGCAAACGGCGAGTTGAACAGATATGAACCGAGTTGCAAGGAATGAGGCAGTCACACTTTCGACGAAGCAATCGCGGGATTACAATGTTCGCCAAACATCATCTGCAGAAAGCAGGACACCATGACCCAATCCCACTACTCAATTTTATTCAGCAGCAGCACCGGAAACACTAAGCAGCTCGCTGAAGCCATCCGTGAAGCATTACCCGCAGAGTGCTGCGACTATTTTGGCGATTGCACGGGAAACGAGCCCAAGTCGGACATGATCTACGTAGGTTTCTGGACCAATAAAGGCATTGCCGACGACAACGCCTTGAATCTCTTGAAAACGCTACGAAACAAGGAAATATTCCTGTTCGGAACCGCAGGATTCGGAGGCAGCGAAGCCTATTTCAAGGGGATCTTAGATAAGACGAAGGAATCCCTTGATGCAAGCAATACTGTTGTCGGGGAGTACATGTGCCAAGGCAAGATGCCTCAATCCGTACGAGAGCGCTACGAGAAGATGAAGCAACAGCCCGATCATATGCCCAATATCGATGCAATGATCGAGAATTTCGACAAAGCACTAGCCCATCCCGACGATAAAGACCTGAATGCGCTCAAGCAACTTGTGGCCAACAACGCGCGATAACCATATAGGTCAAACAAGCGAAAGCAATCATCAACGGTGGCTAAGCGTAAAGGATTCTCTTAGCCGCCGCTTTATACGATTCGACAATTAGAACGACCCCAATCTCAACCATCGCGCGCTAGAAGTTCCAGCTGAACAGCAATCGATAAATTAAAGCGTTATCAAAATGCATACTGCGTATCAAACCCAAGAGGCGTAGGATTTCCGCCCCTTACCCAGTACCCATTGCGATATCTACCTGTTGAGGCAATCCATCCATCGTAAAAACAAAAATTGAGGCGTTTTTGCAACATTTTTGCGATTACGGACTCTCTTCCGTCCCCACAAAGCGAAAACAGGCCGTCATGCAACCGATTACCTGCGCTTTTGCACCTCGATGCGCAATTGGGAAGCTCGCAACAATCCGCAATCGCAAAAATGTTGCAAAAATGTCGAGATTTTTGTTTCTGGACTCTCGGAGCAGCTTTGGGGTGACGATTTGGTCAGGGCGGACCCAGCGTAACATCGTGAGCAGCTTCGCGGCGGCTCCCGTGGGCGGCAATCGCATACTGCACTTCGTACGGTGCTCTTGCTGTTCTGACGGCGACACTGGGTCTTGATCCTGATGTAGCCTATGCGCTGGTTCTGTTCGAAACCGCATGCTATACGCTCAATTGGCTGCTGGGCGAAAGCTCCATTTGCGGTTTGATTACCGCTGCGATGGCAATCATCGTCCTTTATTTGGAAACGCTGCCTGAAGGCGTGGCCCGACTGCAAGCGTTAACCACCATTCAGCTAGAACTAGGGTTGCTGTTCATCATATTGGGCGCAACAGGCTTATCGAAAAAGCTCAATACGCTAATGCCTGCAGCCCTTAAAGGCGGCATCGTTCTTGGCGCGGGCATCAACTCCGTTGCGGCCCGCCTGAAGGAAGGCGGAGCCGTTGATACCGCAACTATCGGCTGTCTTGTTGGACTTACCGTTGTATGCCTGTTCATGTTCAGTCAGCGCATCCGTGAGCACATGGCGGCCAATAAGCTCCTGAGCCTTCTCGGCAATTACAGCTTCCTGTGGGCGGTCCTTATCCTCTTCGTGGTTGGCGACCTTACCGGTGACTTTGACTACCAGTTCTCGGGCAAGATTATCGTTATCCCAGACTTCGCCACGATGTTCGCCACGGTGTCGCCGTTTAGTATCGGCTTTGCGCCTGACCCGGCTACTTGGATCACGGCAATTCCCTATGCAATTACCGCATGGATCATCGCATACGGCGACTTCATCACGGTCCAGGAGCTTGGCTTCGCCGCCGTTCGCGAAGATGAGCACATCGAATTCGATGCTAACCGCACCAACGTCATCTGCGGCATCCGTAACGTTATCCTTTCGCTGTGCGCTCCCTACCCCGCACTCGCCGGCCCGCTGAGCCCTCCGTACTGCATTGCCACCTACGCTCGTTACCATCAGGGCGGACGCGAGGCAATGGATTCCATCTATGATGGTTCTGCAACGAACTTGATCTTCACGGTTCTTGGCCTGTTCATTTACCCGCTGTACGAAGCTTCGCTTGCAGCATCAGGAGCGCTTCTCGTAGTTATCATGGTTATCCAGGGCTTCGTTTGCGCACAGATCGCCTGCAACATGCTGCGAGACGATATGGACAAAGGTCTTGCCGGAATGGGCGCGGGTCTGGTTGTTGCCCGTGGCGCCGCAGTTGCCTTGCCCGCTTCAATCATCCTGTACCTGCTCTTGTGCAACAACAAGAAGATCAAGGAAGACTACCGTCTGAATAAGGAGATCCAACGCCAAGAAGACGAGGAAACCGAACGCCAATTGGCAATCCTCGAAGCAAGAATGCGTGGCGGCAAAGCCGAAGACGGCATGCCAGTTGAACCCACAAAGAGAGAATGAGCCAACCGTAAGAAACAACAAGCCTGATCATCGTGAATGGGTCGGCCCCGGTATCGTACCGGGGCCGACCCATTTCTTGTATTTCGTCTAATAGATGAGCTTGACCGCGGCATTGAAGGTCTAAATCAGGCTCGAAATGGCGTAAACACCGGCAAAAAGGGCATGCAGCAGGGCAGGAGCGAGATGCAAGCAGCCCGAAACGAGATGGCCAATGGTAGGTCGGAGCTCGTAAGCGCCCATAAAGACCTCTAAGCGGCTTATGAGGATCTGAATGAAACGATTTCCCAGATGAAGGAGGTGCGAGACGCAATTCCGGGCATGTTTGACGAAGCTGAGGCGAACTACCTTGCTGCCATCGACGAAGAAACCGACACCATTCAAGCTACCTACCAGCAAACCCTGAACGCTAGCTTCAAAGACATGGCTGTCTTCGTTGCAATCTGCGCCATAATCGGAGCTGCTGCTCATTCCCTATCGCGAGAAAGCCCCTAAGGGCACCAGGTAAGGCAATCGGATGGAATAAGGCTCCGCGATACCGCAGTTGGATAGGATAGGCGATACGTAACCCACTTCGTGCATTCAACGCTTTTCTACGCCCCTTGCCGAAAGGAATGCAATGGCTGAACCAACACCCCGTGATACCCTTCTTAATCACGCATACGACATCGCGGACAAATATGGTCTTGCAGCCCTTTCGGTAAGGGGACTCGCATCAAACTGCAACGTGAGCGTTGGAACCATCTACAATCATTTCGCTTCGAAGGGCGAACTCACCACAGCAACCACAGCGCTGTATTTCAAGCGCGCGTTCTACACCGATTTCTGCCACCCCACGAAAGGTGAACGTTATCTGGATTTCTGCAAGCGCATGTTCGACAGCATGGAAAAAACCATCCGTCATTTCAGGGAACACTGGCTTAAAGATTCCGAGGCACTGCCTATGGCGGAAAAGACTATCGCGCGATTCCGCGAAGAAAAACAGTTTGACCATATTTGCGAGGGCATGATTATCATCTTCGAAAACGACCCTTCTATCAGGCACGATCTTCCTAGTCACGTCACCGCAGAAGCCGTTTCCAAGTTCGCACTACGCAACATCATCACCGAATTGCGGAGCGAACAGCCCGATTGCTCCCTTCTATTTACCATGCTCGAACGAACCCTCTACGAACAATAGGGCCAAAGCGGAATATGCCACCTGAACATTAGCCCGTAGATGTTCAGGTGGCACGCCTTCAAGATTGTTCTTGTCAAAAGCAAAGCAATCAGCCGCAAAGCACAATCTTGAAAGGAGCAAAAGATCATGGGAATCCAAGGTACCCCCAACATGGGAATGGTGATCTTTGCCGCAATTATCATTTCACTCGCACTCGTCTTCTACACCATCGGCGTATTTGCCGAGCGCCGTTCTGGAACTTTGAAGCCAAAGCACCTGGCTTTCTTCTGGACTGGCTTCGTGTTCGACACTGCGGGAACCACCATCATGTCTATGGTTGCAGGCGAAACCGGTGGTGCAGGTTCGCCCCTCCACGCAATCACGGGCGTGCTCGCGCTTTCACTCATGCTTTTCCATGCGGTTTGGGCAACCATCGTTGTTCTTCGCGGCAACGAGCGCTCCAGGGCCAACTTCCATCGACTGAGCATTGGCGTATGGCTGTTCTGGCTTGTCCCCTACGGCGTTGGCGTCATGCTCGGCGCACCGATGTTCCCGTTCTCCGATTCGATGGCGCTCACCATTACCGCATCCTTTGTTCTGGTTCTGGGCATCTTCTTCTGTCTTAAGGCCAACAAGGCGCGCCTGCATCGATAGCGCGCAGAGCGCACAACGCTACCCCGAAGACGGCTGCAGGTTTTCTGGCGGCCGTCTTTTCGTTACACCGCAACCCCAAAGCTCAAGCTTTCCGAAGAGCACGAAGCCATATGCGCTTTCCCAAGCAGACCCCGCCCCTGAAAGCAAACACGAAACTAGGAATCCCCTTTCCTCCCAGCAAGGAGGCTTCCCTTCCTGCACGCTCAAAACGTGATAAAGCTCGCCCGCGGAAAGAGCCCCTAGCGATGGAAACAATGCAAATAAAGTCATATTCCGTTTGATCGCTTTCGCAATTAACTTAAGCTAACAACCGAGAATGCAACGGTTTCGAGCCTTAGGCGACGAGACAACGAATAAGGAGCTTGCTATGTACGACAACGGCCCAAAGCCCGGACGCAACGATGAGTGCTGGTGCGGAAGCGGAAAGAAATATAAGAAGTGCCACGGCCCCATTGATAGCCGCCTTGAAAGTTTTTATCTTGACGGATACGAAGTGGTGCCCCGTTCGCTTCTTAAAAGCCCTGAAGAAATCGAGGGCATTAAGCGCTCGGCCGCTATCAATATCGGGGTGCTCGATTACGTTGCCGAGCATATCAAGCCAGGCGTTACCACCGCTGAAATAGACAAGTGGATCTATAACTACACGGTTGAGCATGGAGGCATCCCCGCCGACCTTAACTTCGAGGGCTACCCCAACAGCGTTTGCACCTCGATCAACAGCGTGGTATGTCACGGCATCCCCAGCGACGACGACATGCTCAAAGAAGGCGATATTGTCAACGTGGACTGCTCTACCATTTTGGATGGATATTACTCTGACTCTTCGCGCATGTTCTGCATCGGCGAAGTGAGCCCCGAGCGCAAAAAGCTTGTCGATGTCACCTATGAAGCTGTTCAGCGCGGCCTAGCTGCAGTAAAACCCTGGGCAACCGTAGGCGACATCGCCCATGCCGTGCAAACATATGCCGAAGAAAACGGCTTTAGCGTGGTGCGCGAATTCGGAGGGCACGGCATCGGAAACGACTTCCACGAAGACCCCTTCGTCTTCTTCGTGGGCGAACCTGGCGAAGGCGCGGTTCTAGCTCCGGGCATGTGCTTCACCATTGAGCCTATGATCAACGCAGGCGGTCCCGAACTGAATATGGAAGATCCCAACGGCTGGACCGTCCGCACTAAAGATGGCTCGGATTCCGCCCAGTGGGAAGTGCAGCTCGTTGTAACCGAAGACGGATACGAGCTTATTTCCTGGTAAAACAACACAACACCAAAGAGGTTTGCGTTCACCTTATTTTGGTTCTCCTGTGGGCAAAATGCTCCAACACAATTGATGCGGCACAAACACGCAATTGTTCCTATACGGCTGCCAGATAGATCATTCTGGCAGCCGTATCTTTCCCTGTTGGAAGGCACCCAAATATTCCGCCAAAACCAACTGGGGGGTCCATACAACAGAAAAGGCCCGACGAAGAATCATCTTCGCCGGGCCTCGCAAACTCGGTTGGCTGCCCTACATCAGGCCAGAGACATCAATGCCCAATTCACCACGCACGGCCTTTTCAACAGTCTCGAACGCCAATGCATGATCCTCATGGCTTGCCATCCCCGAAATGGCCAAGGTGCCCACCATGCCCGCGCCCTTTATGCACAAGGGGAAGCAACCGCCTGCTGGCGCATAATCTTCATATGACATACCGCGCCATTCGAAGGGATGGAGTCCCTGTTCACACCAGCACTCCCAAAAATATGAGCTTTGGTTGGTAGCGTAAGCAAGATTTTCTTTACGGCGAAGCCAGTTATCGCTCTCGGGTTTTGTTCCTGCCATCGAAAGCGAGAACAATGTACGACGATTCAGCGTGATACGCGTTGCAACAGGCTTGCCCATTTCACGTGCGCGGCGAACCACGTAGAAGCCCATCTGAAGCGCAAGCTCTTCATCGATCCGATCGAATTCATACATGGTTTCTTGTTCTTTGATGCGTTCCATCAGCGCTTCGATATTGTCTGTTTGTTCCATAACGACCCCCTAGTATCTCCCAAACCTATACTGCAAATTTTCCCAGAAACGAAACAGTCATACCAGAGATCAGAAAGCTCAAAAATGCACTTGGGTTCCAGGGCATCGCACCGCATTGCGAAACCGATATCACCATGAATCAACTGCAACAAGCCGAATAGCCAGAGCCGCGGCAAACAAAAGCGCTCTTTGCTATGCGGTAGAATTGCAACCATGAAACCAATCGCTCACATCCACACCGACATGCCGCAGAAATTCGGCATTCCCCGAAACAGCTTCCTTGCACCGCACTTGCAGGGAACCATCGTCTTCGAACCGGAGTTCGCCCTGAACTCAGCAGTTGAGGGAATGGAAGGCTTTACGTACCTATGGCTCATCTGGGAGTTCGAGAATGGAACCCCTGGAGGCACCGCCGCCGATATAGCCAACGATGTACAAACCGAAAACAAACGAGGTACCTCAGAAAAATGGTATCCGACCGTTAGGCCACCACGACTAGGGGGCACCAAACGCATGGGGGTGTTTGCCACCCGTAGCCCCTTCCGCCCTAATCCCATCGGGCTTACCTGCGTAAAGCTAGAGCGCATAGAGCTCACTGAAAACGGCCCGATTATTCATGTTTCGGGCGCCGATCTGCGCGATGGTACGCCTATTTTCGATATAAAGCCCTACATTCCCTTTGCCGATTGCCACCCCGACGCGCAAGGCGGATTCATAGACGAAACGCCTTGGCAAGAGCTCACCGTTCACTGCCCCGCTAAACTGTTGCAGGCCATTCCTGAAGAAAAGCACGAAGGCCTCCTTGAGGTGCTGGGGCAGGACCCACGCCGCGCGGGCAGCAAGCATGAACCCGAACGCACGTATCATCTTGCCTACGCAGGGTTCGATATCGCCTTTACCGTTGATGACGTACATCTTTACGTTCAAGGGATCGAACCCGTCATCGCCTAGGGCATGAACATACCCCAAACAAAAAGGGGGGATGCGAAGTTTCGCATTCCCCCTAACTTTTTAGCAATTCGCTGATTGACTATTGCTTTACAGCATGTGAGCGCGCAGCTCTTCGCCAGACTTCGCAGAAAGATAAGCCGGCGCAATATCGAATACCGTTTTGCAACCATGGTTGCCCTCAGCAGAAAGACGAGCAACAGCACGAGCATAGCAAGCCAGCACACAAGCAGTGAACTCGGGATTGGACTCAAGATCAAGCGAATACTCGATCTTGCAGTTCTTGCCACCAGCGGTTTTACCGGTGCGGATAACCATGCCCCCGTGAGGAAGGCCAGCATGATCGCGATCGAGCTCTTCCTGACTGATGAAGTTCACGGTAACGTCATATTCGTCAAAGTAGTTTGGCATTTCCACAATCTGCTTGGTTACCTCAGCAGGATCAGCGCCCTCTTCCAAAACAACCCAGCACTCACGCGTATGCTTTTCGCGCGTGGTGAGCTCAGGGTTAGAGCCTGAACGAACCGCTTCCAGTGCCTCAGGAACGGGAATGGTGTATTGACGAGCATCAGCGACGCCAGGAATACGACGGAGCGCATCGGAATGCCCCTGGGAAACGCCACGACCCCAGAAGGTGTAGTCGGCACCTTCCGGCAGGATGCAGTTTGCATATAAACGGTTCAAGGAGAACAGGCCGGGATCCCAGCCGCAAGAGATCAGGGCAGTTTTGCCAGCACCCTTAGCTGCCTCATCAACCTTGGCAAAATGAGTAGGGATTTTCGCATGGGTATCGAAGGAATCTACCACATTGTACAGAGCAGCGTACTTCGGCGTCTGCTCAGGCAGATCGGTTGCGCTGCCGCCGCACAGGATCAAAACATCAATATCCTCGTTGCCCGTTTCAAGGTCTGAAACCGAGCGGACAGGAACGCCAGGAGTAGCGATAGTTACGGTTTCGGGATTACGGCGCGTATATACAGCCGCCAGTTCCATATCATCGTTTTGACGAACGGCAAGCTCAACACCCTTGCCAAGATTTCCGTAGCCCAAGATACCGACTCGAATCATTCGGCTTCCTTTCTAATCAAGCCCAGTTTATAAAACAGGGCAAACTCTCACGTTAGAGATTGTACGCTGCAAGCATTGGAGATTTGTTTTGAACGTATTAATACTACGGAAAACAAAAACGAAATGGTTAAGCGCTAGCTAAGCAGTTATCTAGATAGAACAGATGAGCGCATCTGCATCGATTCGATGGTTGATGGGGCGCCTGCCATCAAGAGTTTGCCAATATGGCCTGAATGACCCGCATTCATTATCTTTGCTAGAATAGTCAGCCTGATAAACCCAAAGCGTGGACTTTTCCAGACGCCCTTCGTCTCCTTTTCGCCACGCAACCGCAAAGCTGCCTTCACTTTTGAATGCAGCGAAACGATTGCCCGAAGGAGTTCACGTTGTCTCAGAATGTTCCCAAGCATAAGCCATTTGCTACCGCCGCAGCTGATGCGAGCACTCGAACCAAAGCCGCCATCTTGGTGTTCTTCGGTGGTGCCTGCTACGGCTTCAACGCCACCTGCTACAAGCTTTCCTACGCATGGGGGTTCAGCTCCGCACAAATTGCCGCCGCGCAAATGTGGGCGGGCTTCGCGTTGTTTGCTGTATTTCTCCTCTTTAATCGCACCCGAGGAGAAAAATGGGAAAAACTTGGCTGCACCAACACGCTGAAGCTTCTTGGCATCGGCGCTGTAACCTGCATTACATCCATCTTCTACACCTACGCTATGAGCGAGTTGCCCGTTGCCTTGGCCCTAACCCTCCTATTCCAATTCACCTGGATAGGCACGGTGATTCAAGTAATCATGACGCGCAGGCCACCCGCACTTAGCCAGGTGATATCGGCGGCAATCATCGTATTCGGAACGGTGTTCGCCAGCGGTCTGTATGCCACCGATCTTTCAAGTTGCAACCCTTGGGGCATCGCAGCCGGACTCCTTGCCGCCGTAAGCTGCGCTTCATTCTTAGCACTGTCGGGCCAGATACAGCCAAGATGCTCGCAAGCTCAGCGAGGTTTGATTGTCTGCGGCGGCGCGGTGATTATGTCGCACCTCATCTGCCCTAATTTCATCGTTTCAGGCGTGCTCTTACAGGGCATTGCCCCTCTGGGCTTAATTGCCGGAGCCTGCGGGTTCTTCCTGCCAATTCTGCTATTAAGCATGGGAACGCCTCATTTGCCCGCTGGACTATCTTCGGTGCTGGCTGCATCGGAGCTGCCAGCTGGATTGTTTGTGGCGATGATCGTGCTCGGATCGCCAATCGACGCCATCGAATGGCTGGGCGTTGCCGTTATCCTGCTTGGCATCTGCGTTTCCCAACTGCAGCTCTTCCCCGGAAAAACGCCACGCTGAACGAATCTTTCCTGAAAGATATCCACATCACTTCCCGGGTTCAAACGAATGCACCAGCAAGGAGCCAGCGAGCATCGCTTCGTTTCAATGCGATAGAATAGAACGGCAAAATTCAATGGCTTAAACCATCGATTAAAGGACCAACCATGAGCATAAAAGAATTCACCACCGACGAGGCGCTGCTCAGCACGCCCTGCGAAAAAGCAACCGCCGAAGACGCTGCCGTGGCGCAGGATCTGCTTGACACCTTGGCTTCACTTGAAGGCGCAGCATGCGTGCATGCGAATCAAATCGGGGTAACCAAGAGCTTGTTCGCTTACCTTGACGAAAACGACAATCCCCACGTTATGTACAACCCCACCATTCTTATCGGATTGGTGCCCAAGAAGGAAACCGAAAGCTGCTTCACCCACGAAGAGCCCACCGTTAATACTCGTTATGAAAAGGTGAAGGTCTCTTACCAAGAGCTGGTAGACGGCAAGCTCGTTTCTCGAAAGAAAGACTTCCATGGCTGGGTCGCTCAGCTTATCCAACACATGGCAGACCACAGCAAGGGCAAGCTCGTTTAGGCATAGCTCAAGCATTGCAAAACGGCGTTGGAATCTTCCAACGCTGTTTTTTATTGGAAGGGCCACCAGCGAACAGGCGGCAGTAAAAATCCGATATCATGAAGCCATGGAACAAACAGTAGAAATAGCTGGGCAAACGATATCGATCCACTCTAGTGGCAACACACTGGTGTCTTACGATCCTGTGGTGTATCTACATAGCCCCAAAGGAAACGGCAGTGGAGTTTGGGAGCAGTGCCAATCGCTGCATTGCCCACCCTTTACCCTAATATCTATTCTGACCCCCAACTGGAACGATTCTCTAACACCTTGGAGATGCGAAGGCCTTTTCGCAGAAGATAAGCCTTTCGAGGGAAACGCCCAGCAGTACCTTGCTCGGTTTGAGACGACAGTCGCTCAAACCGAGCAGCATCTCGGAATAACGCCACAGCATCGCTGCATTGCCGGCTATTCCCTAGCAGGGCTATTCGCCACCTGGACGCCATTCAACACCACCCTCTTCGACGCCCTTGCAAGCGCATCGGGCTCGCTGTGGTACCCCGACTTCAGTGAATACGTATCAACGAATGCCTTTGCAAAGAAACCTTTGTGCGCCTATTTTTCCCTTGGCTCGAAAGAAGCAAAAACACCCAGCCGCCTTCTGCGCACCGTTGCGCAGGGAACGAAAAGCGTGGTTTCGTCATTCCAGGAAAAGGGCGTAGAAACCTTTTTTGAATCTAATCCTGGGAACCATTTCAAAGAACCCGATCTGCGCATGGCAAAGGGTATCTGTTGGACGCTTCATCAATTTGTTTGATGGATTGAAACCCTAAACCCATTCATGAAATTAATGCTATAGCACCAGATAAACCTATAATATTTATGATTTTCATATAAAGTGGCAGATGAAGCGGTTTCTTGCGACATCAAAAACGCTATGTTCATACCTGTAAAGCTCTTAGTGAAAGGCCCGTCATGGAATTCAAAGAAGTAGTTGAAGATCGTTACTCTTGCAAGAAGTTCAACGGCGAGCCCGTTACCGAAAAGGCTCTGAGAGCTATCCTGGAAGCAGGGCGCGTGGCACCCACCGCAAAAAACCTGCAAGAACAGCATGTTTACGTGGTGCAATCGCCCGAAAAGCTCGCCCTTATCGATGAGCTTACCCCTTGTCGCTACGGCGCCACCACGGTACTTGTCGTAGCCTTCAACAAGGAAAACGTTTTCACCTATCCTGGCGGAACACGCGATTCCGGCATCGAAGACGCCACCATCGTGGCTACGCACATGTTGCTCGCTGCAAAGAACGCTGGCGTAGACAGCTGCTGGGTGAACTTCTTCAACCCAGAGGAAGTAGCAGGAAAACTCGAGCTTCCCGAAAACGAAGAAGTGCTGATGATGCTCGACTTGGGCTACGCCGCAGAAGATGGAAAGCCGCTGCCGAACCATGCCAGCCGCAAACCCCTCAACGACACCGTAACCTACCTCTAGCCCCCGCTAAGGGCATTCACGCATAAGACTCGATGCAACCCAAAGAGGCCGCCTTTCGGCTAAGAAAGGCGGCCTCTCATAGTATTGAACGGCGTTGGTTCTTTGCCCACGCTTAAGTGGCTCAAACGAAAACAGGAAATCCCGCAGATCAAACAAGGGGCGAACGCTGATCAACACCCAAAGACTAGCGTTTCGATCCCTGCCTTCGGATGCCGCCTTTGCTTCCAGCGGCCTTGTTCGGTCCACGGCCCTGCGGTTTAAACGAGCTTCTTGAGGGGCTTACCTTCCCCTCCTTATCGAAACGAGCATCCTTACGCGAACGAGTGCGCCCAGATGAAGCAGGTTGAGGCTTACCCCCGCTTTCCTTTCCGCCAGAACCAGGCGCTCCACCCCTTTCGCCGTACTTACCACGCTGTAAGGAACCAGCGCTTTTACCATGCTGACGCTTGCCCCTAGAGTCAAAATCGGCAGCCGTTCCCTTCGAGCGAGGCCCCGCAGCAGAGTCGCCTCCTCGCCGCTTGCCGCGTTGATCCTTGGCGCTCTTGGCTTGATTATTCGCTTTACGTACCCCGCCTTTATCGGGACGTACCAGACATTTCTCGTCGTACCCAATAAGGTCTTCCCTGCCAGCCGCCTTCAGAGCCTCGATAACCAGCTTGCGATTCTTTGGATTTCGATATTGGATGAGCGCACGCTGCATGGCCTTTTCATGGGGCGTGCGTGGGCAATACACTTCTTGCATAGTGCGCGGGTCAACCCCCGTGAAATAGATACACGTGGAAATGGTGCTAGGCGTGGGATAGAAATCCTGCACTTGTTCAGGGTTAAAGCCCATATCGCGGCAGAACTCAGCCAACTCCACGGCCTCTTTCAGGGTAGAACCAGGATGGGAACTCATAAGATACGGCACAACAAACTGCTTGAGCCCAAGCTTCTTGTTGGCTGCTTCAAAGCGCCGCACAAATTCCTGGTAGGTATCGTTGCTGGGCTTCCCCATCACCTGAAGCACTTCGTCACTCACATGCTCTGGCGCCAAGCGGAGTTGCCCCGAAACATGATACTGGGATAGCTCGTCGATGAATTCGTCGGCATGCTTATCAAGAAGCACGTAGTCAAACCGCAGGCCGCTACGAACAAATACCTTTTTGACCCCAGGCAAGCTGCGCAGCTCGCGCAGCACATTTAGGTAATCGCGATTGTCCACTTGCAAACTTCTGCAAGGCTTCGGCGCCAAACAACGCTTCCCGCGACACGCACCTTTGTCGAGTTGCTTGGGGCAAGCGGGTTTTCGAAAGTTCGCCGTCGGACCGCCCACATCGTTGATATATCCCTTGAAATCGGGGTCTTGAATGATGGCTTTCGCTTCCTCGACCAGACTTTCTTTACTTCGGCTTTGAATAATGCGGCCCTGATGGAACGCCAAGGAACAAAAAGAGCACTCGCCAATACAGCCTCGATTGCTGGTTAAGCTGAATTTCACTTCACTGATTGCAGGAATGCCACCAGCCGACTCATACATGGGGTGATAAGTTCGCTCATACGGCAAACGATACACCGCATCGAATTCCGAAGTTGAAAGCGGAGTGCTCGGTGGATTCTGAACAACGTACAGGTTGTCCTGCTCGTAGGGCTCAACCAAACATTTGCCGCTGAACGGATCAAGGTTACGGTATTGCAAACGGAAGCTTTCGGCATATTTCAGCTTGTCTGCGCGCATGCTTTCGAAGGAAGGCAGCGAAACGTACCCGTCCATCACCCCCTCAAGATCATGGGAGCGAAATGCCGTGCCCTCAATCCAGGTGATTTGACTAATAGGGATCCCCGCGTTCAGGGCATCAGCGATAGCAACAATCGATTTTTCGCCCATCCCATAGCTGATCATGTCGGCTCCGCCGTCGAGCAACACCGATCGTTTCAGCTTGTCGGACCAGTAGTCGTAATGAGCCAGCCGGCGCAGCGAGGCTTCCACGCCGCCCATAATAACCGGGGTATCTTTATAGGTACGCCGAATTAGATTGCCGTAGACCACCGATGCATGGTCGGGACGCAAGCCCATTTCCCCACCAGGGGAATAGAAATCGCGATTTCGATGCTTCTTTGCAACGGTGTAGTGGCACACCATAGAATCCATGTTTCCCGCGCTGACCAAAAACGCCAAGCGAGGTTCGCCGAACACATCAATGCTGGCGGGGTCATGCCAATCAGGCTGCGCAATAATGCCCACCTTGTAGCCATTCGCCTCAAGCAAGCGCGTGATGATAGCCATGCCGAAGGAAGAATGGTCCACGTAAGCGTCGCCGCAGACGTACACAAAATCGCACTGGTCCCATCCGCGCTCTTCCATTTCTTTACGCGTAACCGGCAAAAAGGCCACGGCGTTCCTCCTTTGGTTCATTCAAGCGCTTCCATTTTATCGAATGCCCCTTAGCGTGCGAAAACAAGAGCTCTAGCACAGCAAAGCACTTCGGCATGCCGGCTCTTACCATGAAAAAGTATCGAGAGTAGACCGTACTGCCAGTATCATCGCTGCACGCCTTTTGCATTTCGGCTTCAAGGGCGCATTAGATTCGTACAGCAACCCTAATCGCATTGACTTCGCCAGGCAAAGCCTAGCCAAATAGTCTCAATGCAACAAGATTTTCCTTCGCCCTAAAACGCAATCCGGATACAGAAGCGGAAGGGCTGCTGGGGCGCTATACCATATTTCTTTTTTTACGGTGTACCACGCATTTCCCACATTACGCATCCAGCATGTGTTACACTTGCTTTGCACCCGAGGGCTAACGCCCATTTTTTAGTCGCATTCAAAGAGCGACAAGTCGGCCCCTCCGTGATTATCGGAGCATTTTTCAGCGACTTACATACTTCACTACAACTGAATAAGAAAAAAGATATGCAGCCCGCCAAGGGATACGTGCATCTTTTTTTCGCTTTGGCTGTTCAGGCCTAGCTCGGTCCTATCCCGAGCTTGTCTCGGCGTACCTTGATGCATCCACCGATGCCGTGGCTTTAGTTTGGCACGTCCAAAACCAAAGCTTCACGCCACTATTCCTTTCCGGCGAGTTTGCAGCAGCTTGAAAACCGCATACCACCCACCTATGCATGGCTCAGCCATGCCCAAAAGAAAGGACTAAATCATGGACCAAACATCAACCTATTCCCCACTCGTAATGCAGGAAACCTCGGATGGCCTGCGTCTATACGACATACGAGACGAAATGCTCGCTTCTCGCGAAATAGAAATCACTGGCGCAATTGACGCTGGCTCGGTTTCAACCGCTATTCGCTGCCTTCTGCATCTTCAGAAAGAAGACCAGCAATTGCCTATCACCCTCTACATCAACAGCCCCGGCGGAGAAGTTCAATCCGGCCTTGCGCTGTATGACGTAATGCAGGCCGTCAGCTGCCCGATTCACACGGTATGCCTCGGAATGGCAGCAAGTATGGCAGCATTGCTATTCATCGCGGGAGACCAACGCGAAATGCTGCCCCACAGCCGCGTCATGATTCACGACCCCCTCATCGGCGGAGGCATTGGCGGAAGCGCACTTTCGGTCAAAGCACGAGCGGACGACCTCATGCGCATTCGCGACATCACCGCCCAGGTTTTGTCGCAGCACACCGGGATGAGCCTCGACAAAGTGTTCGAGCTCACCGCCCAAGACACCTATTTCGAAGCCGAGGAAGCCATAGAGGCGGGCTTGGCCGACCGCATCATCACGAGCCTGTAGATACCAAATAGCACATGAAGTCTGCGAGCAAGTCCCAGACTGCGCACATCAACTAAGGAGAACACACGAACATGAACAATTTCGCCGAAAACAACGCCCGTGAAGCATACCAAGGCACCATTGTGCTCACCGAGCACCACAGCGCAGATGCCGACAGCTGGAAAACAGGCATGAACAACAACATCTTGGTGCTGGGATGTTCCGGAAGCGGCAAAACCCGAAACCACCTCAAGCCAAACCTCATGCAATGCAACGGTTCGTATATCGTGCTGGACACCAAGGGGAGCCTTTACGATGAAATGGGCGCTTTTCTTGCGCTGCAAGGTTACCAAGTAGATCAGCTAAACTTCACCACCATGGGCGGAACTTGCGGCTACGACCCGTTACACCAAGTCCGCTTCCAAGATGGCAGGCCCAACCAGCAAGACATCATCGCTATTGCAAGCGCGATCTGCCCCCAGGAAGCGCAAAAATCCGATCCGTTTTGGGGGCTTGCCGCAGCCAACTATCTTTCAAGCTATATTGCCTACGTATTCGAAGCACTTCCCGAAGACGAGTGGAGCATGGCTTCCGTTATAAAGCTCTTCGAAAAGGGAGGCCGCGTAATCCAGAACCTATTCGTTGACCTGGAGAAGCACAATCCCGGCAGCTACGCTGTCTCCCTCTACAACCGATCAAAGGCCACGTGCGGCGCAGAGAAAATGCACTCAAGCATTATGGGCATCATCGCTGCGCATCTTCTGCCTTTCGGCTTCCAGGGTGCATTGGATTCGTACAGCAATCCAAATCGCATTGATTTCAGCTCATTCGGGCGCGAAAAACGAGCCCTGTTCGTTACCGTCGATGACCTTGATCACAGCCTCGAGGGGCTAACAAGCCTATTTGTCCAGCAGGCCTTCACTCATTTATGCGCCAGCGCCGATCACGATTACGCCGACCATAAGCTCCCCGTTCCCGTTCGCTTTATCTTGGACGATTTCGCGAATTTGAATCTCCCCCATATTGATGACGTGCTTGCGGTTATTCGAAGCCGTGAAATCAGCGCGACCATCATCTGTCAAACCGTAAGCCAGCTCGAGGCGCGATACGACACGGCTACCGCAAACTCCATTATCGGCAATTGCGACCGCCACCTGCTTCTAGCGGTCCAAGACGAAGCAACCGCCCGCTACTTCAGCCTCAGGGCCAACAAACCAGCGTTCGCCCTGCTCGAAACGCCCGCTGATTCCTGGTGGTATTTCGAACGAGGCAAACGCGGCGTGCGCGACAACGCCTACCGTCTCGAGGAACACCCCGAGTACCCCTTTCTTCAGGCTATTTGCGAATGCAAACATCAAATAAGCCAAGATGGCCAATTCAAGCTCCGCTTTGAAGAGGAAGCGGCTCTGGCCAACGAAGGCATCGCCATAAACACCGATTTCTTCGCCGCTTAAGGAGGCACCTATGAACCCGAACCAGAACAAGTGCACTCTTGATCAGCTTCTTGAGCATGCAGAATCCCAAGCCCTCGAAGACCGGCAAGCAAGGTTTCGCGCCGAGCGCTTAAAGGAGTTCAAAGGATCAGATATCTATCTGGACAACGCAAGCTCCATGATCGAACTCGTTGAACCCTTGCGGCAACTGCTGCCCACCAAAGAAGAGTTCGATTCCTACGCAAATGGCAAACCCCTTTCGCAAGGCAACGATAAAACGCTTGAAGGCATGCGAAGGATCAAAAACCCCGCCATCGTCATGGTTGACGAGGCCCACCGCTGCGAAAGGGACGATTTCCACTCTTGGAGCGACATGAGCGATGAATGTTGGGAAGGGCTGCTTGAGAGCGTTGATTTTATCAAGGACTTCTGGGAAGTAAACGAGTCTGCAAACACGCTCGAACTCGCAAAGGCCATTATCGTGCACACCGTTCTCTACGACGACGGGTTGAAAGATGAAGTATTCCATAAGGCTTCCGAAATGGTACGCATTATGACAATTCCCGCCAGCGACTTAAAAGCCTGGAAGGACAACCTTCCCGAATAGACAGACGAGCCCCGCCTTGCAAACCGCAAACCACCTCTATTAACAGCCAGGGATGGACTCAGGCACCACGCAAGACGGGGCTTTTGCCGTAAAGGAAGTGCGTCAGCGGACGCACTTCCTTTCGTATGCAATGACGCTACAAAGAAGAACTCGTCGGATACGTAAAAGACCAGATGGCGCACTATTCAGAATAGGTTTACGCAACCATTCCTATTCGATACCGATTCTCACAACATCGAGGAACTCAGACAACGCATTTGCCCCGGGAGCTACCGCAGCAATGCCGTCAGGCGTGAAACGCTGCTTCAGAGCCCACGATGACTGCTGCAAACTCTCTAAATAGTACGATTGCGTCCTACCGCACAGCAACCACAGGGCATCCACCGAAGCACCCTTGACGCCACACGTTTCCAGTTTGTATTTGCGCAAGCACTCCAACATGCAACTCTTGGCATCGTTTTCCGAGCCATCGAACTTCACCGCTGACACCTTGCGGAACTTGGCGTCGAGCACGAGCGTCCTTGTGCCTTCGCATGATTCGTGGACTATGAGGTAATCAGGCGTCCAATAAGAATCGAAACCTGCAGAGGTCAACGTGGTTCGATGCAGGGAAATACCATGTTCCTCACGCTCGTCGCCATAAATAACCGGCTGGTAATACAACGTTATACGCTCATCGCCACGAACCAGGCGAAAGACCGTTGCGACCTGGGTTTCATTTTGAAAATACCGCGAGTCAAGGCTATAGTGCGCCTGCTCAATAGGGTTAGCATCCAATGAACTGTTAGGCGAAAACCCTCTACCATGCAAAGCGGATAGCAGTTCGTAGAGCACATAATATTCGTAGAGCTTGTCCATCTTCCAGGTGTGCAGAACCATGCCATCACGCTGCATTTGAAATTCGCCAAACGTATCCCATGCTCGCATGAGGGCATGGATTTCGGCATAAGCAGGGATTTCCTGGAATGTCTTGGTTCGCTTCGGCAGACGATAGCGAATACAGCGCACATCGGGCAGCGCACGATCAAGCGCCTTGGCTATGCTGCGCATTCTTTTGCGGAGGGCAATGGCCTTGCGCAAAAGAGGTTGCTCTCGTTCAAAACACGTCCTCAACATCAAGAGCGCCGGGATCAGGCCCTCGCCATCATCAAGCCCCACCAAGCGACTGATCATAGCTTCGATACGGACAATATCATCCTGCGCTCCCTCGATGATGCGGCCAAGCGCCGCAGCAATCTCTTCGGCATAGGACAAAAGCGCTCGATTCTCCTTGGTGTCAAATGTCTTCCTGGGGCGCTCGGTCCGCATACGGGCGGGAACAACATACCTGCCATTAATACGTAAGGGCGTTTTCGCGTCCGTTGCGTGAAGCACATCAGGATTGCTCGCCAACCAGAGCAATTCCTCGCGCCCCAAACGGCGCATTTGAAGAGGCGAAACCATGACGTTTGTCTTCACGGTACGACAATGAGCATGGGTGCAGAAATAATTGAGGTTTGCCTCGTATCCGCGAACCGCCCTTTCGCAAAGAGCAAGAAACGAGGAAAGCGATTCAGAGGAATCGGAAACCGTGCCCGACTCCACCAAGGCATATCTGCTTTCTCGAGCTTGACCCTCGCCGAACATCCATCGAACCGCCTCGTCATCACTTCCCGAGATCAAGGCGTCAACCATACCCAGCACGGAAGCCTCTTGGTCATCCTTGTCGCAAGCACAAGCGATGTCCTTCGTTGAGAGAGCACGCAGACCTTCCCCGGCCAGACCCACCTGAAGGGAGACCGATGCGAAGCCGTAGGTCATAGAAAAAGGAAACCACTCATCTCCCTTCTCAAAATGCAGCTGGTAAAGATGCAGCTGGGAGCCGTGGACTTCTTCAATATGATTAGCGACCACGCGGGCGCAAAGAGCTATAGGTTCCTCTCCGTTGACCGACCATAAGATGCTCTCCTCTTCGGACGAGCCGAGAGGAGCATCGGTAGCCAATAGAGCACGATACCTATGCGATTCATGGACGATGCCTTCTGCGGCAAGGTCCAAGGAAGCGGGTGCATAGTTTTCGAGCAGAGGAAAATCAACGCGGTCGCTGCTTGACGCATCCACCAAACGCAGCACCCAATTGTAAGAGCCTTTACGCAAAGTACTGGTAGTAGCCACTGTCTTCGCCAGCCTCAAGCATGTGATCGACACGAGCCTTGGTCAACGGAAGATTGCTTACCAAGGAAAGTTCTTCGAGCAGAGCCCCTAAGCGCTCTTCGGTACCCGAAAGAACCGGAAGCACTTTTTGCGCAATGGCGTAATCAACGGGAGCATATTGAGTTTGCGCAGACGAGCAATCCATAACGCTCGCCGCTGTGCAAGCGTATGAAAGCATCATTTTCTGGCTGCGCGGACTTACGGGGTAGCGATGGCGAGCACATAGCTCGACCACTTCCTTCAGCTTCGCTTCAAGCTCAACGCTTAACAAGGCATTGCTCCTTGGGCCGAAAGCCGCCTGAAGAGCCTGATACGAATAGACACTCGCGTCCTTGTAGTTGAAGGGAACCAAGGGATCGCCAAGGTCATCCAAATCTAAGGCTTGCGGATCGAGGGTAACCACCCAGCTGCGGTCCAAGAAACGAGGCGACAACTCCTCGGTTGTATGGTCGAAGTTTACGGTCGCGATAAAGCGCAAGTAGCTCGGAACTTTGAAGGAGTGGTTTCCGCCCAAAGAAAGCTCGAACGAACCACCACGGAAGGAATCGCAGGCGCGCAAAAACGGCGACCAATAATGTTCGATAGAGCTGAGGTTCGCCTCGTCAAGCAGGAACAAATACGGTGCCGCATCGCTATCCGCAACCCCCTGCTCGCATTCGGAATTCAAAAGCGAGAGCGCATCGAATGCAACGGGATTGGACTTTTCGAGCGACTCGCTAAAGGGATTGTAGTAGCCGATAAAGTCTTTGTAGGAAGTCCAGCCTTTTTCAACCGGCACCTCAACAAAGCGCTTCGAAGCGGCATTTTTCAAGCCAAGAACCTCAGCGAGGATATTCACGAGAGACGTTTTGCCGGTACCGGGCAAACCGGCAAGAGTTGTAATGTAGCCCTGGGTGAGGCAGATGAGCACATTGGCAAGATCGTTTTTGGGAATATCACGGCCGTACGACGCGCCGATAAGGTCATCGAGCTTCGAAAGCAAAGCCCCAGCATCAGACCCATCTTCCTCGGAAAGCAGTGGCACAGCGGAAGGAGCAGCGTAGAGGCACTCCCCGCCATCACCCACATGCTCAGATCCCGACATTCCACCTACCGTAGAAACAACCTGCTTCAATGCCGCGTTCTCAAGGACTCGGCCCATCAAAACTTCTTCATCTGAAAAGGAAGACACCAGTTCGTCGATTTGGCGCTGCACCGATTCCTTGCCACGTTCCAGACTATCTTTTTGCTCCTTAAGAGCATGGACCTCTTCAACTAGTTTGTCTCGCTCCTCCTGGGCAATCTTGACATGCGACGACATCTCTTCTTCGAAACGCTTACGACGCAGATCGAGTTCGTCGTCAAATCGCTTGAGCTCATCTTGCACATGGCTCAGCGATTCCTGGGCCTGTTTTGCAGCAGCCTGAGCCTCCGCGGCTTCCGCGGCATATTGTGCCTTTTCCTTTTCAACACGTTGACGCACCTGATCGCTTTCAAGAACCTTGTCATAGAACGATCTGAAATGCTCATTAGAGAGCACGTATTCTGCCAACTGCTGAGGGTCGGCATTCTCGATGGCAGAATCCCTTACCGATTCAGGAAGCGTCGACCAGCTTTCGTAGGTGCCAAGTAGGCCCAACATACGCTCGCGGCGCTCAGGGGTTAGGGCGATTTTCGCATCTTCATCAAGGCAAGAGGCAATCTCGCTTTTCAAAGCACGCATTTGACCCTTCGTTAAGGGCGTTTCGCCCGAACGAGAAATCCTGCCCAGGGCATCGAGGAGATCTTTGTCGGTAATCCAATCAAAGATGTTGTCGGAGGCAGCTACGTGGGCATCAAGCTCTTCTGCGCTGATATATTGAGCAACTATGTTGCCCAGATCGTCAACAAGGTCAATGGAGAAATCGAATTCACTCTCATCGAAAACGCCGATACGTAAATCATAGGAATTACTTGCCTGCAGCTGAACAGCAGCATCTTCAACGCAGGTTGCCTCAAAAGGTCCATAGTACTTGCGTGCGCCCAGCTTGCCCTGGGAAACCACGACGAGCTTGGTTTGAGGAAGAGACGCAACCGAGCGGACATGTACCGGCTGCGCCTGCGCATGGGTTAAATCAACGATTTCTTGAATATCAAGCACCTGCACCAATGAACCAGAAAGGGAATGCCGAGAAAGGGGCATGAACTCAACCGACGATGCACCCTTGGCAAAGAAAGGATCGATAATGCTATTGAAGCGCGATGCTTCACTCTCTGGGTAATTGCGATTACGGCCAGGATGCTCGTCGTTCACCCTCATAACAACAACGTTGCCATACATATCAAGCAACTCGTGAGGAGTAGTACGACTCGTAACCATGGGAAGGCAGCCATTGTCGGGGAAGGCGCTGTCCTCAAGGAGCGTAAGCGTCTCGTCTTCTACCAAGAACTGGGGATATGCAAAGCATCGAGTAGCGCCCTTAAAAGAGGGATAGCTGACATACGTGAGCAAATCACGGCGAACGCATTCCTGAAAAGTGCCAATTTCGCCTTCAGAGAGAACCATACCCATAGTTACGCTTTCTTCCCGTCAACAATCGATGAGGTTGTAAACCTTCTAAAAGGTACCGCAAAATGCACGCTTTCAGCCCTAGATCGCTGAATGATTTCGGGATGTCCAATGAGTTTCCCATGCCAATAATTGCGAAGCAGCGCGCTTCGGCAACGACAAACGCAGCCTTCTGGAAAGCAGCAGCGACAAGAATCCGTAAAGGCTATATAAAACAACGGTTCTTCCTGTGAGCAGACGGCATCTTGCATTAATCTAAAAGATCGCAACCATATCCCTGCAAAAAGGGTTTTCCATAGCAAACAGAAGGAACCACATGTCAAGCATGCAAGAAGAAATCGCCTCAAGGCGCACTTTTGCCATCATCTCCCATCCTGACGCCGGCAAAACAACCCTCACGGAAAAGCTGCTCTTATACACCGGCAGCATCCAAACCGCTGGTTCAGTTAAGGGGAAAAGCAGCTCCAAGCACGCCGTTTCCGACTGGATGGATATCGAAAAGGAACGCGGCATTTCCGTAACCTCTTCGGTTCTGCAGTTTAACTACGATGGTTGCTGCGTAAACATCCTGGATACCCCTGGACACCAAGACTTTTCCGAAGATACCTATCGCACCCTCATGGCCGCTGATGCCGCCGTTATGGTAATCGATGCCGCAAAGGGCGTAGAGGCCCAGACCAAGAAGCTCTTCAAGGTTTGCACCTTGCGCCATATTCCCATCTTCACATTCGTGAACAAGCTTGACCGCGAAGCCCGCGATTCATTTGAGCTTATGGAAGAAATCGAAACGGTGCTGGGCATTGGCACGTATCCCATGAACTGGCCCATCGGCTGCGGTCGCAACTTCCGTGGCGTGTTCGATCGTCGCACGCGCCACGTCATCGCCTTTGACGGCGAAGGACGCGGCAATTCTTCGAAGAAGGTTCAGGAAATCGAAGCCGAACTGGGCGATTCGGCCCTTGACGATCTTATCGGCGAAGACAACCACAACAACCTGATGGACGATATCGAGCTTCTCGACGGCGCAGGCGACGAACTCGACCTGGAAGCCGTACGCAACGGCAAACTTTCGCCAGTATTCTTCGGTTCGGCCCTAACCAACTTCGGCGTAGAGCCCTTCCTGAAAGGGTTCCTGGAACTGGCGCCCACACCGCGCGCCTACAACGACTGCCTTACCGACACGCCAGTTGATCCTATGACGGAATCCTTCTCGGGCTTCGTGTTCAAAATCCAGGCGAACATGGACAAGAACCACCGCGACCGCATTGCCTTCGTACGCATCTGCTCGGGCAAGTTCGAGCGAGGCATGGAAGCCTACCATATGCAGGGAAAGAAGAAGCTGAAGCTTGCTACCGGCACTTCGCTCATGGCCGACGACCGCGCTATTGTCGATGAAGCCTACGCAGGCGATATCGTGGGCTTGTTCGATCCGGGCATCTTCTCTATCGGCGACACCGTGTGCGCTGCAAAGAACAAGGTGCAGTTCCCCGCCATTCCTATGTTTGCGCCTGAAATCTTCGCTAAGGTCTCGCAGGTAAACACGCTTAAACGCAAGCAATTCGTAAAGGGCATGGAGCAGCTTGCTCAAGAAGGCGCCATCCAGATTTTCCGCGAACTTGGTGCTGGCATGGAAAGCGTTATCGTAGGTGCTGTAGGTGTTCTTCAATTCGAGGTTTTGGAACAGCGCTTGAAAAACGAATACAATGTCGAAGTTCGAAGGCAAGGTCTGCCCTACTCGATTATCCGTTGGGTAGCAAATCCCGAAGAAGTTGATGTTCCAAAGCTGAACCTTACTCACGACACCTATCGTGTAGAAAACATGCGTGGCGAAAAGTTGCTGTTGTTTACCAGCGAGTGGAACTTGCGTTACGGCATCGAGCACAACCCGAACTTAAAGCTTTCTGAGTTTGGCAACGTTTCCTTCAAATAGCGCATTTGCAGGCGGCCTTCGGGCCGCCTTTTTTACGCAAAGTCTAACGCTCAAGCAAGCGCTTCTGCAGCCTGGAGCAAACAACCACCAGCACAACACCTACCAATGCCAGCACACCGGCAATAGTGAATGCTGGAGCATAGCTGCCCACCGCTTCGAAGGCCGATGCCGCCGCCATGGGACCAACAAAAGAAGCGACCGTATATCCGGGGTATACAAACGAGTAGTTCTGCCCAAAGTTCACCGATCCGAAGGCATCACCAACAATGGCAGGAACGATGCTCATGGTACCGCCAAAACACGCGCCAACCGCAGCAACGGCAACAAGGAAGGTTACGAATGTGGTAGCAGCATGGATGCAGAACAGCATCACTACCGCGTTGGCCGCAAGGGAAAGCGCCAACGCTTTATAGCGTCCAATGCTGTCAGACAAAGCTCCGAAGCCAAAGCGGCCCAAGCAGCTGCCCAGAGCAAGGGAGGCAACCATCACGGCGCCCTCCGAAGCCGTAAGGCCGGCAAGTTCCTGGCCGATATTTGAGGCGTGAGCGGTAATCATAAGGCCACTAGTGGAAGCAACCATCATCACCAGGAACAATACGTAATACAGCGGCTGCCGAAACATCTGCCTTGCGGAAAGATTCAGCTCCCGGCACGGCTTTTCCTCGGTTGACTCTTCTTTATTTTCCGTGCGGATGCTAGGCTGCCACCCTGCTGGGGGAACCAGCAACAACCATGACACGGTAAGGTAAATCACCAACCAGATAACTCCCACAATATGGAATGCCATCTGAACGCTGAATGATTCGATAAGGAAGTTGCCCAAAGGAGCAAAAAACACCGGCCCCAGCCCGATTGCACCAATGCATATACCATTGGCAAAACCGCGTTTATCGGGGAACCACTTCATTACAACGGCAACAATGGTGTTGTATAGAAGGCCGTTGCCCGCGCCCGCAAATCCGCCGAAGAAGAGATAGAGCATTACCAAATTGCTCGCAAACCCGGAAAGAAACCAGCCCATCCCGAACAAAACGCCCGAGCACACCACGATATACCGAGGTTGGATACGTTGTTGCAACCAACCTGCCAGCATGCTGGAAAAGCAGGTAGTCAGCAAAAACAGGGAATACGCCATAGAAACCTCTGAAGCGCTAAACCCATAGGTGGCCATGAGCGGCTTATTGAAAATGCTCCACATGTAGATGCAGCTTGTGCCCATTGCGGCAAGCGTGCCTGCCGCCAAAATGACGTTGCGCTGCGGTTGAATTCCCCTCATTGCAATCCCCTTTGCGCCCCCCAAGCACCGTGCCCTACGCGCGAGCTTGTGGCTCTTTCCCTTGTTTTCGCGTTCGGCGGATTTTGCCCTTCCGCCCAACACTCGACAAACAACGAGCAAACCCCATCGTTGCCTTACGTCAATTAATAACCAAGTTGCCGCACCATTAAGGCCAGAATTTCATTGCATCTTTTCGTCGTTCCATAAAAATCGACAATGGAAAACCGTTCAACCAGGTCACGAACGCGTTCACTTGAATTTCCTATGCTGAATCAAAGAAAAGCAAACGAGCGCGATAGAATAAAGCGCTTTCGCATTAATCGCGCAACGCGAAAGCACGTGCGTTCCACTCTTCGAGTGGAACGTTTCTTTTACGGGCATGTTAGAACACGATAGTCAGGAGTACGAAAACCCCGCCATGCAGCACGATAAGATCAAACCGATTCTATTCAGCGTTATCAAGCACAGCAGCAAAGAAGAACTCAAAAAGCAGCTTCCTAAAGACATCGTGTCAGGCATCGTGGTTGCCGTTGTAGCCCTGCCACTTTCTATCGCACTTGCCATTGCTTCAGGCGTCGGGCCCGAAGCTGGCTTATACACCGCCATCATCGCAGGTTTCCTTATCGCCTTCCTGGGAGGAAGCCGCGTTCAGATTTCAGGCCCCACTGCGGCCTTCGCCACCATCGTTGCCGGCATCGTAGCAACCGATGGCCTCGATGGCCTGTTTGCCGCCACCATTATTGCAGGCGTCGTTCTCATCCTTATGGGCGTGTTTAAGCTTGGCGCACTTATCCGTTTCGTCCCCTACACCATTACCACTGGCTTTACCGCGGGCATCGCGGTAACCATCGTTATCGGTCAGATCAAAGACCTGTTGGGGCTTACCTATCCTGCAGGCACCCCTACCGTAGAAACCACCGACAAAATTCAAGCGGTTGTACAGAACATCGCCACCATTAATACCGAATCGGTGCTGGTCGGTCTGGTTTGCCTGGTAGTACTGTTCCTGTGGCCTAAATTCAGCAGGAAGATCCCCAGCTCGCTTATTGCCATTTTCGTAGGTATCGGCATGGTGAACCTGCTGGGCATGAACGTCAACACCATTGGAGACCTCTATACCATCAGCAGCGCGCTTCCCGAACTGCACATTCCCCAACTCAGTACCGAACTCTTCCGCGAAGAGCTTGCCAACGGCTTCACCATCGCTATGCTGGCAGCCATCGAATCGCTGCTTTCCTGCGTTGTTGCCGACAGTATGATCAGCTCGCATCACCGCTGCAACATGGAGCTTGTTGCGCAGGGCGTGGGTAATATCGGTTCTATCTTGTTTGGCGGCATCCCTGCTACAGGAGCTATTGCCCGCACTGCCGCCAACGTCGACAACGGTGGACGTACCCCCATCTCTGGCATGGTTCATGCCGTTGTCCTGCTACTTATGCTGGTATTCCTTATGCCCTATGCAGCATTGATTCCCATGCCTACCATTGCAGCAATCCTGCTGCAGGTTGCCTACAACATGTCGGGCTGGCGCAACTTCGCGCACCTCTGCAAAACCGCATCAAAGGGCGCCGTGGCAACGCTTTTGCTCACCTTCACCCTAACCATCGCATTCGACCTGGTTACTGCTATCGGCATTGGCATGATCATCACTATCGTACTGTTCATGAAGATGGTCAGCGAAGAAACCGAGGTTAAAGGCTGGAAGTACTACTGCGATGCAAACTCCGAGGTTACGCATCTGCGTGAATTGCCCAAGAGCGTACGCGTTTACGAAATCAACGGCCCCATGTTCTTTGGCATGACCGACCGCATTACCGATATTTCGGTAAAGTCGTTCACCAAGTACCTGATCATCCGCATGCGCGGCGTTCCGTCGCTTGATGCATCTGGAATGAATGCCCTGGAAAACCTCTACGACTACTGTACCGAAAACGGCGTAAAGCTGATCTTCAGCCATGCGAACGAACAGCCCATGAAGACCATGCGTCGCGCTGGCTTTGTTGAGCTGGTAGGTGAAGAACACTTCCGAGCCAACATCGATGACGCTATCGAGCATGCACGCGAACTCATCGAACAAGAAGAGTGCAAACTCTCTGCCTAGGCACTTCGCAACTGCCAACAACAACGCCCCCGATTTCCCCTACAAGCACCCCGACGTTTCTTGAACACCGAGAAACGGGAGGCACTTGGAACGAAATCGGGGGCGTATTGTTTTTACCGAACCAGGAACACCACTAAACAACAGATTACCTCAGTGGCTCAGGCGCTAATAATGCATACTTCGATTTGCCAGCACGAGAAAGTGCCTCGAGTGCTAATTTCGCCATAAACTCAAAGGGGGCTTCGAGCTACGCTTTATCGTTTGCTTGTTCAGGCTGAAACGCTCTGGGAAGCGGAATAGCCGCCCCGATCACCGCTGCCACAAGCATCACAACAACACCCTTCAGGGGGAAACACAACATCAGCAGCAGCGCTGCCATAATAGGCTGACGCATAACCGCCCCCATCAACGCTGATGTACAAGCAGCTACGCAGAACGCAGGCGCTGCCCCCGTAAGCAAGGCAAAACCATAGCCCAAGCTAACGCCAGAGAAGATCACAGGAAAGAAATGGCCGCCGCGCCAACCCAGATTCAAGCACGTTGGCGTAAGAGCGCATTTCACAAAACCAGTAGCTATAAGCACAGCTGCAGGAAGAGCCGAGTATTCTTCTATCAGGCAATGCGCCTGCGATTCACCGGCAAACATGGTGTACGGCAACGCCATACCGCATATAGCCAAAACCACACCGGCAAACACCGCTTTCGCCACAGGACAATTCCCCATAGCACGCGAAAGGCGCATAGTGCCCTTATTGGCGGCATGAAATACCCAGCCGCAAACCATACCCGCCAAAGCCAACGGCAACAACAGCACCAGTTCGTACGAGCCAACTTCCACCGCGTCGAATCTCGGCAAACCAGAGTTTTCCCCAACCAGTTGGCCCAAAACCAAGAACGCACCCAATGCTCCCGCAATAGCGCAAAGATACACCACGGTTTTCTGAGCTTTCGGAAGAGTGATGTTCTCTTCCCCGCGTGCACCATCAGCCGTCCCGGAGAGCGGGGCCACAAAACCATAGAGCGGAGCGGTGAACACCGCGGTGAGCGCCGCCTGGGCACCAGCAATGGTAAGGGCACGAAAGTCGGCGCCAAACTTGCGCATCCTACCGCCCACCCACGTACATAGACCCGCAATAACACCCGTTAGGCCAGCTTCAGGCCCCACGCTTCCTCCAAACAACAACGGAAGCAACGCAGCCAATGAAAGCTTGCCGATATGGCTGTAGTCATAACGACCATCTTGCTTGACCTTTGCCATCACGCCATTGAGCTCTTCAGGCTCAACCCCCGTATGTTTGGTGTACAGCCCGATTACCAACCCGCCTAGCACACAGACAATCAAGGGGAAGGGCACGAATCCAAAAGGACCTTGGGATAGAGCAGGGAGCGGTTCTGCAGTAACGGAGCCTATCCAACCAGGCAGCGTCTGCCACAAAAAGGCAATGCCCTTATCCATGAGAAAAAAGAACAGCCAAACAAAGGCACCGGCTAAGGAGCCAGTTACAAAAACGCACAGCAAAAAGAAAACACGATTAAAGGGTTTTGCAAAGCTACCCATTAGCAAACACTTTGCCACGAAATCGGGTTCTCACCATAATGCGCAAGTAAAGCGTTCGCGCTAGAAAAGGGCCGTGACCCCATGAATGCACGCAGTTCCCCGCCCTGTTTATTTGCAGAAAGAGGCGAAGGGTGGGTTGATTGGAGGATATGCTTGTTATCCAAGCCCGCAGAGCCCTGGTCAGCGGCCTTCGCGCGCGCATCTTCAACAAGAGCTACCGCATGTCTGCCCCAAGCCAAAAACACAATAGGCTGCGGCAACATGAAGCACCGTTCAATCACATAATTGGTTAACACCTGCCACCCCAGTTTTGCATGCGAATTTGCGGCATGTTCACGTACAGTGAGCGTCGTGTTCAACAGGAGAACACCCTGCCCAGCCCAAGAGGTCAAATCCCCGCTTTCAGGCATGGAACACCCAAGATCAGAAACCATTTCCTTATAGATGTTGCGCAGGCTTGGCGGCAGTTTTTCGTCTTCCGGAACCGAAAACGAAAGCCCCATTGCTTGGTTGGGGCCATGATAGGGGTCTTGTCCCAGAATAACCACCCGCACATCTTCAGGAGCTGTAAAAGCCAAAGCGTTCAAGATTTTATCTTGGGCAGGATAGATAGTTTCCGTTTTACGAAGCTCTTCCACTGCCCCCATAAGCCGCGAAGTGGTTTCAGCGACTTCTAGCGAAGCGCCACTCAGCCAAGCATTGATGTTCTGTTCGTTATTCACTTCCACTCCAAAGAATAAGCAAGGGCCCGGACGGCCCTTGCATTATTAGCGGCTAATACCTGTATACAACAGCCTATTCACCAAGCAAATTCGCAACGGTACGAGCAATGCCTTTGGCATCAATGCCCAAATCAGCAAATAGCTGATCCACTTTACCCTGAGCAACAAAGCTGTCAGGCAAGCCCAAAACCTCAACTTTTGAGGTGGAGCCCATGAGCGCCAAGGCTTCTGCTACACCTTCGCCAGCTCCACCAATACGAACGCCATCTTCAACCGTTACCACGACCCCGGTTTCTGCGGCTGCCGCAATTGCCTCAAGGTCGAGAGGCTTTACCCAACGCATATCAACAACACGCACCGAAAGGCCTTGCTCCGAAAGAAACTCAGCGGCATCAACGGCATAGTTGACCATACGGCCGAATGCCAGAATTGCAGCCTGTGTGCCTCCGCGAACCTCACGCGACTTACCAGGTTTCATCATAAGGGCATCGTCCGGCATAGGGACACCCGGTGCTTCACCACGGGGATAGCGCAGGGCAACAGGCCCATCAAGTTTCAAAGCGGTATGCAATGCATGGGCAAGCTCGGCTTCATTTGAGGGTGCCAAGATCTTCATATTTGGCACACACCGCAGAAGCACCATATCGAACATGCCGTGATGCGTGGGGCCGTCGTCACCCACCAAACCCGCACGATCGAGAGCAAACACAACATTGAGCTTTTCGAGAGCCACGTTGATAATGGCCTGATCGATTGCACGCTGGAAAAAAGTGGAATACAAGGCCACTACCGGTTTACGGCCGCCTAACGCCAAACCGCTTGCCATGCCCACCGCATGACCTTCTGCTATTCCGACATCGAAGCACCTATCGGGATGGGAATTCGCAAAGGGCCGCAATCCCGTTCCGTCAACCATAGCGGCAGAAATAGCGCAGATGGAGTTATCCAGCTGAGCTTCTTTCTCAAATGCCTTAGTAAATGCTTGCGTATAAGTAAGGGCCTTGGGGGCAGCCTTCAGCGAGGCACCTGTAGCAATATCATAAGGTCCCGTACCATGGAATCGGGATGGATCGGCCTCAGCCGGCCCATAGCCCGCACCCTTTTTGGTAACCACATGCACCAGAACAGGAACATCGGATTCCAACGCATGGCCGATAGTCCGTTTCAGTGCAGGAATATCGTGACCATCAACAGGCGGCGTACATACAATACCCAATTGCTCGAAAAGCATAGTGTCAGGCATGACAAACTGCTTCAACGACTCTTTTGCCGTTTTGCCCAGTTTCACCATGGCCTTACCTGCAGGACCAAGAGAGTTCTCCATAAAATCCTGCATGTTATCGCGGTTCTTGCGGTAATTGCTCGTAACGCGCAGCGCGCCCAAGTGCATAGCCATTGCGCCCACATTGCGTGCAATGCTCATTTCGTTGTCGTTCAAAATGATAACGAGCGGCGTCTGCGCTTGGCCGATATCGTTAAGTGCCTCGAAGGCCATACCACCAGCAAGCGAAGCATCGCCAATAAGAGCCACGATCTTTTGATTGTCACCGCGCAAATCGCGCGCACGCGCCAATCCGCATGCTACAGAAAGCGAGTCGGAAGCATGGCCAGAAGGGTGCACATCATGAGGATTGCTGTGAGGCTTCGGAAAACCCGACAACCCCTTGTATTGGCGAAGCGTGGGGAATTCATTTAGACGCCCCGTGATGAGCATATGGGCATACGACTGATGCCCAACATCGAACAGAAAACGGTCATGGGGCGAATCAATGAGCGAATGAACCGCCAAAATGATTTCAACCGCCCCAAGGCTCGATGCGACATGACCGCCCGTCTTGGAAGTGACGTTAATGATCTCCTCGCGAATTTCCTGCGCCAATATGGAAAGCTCCTCATCGGTGAGGAGCTTCAACTTGTCTGGGGAATCGATGGAGTCAAGTATGCGGGCCATACGGCACTTCCTCCTATTCGTCCGAGGACGAAGTACCCGAATCCGACGAGGCTTGAGCCTCGGCGGATTCGGCTTCCTTAGCAGCAATCCCCTCTTCCATGATGCGAGAAGCGGTAAGACCGATGCCCACCGCTTCCTCGTACAGGCTCAAAGCCTCATCAAGAGGAAGCTCCTCATCGCTGACAGCCGCCACGATTTCGTCAAGGCGCGCCTTAATGTCCTCGAACGTCTGAGGAGCCTGTGATTCCATTATGCCTACTCGCTTTCAAGCTGGATAGCGATACGGCCCAAGATTCCGTTAATGAACCTCGGGGAATCGTCGCCGCCAAACTCTTTAGCCAGGTTAACGGCTTCGTTGATAGATACCGAAACAGGCACATCGTCAACGTAGCGCATTTCATACGTGGTAAGGCGAAGCAACGAACGGTCGACTACAGGCATGCGGTCGAGCGTCCAGTTGTCGCTTGCAGATTCGATAAGCTCATCGATTGCTTCAAGGTTTTCCTTGGCGCCGTCAAGAAGCATCAGAGCATACTCGCCCAAACCCTGTGTTTCAGGAACAAGCTGGCCATTATCGATAAGCTCACGCGGAGTCTTTTCCAGAATCTCACCCTGATACATAAGCTGCAGCGCATGCTTACGAGCAAGGGTGCGTTCTTCGTGCTGAGAAAAAGCTTTAGACACAAGCACCACTAATCCTGGAATGCGATGCCGTCAACGCGGATATCCACGCGTGACACCGTGAGGCCAACCTGCGAAAGAACAGCATCAGCCACAGACTTGCGAACATTATCGGCGATTTCGTTCAAAGAGCGACCCGACTGGACACGAAGGGAAACCGCAACGTCTACCGTGTTGTCATGAGAAACGTTGACGGACACGCCCTGCGCGGACTGTTTGAACGAAAGAAGGGAACGGATCCCGGAAGGTGCAGCACCAACCGATGCCACGCCGGCAACATCGCGAACAGCGAGGGTAACAATCGTTTCCACAACGCCTGGCGCGATTGCCATGCTTTCGGTATTGATATCTGACATATTATTCATCCCCCATTTCGGTTTCGATGAAATCGGTATACACCCTTCCTTCAACGAAGGCTTCCTTTTCAAGAACCTCCAAATGGAAGGGGATCGTGGTTTTGATGCCCTCGATGCAGAACTCACTCAGAGCACGTTTGCCTCGAGCGATGCACTCATCGCGGTCAATGCCCCACACGATCAATTTGGCAACCATGGAATCATAATACGGAGAGATGCGGTCGCCTTGCTTGATGTAGGTTTCCACACGAACACCAGGACCACCGGGAACCTCAAAGCGCGTGATGTTGCCGGGGCACGGACGGAAATCATGCTCAGGATCTTCAGCGTTGATGCGGAACTCCATAGCATGGCCAAAGGGCGTAAAGGGTGCACGCTCAATACAGGAGATGGGCTCACCCGAAGCAATGCGCAGCTGCTCCTTAATGATGTCGGTGCCCGTAATCTGCTCCGAAACCGGGTGCTCCACCTGAACACGAGTGTTCATTTCCATGAAGTAGAACTTGCCGTCCGTATCGAGCAAGAATTCGATGGTACCCGCATTCTCGTAACCCGTTGCACGCACTGCCTTAACGGCAGCAACGCCCATAGCACGGCGGATTTCCTCGGTCAGAGCTGGCGAAGGAGCTTCCTCGAGCAGCTTCTGATGGCGACGCTGCAGCGAGCAGTCGCGTTCGCACAAGGAAATACGATTACCGTGCTTGTCGGCAAGGATCTGCACCTCGACGTGACGCGGACGAAGAACAAGCTTTTCCAGGTATACATCACCGTTGCCAAACGCTGCAAGAGCTTCGTTCTTCGCGGCCATGAACTGGGATTCCAGATCGGCAGGGTCATGCACTTCGCGCATGCCCTTACCACCGCCGCCAGCAGATGCCTTGATGAGTACCGGATAGCCCACTTCTTCAGCGAACTTACGGGCCTCTTCGACCGTTTCGACAACACCGTCAGAGCCGGGCACCGTAGGAACGCCGCAGGCCTTCATGGTGTCACGGGCGGCAGCCTTGTTGCCCATAGCATCGATGCACTCAGGCGAAGGGCCGATGAACACCAGATCATTGTCGGCGCAGGCACGAGCGAAATCGGAATTCTCAGCCAAGAAGCCATAACCCGGATGGATAGCCTGACAGCCGGTGTTCACCGCTGCAGCGATGATAGAAGGCATTACCAGATAACTTTTATTGGCAGGAGCAGGACCGATGCATACCTTTTCGTCCGCGTAGCGAACGGGGTACGTATCGGCATCCTCCGTTGAATATACCGCCACGGTTTTGATGCCCAGCTCCTTGCAGGCACGCATGATGCGCAGGGCAACCTCTCCGCGGTTGGCAATTAAGACCTTGTCAAACATTTATGCACTCTCCGGACCAACAGCGTCATGGCTCGTGTGGGGCTCGATGTAGAACAGCGGGGTGCCGAACTCTACCGGAGTTGCATCCTCAACACATACCTCGCGTACCGTGCCCATTTCTTCGGCGCCGATTTCATTCATGAGCTTCATGGCTTCAACGATGCACAGCGTCTGGTTTGCGGCAACCTCGTCGCCAACCTGAACAAAAGCAGGCTCGCCAGGAGCGGGAGCAGCATAGAACGTGCCTACCATCGGAGAGGTTACGCAGTACCAATTTGCAGGATGAGAAGCGGCTGCAGCGGGAGCTGCGGCAGGAGCGGCAGCGGGTGCAGCAGCTGCAGGAGCTGCGGCTGCAACAGGGGCAGCAGGAGCGGCCGCAACGGCGCCGGGCATGCGGACTGCGATACGAGCGCCCTCTTCCTCGACTACGATTTCGCCAACGCCGCTTTCCTCGGCAACGCGAACGAGCTCTCGAATCTGATTGATATCCACGTAATCGTCCTCCTTGGTGTTGCTCGATTCCTCTTCAAGAAGGAAATCGACCTTTTCAGATGTACGGTGCTTGCTCAAATACGTACGAGCCTCATTCGGGAAAAGCGCGTACATCAAAACGTCTTCTTCAGTTTTTGCCAGATCGCCGATTTCTTCTTCAAGCTCGGCGAACGTGGTAGTTACCAGCGAACCAGGAGCAACATCAGGATCAAGCATGATGTCGGATTCGCCCACAACACGGTTTACCACCTCTGGGCTCATGGGACCAGGAGCCTTTCCGTAGTAACCGCAAATGTAATCTTTCATTTCCTTGGAAACAACGCTCCAGCGCTTACCCGTCAGAACATTGAACACGGCCTGCGTGCCTACGATCTGGGAAAGAGGCGTTACCAACGGCGGATAGCCAACCTCAGCACGAACGCGAGGAATTTCTTCCATAACGTCGTCGAGGCGGTCGATTGCATTCTGGATTTCCAGCTGCGACATAAGGTTCGACATCATACCGCCAGGAACCTGATGCGAATAGACCTTCATATGGGTAAGAGAGGAAACGCCGCGCTTATAATGGCCGCGCTTGCGAACCTCTTCCCAATACTCGGAAATCTCAAACAGCAGACCCAGGTCAAGCCCAGTGTCGTAACGGCTTTCCTGCATAGCGGCAACGAGCATTTCAACCGCAGGCTGAGAGTTGCCGAATGCCAAAGGTGCGGCAGCGGTATCGACAATAGCGGCACCAGCTTCAGCAGCCTTCAGGTAGTTAGCAGGAGCCATACCACCAACATAGTGGCAATGAACGTGAATCGGCAGACCGATTTCGGCATTGAATGCCTTAACGATGCGCTCAGTGCGATACGGGGTAAGCATGCCCGCCATATCCTTGATGGCAATGGAGTCAGCGCCAAGATCCTTAAGTTGCTGACCATACTCAAGGAAGCTATCGAGCGTATGAACCGGAGAAAGCGTATAGGAAATAGCGCCTTCGAAGTGGCCGCCGCATGCCTTAATGGCCTCGGCGTTATCTACCACGTTGCGAATATCGTTCAGCGCGTCGAACACGCGGAACACGTCAATGCCGTTGCGATGAGCAGCAGCGATGAAGCGGTTAACGACATCCTTGGAATAGTGCTTGTAACCCACCAGGTTCTGTCCACGGGACAGCATGGAAAGACGCGTGTTGGGGGTCTTCGACTTGATAGAGCGCAAGCGATCCCAAGGGTTTTCGTCGAGGAAGCGCAGGCAAGTGTCGAACGTCGCACCGCCCCAAGCCTCGATAGCCCAATAACCTACGCGATCCATCTTAGGTAAGATCGGGAGCATATCGCCGATAGGCATACGAGTTGCCCAGAGGCTCTGCTGGCCGTCGCGAATGGTGGTGTCCATGATCTGAAGCTTTCCCAAGTGTTTCGCACCTCCTCTTCGAAACGCGTTGCGCGCACTATACGCACGTTAAAAACGAAAATTAAGTATAAAGCACGAGGCGCCGTAGCGCCCCGTTGCCAGTAGAGTTTTCAGTTAAGACACATAGAACTAGACGCGCTTAACAAAGCGGCCGTCACGGCTGTCGATCTGGAGAACGTCGCCGATCTCAACAAAGGTGGGAACCTGAATGGTTACGCCGGTTTCGAGCGTTGCAGGCTTGGTGGTGTTGGTAGCAGTGTCGCCCTTGAAGCCAGGCTCGGTTTCGGTAACCTCAAGCTCAACGAACATGGGAGGCTCGATGCTGATGAGTTCGTCGCCAGCGTACATGAGGGTTGCCTCGTCGTTTTCCTTCAGCCAGTTTGCTGCAGAGCCTACGGTTTCAGCAGGAATGGAGAGCTGCTCGAAGGAAGACATATCCATGAAGTTGAAATCGGTGCCGTCGCTATAGAGGAACTGCATCTTCTTGGTTTCAAGACGAACGGAGTCGAACTTGGTGCCAGCGTTGAAGGTGTAGTCAACTACGCGACCAGTTTTGATGTCGCGGAGCTTGGTGCGAACGAATGCACCGCCCTTGCCAGGCTTAACATGCTGGAATTCAACGATCGTGCAGAGCTTGTTGTTGTACTCGATGCACATGCCATTACGAAAATCGGCGGTAGAGATTGCCACGTTATGCTCCTTCAAAAATGAACCATTGCAAAAATAACCTAAACATTATACCCAGAATGCTACGAGATAATAATCATCTCATGGGTACTTTGCGTAAACACCTCATACGAAGTGTCGCGAACTACGCCATAATCCTCTAGGCGCATACCGAATTTGCCCGTTAGATAAATCCCTGGCTCAACCGTAACAACATTGCCCGCGCAAAGCGCTTTCGGGTTCCTGGGCGAAAGGTTGGGCGCCTCATGGATATCGATTCCCACACTGTGGCCAAGAGAATGGCCCATAGCGCCACCGAAGCCCTCTTCTTCCAGAATTGCTTCAGCATGTTGATGGACTTCGGCACCGGAAAGCCCAACGCGCAGCATAGCCTCGCATTCCTCGTTGGCACGGCGGATGGCCCCATAGGCGCGGCGGACTTCATCACTCGGCTCCCCCACAAACACCGTACGAGTCATGTCCGAACAATATCCCGCATAGCGCGCGCCGAAATCCATCACCACAGCATCGCCAAATGCCAGTTTCGTTTCGCCAGGAATCGCATGAGGGGATGCAGCATGGGCGCCCGTTGCCACAATGGTGCCAAACGCCAGCCCCTCAGCTCCCCCTTCAAACATGTAGCGATCCAACTGCAATTGAACCTCGCGCTCAGTCATGCCGGGCTTCATGAACGCAATGATTTTGGCGAAAGCCGCATCAGTGATGCTTTGCGCCTTTCGCATTGCCGTTATCTCGGATTTATCTTTAACTTGACGAAGCTCTTCCACAAAGCCAGAAAGCTCCACCAAATCGACTGCCCTGCCCTCAAACGTACGCTGCAAGGCGCGATATTCCGCCAAAGGCATCGAATCCTCGATGCCAATACGAACGCTATCGCGATCGACACCATCTGCCACCTTGGCAAGTACGGCGCTATGAGCCATCCGGCTATTGTCCACTTCAATATCGGTATCGGCAGCAGCAGACTCCATTGCATCAAAGTAACGGGAATCCGTATGCAGCACACAGTTGCAAGCAGAGACGACAAGGGCGTGGGCCGGCTCATCGTCGAAAACACGCTCAAAGCCCGTAGCCCATGAGACGTTCGAGAGCCCACGGATGTAGAGCACGTCTATCCCCTGTTCGCTCATTACGGCGCGAAGGCGGGAAAGACGTTCGGGATTATGTGCCATTTCGTTCTCCTTTGTCACGTTGGCTCGAAATGCATGGGAACAATAAAAAGAGCAGGGCCCAAGGCCCTGCCGATAATCTACGAGAGGCTTCGCTGCCAAGCCTGAAGGTATTCCAGCACGAACTCATCTTCGAGTTCGCAGACTTCCCATTCGCCACAAGCGCGCGGAAGCACAAAGCGAAGCTTACCGGAGCGCACCTTCTTGTCGCCCTTCATAAGATGAAGGAGGCGTTCGGGCTCGGCCTTCAACCGAAGCTCGGGCAAGCCAAGGGCATCAAGCAAGGCATCCTGAGTCTGCACGAATTCCATCGATGCCCCCAGATGCGCTACTGCCAATCGGGAGGCAAAGCGCATGCCCTGCGCAACGGCATGACCATGGGAATACACACCGTAGCCCGCCTCTGTTTCAATGGCATGAGCAAGCGTGTGCCCATAGTTAAGGCACTCACGCACACTTTTGGTTTCCTCCTGATCGCGCGCTACCACCGACGCTTTGAACACGATGCAACGCTGCACCGCTTCCTTGACCGTTTCCGGTTCGCGGGCAGCCAGTTGGTCGGTATGGCCGTACAGCCAAAAGAAGAAATCCTCTGAATCAATAACGGCAGACTTGGCTATTTCACCGCACCCACAAGCCCATTCCCTTTCGGGAAGCGTGGCAAGCGTGGCGACATCGGCGCAAACCAACGACGGCTGGCAAAAGGTACCTACCAAATTCTTGCCCGACTCGAGGTTGATGGCCGTTTTTCCGCCCACAGAAGAATCAACCATGGAAAGCAAGGTGGTAGGAACCTGGACAATGCGCAGACCGCGCATGAACGTAGAACCAGTAAAACCAGCCAAATCGCCCACAACGCCGCCGCCCAAAGCAACTACCACAGAATCGCGATTCAAGCCGCATTCAACCATGGCATGCCAAATCTCGGAAGCACACTCAACCGATTTAGCCGACTCCCCCGCCGGCACCGTGATAACGGAAACCTGATAACCAACCTGCTTCAAGGACGCTTTAGCGGGATCAAGGTAGCGCGCAGCTACTTCTGTGTCGGTGACAATAAGTGCTTTCTGGTTGGTATCGAAGGCACGCATCTCGGCGCCGAGTCGATCGATCTGTCCCGCCGAAACAACCACATCATAGGCACGTTCACCGGGTATTTCCACAACAATGCGCGCCATGAACTAATCCCTCTTCACCAGCACACCGGCATCAAGCAGAAGCTCAACTACCTCGTCTGCAACTTCACGAATAGTGCGGCCTTCAGTGTCCACAGAAACATCGGCGGCGGCTTCATACTGAGGCTCTCGTTCGACAATGGTTTTGCGGGCGGTCTCAAGGTTCTTAAACATAGGGCGGGAATCGGTGTTGGGGATACGGGCAGCGGCTCCGTCAGCGGAAACCTTCAGGTACACCACATAGCCCGCCTCTTTCATGATCTGGGCGTTAACGGGACGCTTGGTAACAACACCGCCGCCGCACCCAATAAGACGCGGGGAACGCTTTGCCAGGTCGCGCAAAACATCAGTTTCGATATCGCGGAATGCCTCTTCGCCATCTTCAGCAAAGATGTCGGCAACGATACGGTCTTCGCGAAGCTCAAGATATTCATCGGCATCGATGGATGCAACGCCACACGTTACTGCGATCTGCTGAGAAATACTGGTCTTACCCGCTCCCATGAAGCCGATGAAGAACACCGGCTTGGTGAGATAGAACTTGCCTGCATGCGTAGGGTGGTTTGTGGTCATGAAATAAGCTCCTCGTAATTCGTGGCGTTTTAACGGGACATCGTTTTAATACGCTCTTTGTACGAAGCGATGTTCTGTTTGATATCGGTCATATTGTCACAGCCGAACTTCTTCAGGTAAGCATCGGCAAGCACGATTGCCACCTCGGATTCTGCAACAACAGCAGCAGCTGGAACAGCACACGTATCGCTACGTTCCTTCGACGCTTCAGCCACTTCAAGCGTATCGAGGTTCACGGTATTGAGGGGCGTGGTAAGCGTAGCGATTGGTTTCATCCCCACCGTAACCACCAACGGCATACCGGTGGTCATTCCGCCCTCCAGGCCACCTGCATTGTTAGATGCACGTACAAACCCTTCCGCTTCGTCGAGAAGGATCTCGTCGTGTACCTGACTGCCCGGGCGGCGCGTAGTCTCAAAGCCGATACCGAATTCGACGCCCTTGATGGCGGGAATGGAGAACAATGCGCCACCAAGCTTTGAGGTAAGGCGATCGGTTGGCGTTTCATATCCACCAACAGCAGGGAGAAGACCGGTTACCACAACACGGAACACACCACCCAAGGTGTCTCCCGCCTCCTTAGCCTTGTCGATAGCATCCATCATGCGCTCAGAAGCTTCGGTGCTGGGGCAACGAACCTCACTCATCTCGATGTCGAGCGGAGTGTAAGCGGTAGCAGCGGCCATGGGGTCTTCTTCCTCCATGACTTCATCGCCGATAGACACAACATAGGAATAGATCTCAACACCGAGTTCAGCCAGAAACTCACGCGCAATGCCGGCAGCGGCAACACGCATAGTGGTTTCGCGGGCACTGGAACGCTCGAGGATATTGCGGCAATCATCCATGTCGTTCTTTAAAACGCCCAGCAAATCGGCATGTCCAGGACGAGGGGTTACCTCACGAACCAGATCTTGGGGCGGCTCGCCAAACACGGACATACGCTCGGTCCAATTCAACCAATCGCGATTCGCAACAGACAACGTTACCGGCGACCCAATAGTGTGGCCAAAACGAACACCGGAGGTAACCGAAACCTTATCCTTTTCGATTGCCTGCCTACCGCCGCGGCCATAACCGCTCTGCCTGCGAGCAAGATCGGAGTTAATAGCCTTTTCAGAGATGGTCAATCCCGCAGGAACGCCCGAAACTATGGCCGTGAGAACAGGGCCGTGGCTTTCACCTGCTGTTATGTATTCCATGCTGCATTCCTTATTCGATGTTAGATAAATCAAACATGATTTTAGCAAAACCGCCGTTACTCCATCGAAATAAAGTGCTTAAGGTTTCGAACGTGTTACAGCTCGGCACGACCGAATTCTACGAGCAGCTCTGCGCATTCCGCGCCCCACACCGCCATAACCGATGACGTTGCCAAATAATCACAACCAGCGGCAGTTGCCGCATCGTTATAGCAGGCACTTTCACCACAAAGGTCGCACACGATATGACCAGGCTCGAAGGCAATACCAACCTGACTAAAATCTTCGGTGCAGAAAACAAGATCAGCTGCAGCAATTCGAGAAGCTGCCGCAACAGTTCCAAAGAGGAACGAGGCGTTGTCGTAGGCACGAGTTGCAGAAAGGTGGCCAACGCGCTTCTGCTCAGTATCGATGATCTGGGTTCGTTCCTTGCCAAACGCCTCCAAGAAGGCAAGCAGGTTGTTACGCGTACGTTCTTTTTCCGCCCCCAGCAAGGTGATCTCGCTCACACCTGCTCGCGCACATTCGTAGACCACGTCAAGAGCCGAACTGCCCGACCCCAAAACAACAGCCTTCGCACCGTACAAGGGAAGGAAGAGCCGCTCCATTTCGTCGATAGCAACACGAGCATATTGGCTAAGCGCAAGCGTGTTCTTTCCGCCACGATAGAGAATATCGGCACCTTGTGCCAAACGCGCCGATGCACCCTGAACTTTACCAGCCTCGAATACCGCCCGACGAAATTGGGCGGAGACCACGAACGCATGGCTCTTCTTGGCTGAAAGCAGAGCCGCAGCTTCACTACGCGTATGGCACTCTTCGATTACAACACTCCATGAAGCAGTCTTTTCCATGAAGGAACGACGGAATGAACCAGCGGCGGGCTTTGCAGCAGGCGCAGCTAGGAATGTAAGGTTTCGCATGCGCTGGCCCCCTCTGGCTCCTTGTCAGAGATGAATGCACGCTCAATCGAACGCACGAACATCGTATGCTTAAGGTCCTCTTCAACCAACGGGCATACCAAATACGCCTTCATGCCCGCAAGATGCGCCCCTATAACATCGGTCGAAAGCTGATCACCGATCATCAAAGTGTTTTTGCGGGTGCCCCCAATCTTATTGCGCGCCATGACGAATCCGTGAGGAAGAGGCTTGAGGGCCTTGGCCACAATAGGAAGATCAAGCTCGCGAGCAAGGTCGAATACATTACCGTGAAAATTATTCGAAAGAAAGCACATCTTCACGCCAGCAGCGCTAACGCGCGCCAGCCACTGACGCACATCAGCGGGCACCTGATGATCGGCACGAGAAAGAATGGTGTTATCGATATCAAGCAGCACGTGCGTAAAGCCTTCGCCGACGATATCCCATTCAACGTTGATGGCACTCGTTCGCGAAAAATAGCGGTCGGGTTGGATAAGAGACATCGCTACCTCAATAATGCCTACGAATGATCGGCGATGGTCTTCTGGTGCTCTTCGTAAGTTTTATCGAAGAAGTAATCGACCCCACCTTGATCGTTGCTCCAGAACGAGAAGAAATAATAGTCATCGAAATTGCGTTCAGGCGAAAGAACCGCACGCAGCGAATCTATGCTCGGGCTGCAAATCGGCGTAGGGGGCAAACCCTTGGTAGCACGGGTGTTGTACGGACTCTTTGTTGACCAGTCGTACGTATCGAGATTGTCGCCCACCTCATAAGCTGTGGTAGCGTCACTGCCCAACGTTCCATATGAGGGATCGCCAGAATTGCCCAAGCGATTATAGAAAACGGCAGCAACCTTGGTGCGCGTGTCGTTGGTAGCTTCCTTCTCTACGATAGAAGCAAGAATCAACGCATCATAGTTGGACATATCCTTCTTACGCGGATATGAGAAATCGAGAGACGTCACCTCGGAGCGATATTGATCAAGCATCTGACGCACCACGTCTTCAGCAGATGCGTTAACAATCAGCTCATACGTTTTAGGGAACAGGAATCCTTCGAGCGAGTTCTTGCCGGCATCGGTTAAGAACGTGTACTCCTTTGCGTACTTGAAAGCATCCGAAGCTGCGGTTTTAAATTGGTCTGCGGTAATAGAACCGTTATAGGCCTTTTCCACTGCGGTAGCTATTGAATCGAGTGTGGCTCCTTCAGGAACCACCAAATTAGTTATGTTGGCAGTGGGGCCGGCAACAAGCGCATCCACTAAATCTTCGTTGCTCATACCGCCCTCGAAAGAATAGACGCCTGGTTTGAGCGAAGAGGCAGCGCCCTTGGCATTGGCAACGGCGGTAAATCCTCCCTTACGAATGACAAGGCCCGCATCGTAGAGGTTGTCTGCGATAACGGGCAAAGTAGAACCTTCGGCAATCTGTACTGTAACCTGCTGTCCATCGGGAGCCAGATGATCGTTAGCGGCTTCTGCACAGCTGGTGTTCACGAAGAGCGCTACGATAATAACAACCACGACCGCAACAGCGGCGATTAAGGCTATGAGCGGCGCTTTCGACTTTTTCGGGCGAATCGCCGAAGTGTCGTATGTACGGAATTCCTTTTCGCCCCTCGCATGAGCAGCGCGAGCCGCATGCGTGGACTTGCGGGAATACGTAACCTTCCTAGGACTCATTTGCCTCACCTTTCAAAGAACCGGCCATGCGCTTGTCGAGCCATGACTGGAGGAACAACGATGCAGCGATCATATCAACCTTACCGCGCATTTCCTTTTCAGAAAAGCCTTGCTCGCGCAAAGAGCGTTTTGCCTCCGAAGAACTGAGCCTTTCATCGGAAAACTCCAATGGAAGACCAAGTTTGGAGGCAACTTGTTGGGCAACCTCACGAATAGACTGCGCTTGCGGACCCTTGGCCCCACCCATAGTAAGAGGAAGGCCAGACACGATCAGCTCCGGTTCCCAATCTTCGCACACGCGGCGAAAACTTGGTGCGTTGGCACGCACTTCTTCGGTGGGAAGAACGCACAAAGGAGTGGCGATCTTTTCTTGCGGGTCGCTGATGGCAATGCCGCAGCGAACCTTGCCAATGTCAAGAGCCATAATTCTCATGTGTGCGCTCCTCCCCCTCCGTTACGTGTTTATGCGAACAGCTTGCGTGCGGCATCAAGCGCAGCATCAATGCCAGAAGCATCCTTGCCGCCAGCTTGTGCCATGGTGGGCTTGCCGCCACCGCCACCCTTGATCTCACGGGAAATCTGCTTGATTACTGCACCAGCATTGAAGCCCTTTTCAACTGCTTCGTCGGTACCTGCAGCAAGCAAGATAGGCGTGCCCTGATTGTCGGAAGCCAATACGCAAGCGCCTGCTTCGGGAAGGCGAGAACGTACGATATCCCAGAAATTACGCATACCGCCGGCATCAATGCCATCCTTGCGATAGATGAATACCGGATAGTCGGAACCAACAGTGAACTGGTCGAGAGCTTCGGGAAGCTCGCCCGTTGCCGCAGCTGCCTTATTCGCCTTGCGCTTGGCATTGAGGTCGCGCAGCTGCTTGATATTGGCTTCAACGCGAGCCTGGACATCGGACGTGGGCACGCGCAAAGTAGCGGAAAGCTCCTTCATCTGATGCTCAAAGCCATTGAGATAAGCCAAAGCATCGTAGGAAGTGAAAGCCTCGATACGACGAAGGTTTGCACCAACGCTGCTTTCAGAGACGATCTTCACCAATCCGATTTCGGCAGTGTTGGTAACATGGCAGCCACCGCACAACTCGCTGGAGAAATCGCCCACCTTAACAACGCGAACCACATCGCCATACTTCTCGCCGAACAGAGCAGTAACGCCCTCTTCGCGAGCCTTGGCAAGCGAGGTTTCGAAGATGTTCGTTGCGGTAGCGGACATGATAACGCTGTTGGCGAGTTCTTCGACCTGCTTCAGCTGCTCAGGCGTAACCGACTCGAAGTGAGTGAAGTCAAAACGAAGACGGTCGGGGCCAACATAGCTACCAGCCTGCTTGACGTGAGCGCCAAGAACCTGACGAAGGGCAGCATGAAGAATATGGGTACACGTATGGTTGCGCGCGATGCAAGCGCGACGTTTAGCGTCAACCTGTGCAGAAACGGCCATACCAACCGTGAGTACCCCAGAAGCAACGGTTGCAACATGGCATACCAAGCCCTTTTCAGGTGCTTTGGTATCGGTTACCTGAAGCTCCACGCCATCAGCGGTGATGGTGCCCGTATCGCCAACTTCGCCGCCCATTTCAGCGTAGAACGGAGTAACGTCAAGCACGACTTCGCCCTGCTCACCAGCGGCAAGAGAGTCAACGCGCTCACCATTGCGTACAATCGCGCATACCTTAGCATCGGCAGAAAGGCTTTCATAGCCAACAAACTCAGTTGCGCCAAGCTCCTTCAAGAGGTCGGCGTGAACGCCACCATAGGTGCTCCATGCAGCTTCGGCATCCTTGACGTTTGCGGCACGAGCGCGATTGCGCTGCTCTTCCATGCAACGAGCAAATTCCTCTTCGTCAATGGAGTAACCGCGCTCTTCGCAGATTTCCGTAGTTACCTCGACAGGGAAACCGTAGGTGTCATGCAGGACAAAGGCAGTAGAACCAGAAAGAACAGTGCCTTCCATCTTGGAAAGGGCATCGTTGAGATAAGCCTGGCCCTGACGAAGCGTTGCGCCAAAGCGCTCTTCTTCGGAGAGAACAACGCGCTTGATAAGCTCCTCGTTCTCGACGAGTTCGGGATACACGTTGCCCATAAGCTCGATGATCTTGTTCACATAGCTGGCAAGGAAGGCACCTTCAATGCCCAGAGAATGGCCCTTCATGACCGCGCGACGGAGCAAACGGCGCAGAACATAGCCACGACCCTCGTTGGAGGGAAGAATGCCATCGGCAATCATGAACGTGATCGAACGGCTGTGGTCAGCGATAATGCGGAGACAAACATCGGTTTCCACTTCCTGGCGGTATTTCTTGCCGGAAAGCTCTTCGCCAACGCCAACCAAGCTGCGAAGGATGTCGGTATCGTAATTGTTGGTTACGCCCTGCATGATTGCAGCAATACGCTCAAGGCCCATGCCGGTATCAATGTTCTTCGTTTGGAGAGGGGCAAGGGTGCCGTCCTCTTGCCCATCGTACTGGGTGAACACGCAGTTCCAGAACTCAAGGTAGCGATCGCAGTCGCAGCCAGGCTTGCAGTCGGGGCTGCCACAACCTACATCGGGACCCTGATCGAAATAAATTTCAGAGCAGGGACCACAGGGGCCGGTGGGACCAGCGCGCCAAAAGTTATCTTCTTCACCCAGCTTGGAAATATGATCCTCTGGAACGCCAAGGCTCTTCCAGATTTCAATAGTCTCATCGTCGTTTTCGAAAACGGTAAAGTAGAGCTTTTCAGCAGGAAGCCCCAATACCTCGGTAGAGAATTCGTATGCCCATGCACACATTTCGTTTTTGAAGTACTTGCCAAAGCTAAAGTTGCCCAGCATCTCAAAGAAGCTTAGGTGACGAGCATCGCCGATATTGTCGATGTCGTTGGTGCGTACGCACTTCTGAACGGTGGTGGTGCCAATATACTGGCTATCAAGCTCCTTTTGATGAAGGAAGTAGGGCTTGAACTGAACCATACCAGCGCTGGTAAGCAGCAGCGATGGATCATCGGGGATCAGGGAAGAAGAAGGCATGCGTTTGCAGCCCTTTTCCTCGAAGAACGCCAGGTACTTCTCGCGAATTTCGGCGGTAGTCATATAGTTCATACGATATTGTTCCTCTTCGAAGTATTCATCGTTTAGTAATTTGCCAAATGCAGATTCTATCATTTTCCGTGCTTTGCCCCACGCAAAGTAACCTGAGTCGCAGAAAACTCACCAGTAGCATCGGCAACAGGATTCGCCTCTTCGCCCGAAGGCTCCCCCTTGAAGATAACGCCATCAGGCGAAACGATAACGCGACCCGTACGCTTCTCGAAGTAGTACACGAAAAGCGATTTAATGGCAGCAACCGCAGGAATTGAAGCAAGCATGCCTACAATGTTGCCAACAAATCCGCCAACGGCGAAGCCTAAAGCGGAGCCCACCATCAAGGCCATAATGACCAACGCGGGATGGATATCCACCGAGTTGCCCATGATCTTCGGTGAAATGAAGGTGTAGATGAATTGCTGCACAGCGATGGTGTAGACCAAAGCGATAACGGCAATAAGCGGACTCGAGAAAACACCCACGATTGCCGCCATGCCGCCGCCCAACCACGGGCCCACAACGGGAATGATATTCAGCAGACCAGTAATGACACCCAAAGCCGCTGCGCTGGGGATGCCCATAACAGCAAAACCAATACCGCAGCAAACGCCGATAAGCAAGCATTGGACCAACGTACCCTTGATATAGCCACCCATAACGCGGGTACCCGTGAGATAGATTATGTCTAGATCCTCCTGGAAGCGAGGGCCGAACACGCGCTTGATTTCAGCGCCCAATGCGGGCAGCTCCATGAGAACCCAAAATGCCACCACCAGAGAAAAGCCAATAACCATGGCAGAAATGGCAACACCGGAACCTACCGAAACCATACCCTCCGCACTGGCGGAGGCCATGCCAGAAAACCAGGTTCCCACCGACGAGAAAGCATCATTCATCCAATTGGAGATGCGCTCGTCTTGCAGGATGTAGGCGTACTGCGAATAGACGTCATTCCAGACATTGCGCACCTGAGAAATCTGGTCAGCAAAGGTTTGAAGCAACGCAGTGAACTGTTCGCCCACGCCGGACATAGGCGAAAAGAGCATCCAGCTGAGAGCCGTTACCACTACGCCCATAAGGATATAAGCCACGCATGTTCCCCACAGGCGGCCAATGCCCTTACTTTCCAGATAGTTAACGGGGCCCCTCAAACAGAAAACGATAATGGTCGTCCACACAACAATGGCCACGGGAGTGGCCAAAATGTTGAGCGCCTGCCCAAGCAAATACAACAGGGCAAACAGCACGATAATGAAGGTGCTCGTGTACAAGCGGCGACGCGATTTTACCGTTTTCAATTCTTCTTTGCGAAACTCGCTTTCCGAGAGATGAGTATCGCTGTTCGTCATAACTGGTTAAGCACTCCTATTAGTTTTGAGCGGATTCGGAATCGCGAGAGATTTGAACAGAGAAAGCGTCCTTCAGGCTGGAGGACATCTCGTTTGTCTGAGCCTGCGCCTCTTCGCGAGCGGCAACGGCTTCAGCTGCTTCGGCGCGCTTTACATCGGCACGAGCCTGAGCGCCGGAAACGCACGCCTCAACGCTGTCGAGTTTCTGATCGACCACCTGCGCAACAGCACCAACGCGAGAGTCTTCTGCCTTAGCGCCCAGCGGAGCGATGCGGCTGCGAAGACGGCTGGTCACGTTGGAGAGCGCGTCCAAAGGGAGCGATGTGATGTTGTCAAGGGATTCGGTTGCCTTGGAAACATTACCCGTGATGGTGTTCACGTCTTCCAAGATCTGATCTACCCGCATGATCTCTAAATTTGCAGCATCAACGGTAAGGGTAATGCGCTCCATCAACGGATCGATACGCTCAAGAGCGGGCTTTGCCGTGTCGAGCGCCTCCTTAGCCTCCACAACCAAAGGATCAACTTTTTCAAACATTTCCTTCATGGATTTCGTAAGGGTGATGAAAAGGTACGCCATGGCACCCAACGCAACAACGCCGGCGATGCACAGCAGCACGATTCCCACAGGAATCAGCGATTCGAAGACTTCCATCTTTCCTCCTCTGGTCAGGAACCTAAAATTCGTATGTGCAGATTACATTCTATCGGATAGAGGGGCGTCAACGCGATACCTCTCCCAACCTCGTTCCCCAGGCGTGAAAAACGCCCCACGCTCCAAGCCTTCGGGGAGATACCGCTGCTTAACATAGCCCTCAGCATAACTATGGGGGTACAGGTACTCGCCGTATTCTTCGGACCCTGGACGATGGCGGTCGCGCAGGTAATCGGGCACGGGGCGAAGCGGGCCGTTACGCACTTCGTCCAACGCTTTGCCGATGCCAGCATACGCGGAACAAGATTTTGGAGCCAAAGCCATGTACACTGCCGCCTGAGCCAGATTGATGCGGCATTCGGGCATGCCAATAACCTCAACAGCCTTAAAACATGCCTCGGCGACCAAGAGCGCTTGCGGATCGGCGTTGCCAATGTCTTCAGATGCCGAAATAAAGATACGGCGAGCAATGAACTTAGGGTCTTCCCCGCCGTCGATCATCCGAGCAAGCCAATACAAGGCTGCATCGGGGTCTGATCCGCGCATCGACTTGATGAACGCCGATATCACGTCATAGTGCATATCCTGCTTCTTGTCGTAAGGAAGAGTGCGATGGGGAACCGCCGTACGCACCATTTCCTCGGTGATGGTCTCTGCCTTTTGGGCGCGGGCCAAGTCGGAGGCAAGCGATAAGGTGTTCAAGCAACTGCGCGCATCGCCACCCGCCAAAAGCAGCAACGCCTTACGAGCATCTTCGTCGAGCGAGTAATCGCCCTTCAAGCCTCGGCTGCTTTCCAGGGCATGATCCAAAATCAACGAAAGGGCGTCGTCGCTGAGCCTATGGAGCTCAACGATACGCGATCGGGATATCAATGCCGAATTCACTTCAAAAAAGGGATTTTCCGTGGTAGCCCCAATCAAAACCACCACGCCATCTTCAACCGCATGAAGCAAAGCATCTTGCTGTGCGCGATTGAAGCGATGGATCTCATCGACGAATAAAATGGTGCGAATACCCCGGTTTATCAGGCGCTTGTCAGCATCTGAAATCTCGCGGCGTAAATCGGCGACCGTGCCACCGATAGCCGAGACCTCAACAAAATGGGCATGGGTGGTCTCAGCAATAACATGGGCAATGGACGTTTTCCCTGTTCCCGCAGGACCGTACAGGATAACGGAAGAAAGCGTGTCGGCTTCGATGGCGCTACGCAGCCATGTTCCTTCCCCTAGCGCATCCTCTTGACCGATAAGATCGTCGAGCGTTTGCGGACGCATACGCACTGCCAAAGGGGCATTTGCCGCGCGCTTGCTGTTTTCTATGTCTGTGAAGAGTGTATCCATGAGTTGACCTTAACACGGGCGCCGACAGAACCATGCCCAGCGCACCAAACCCCATACCGATCACGCAGAAAGACTTTGCGCATAGGCGGAAAGAACAGCCTGCTCCAGCACTTCCTTGTCCTCTTCTGTGAAGGTATATTCCACCGTTTGCGGCTGAGACGCATCTACGATACTTTCCTGCTCCACACGTACAAACGTTGCTGTCACGCGTGGGCTCCCCTGAGCCATAAGCGCCAACGCATAGCATTGAGCCTGAAGGAGATGCTTGCCAAACACCCGCGCAGCTGATTCATCGGGCGAGCCCCCCGTCTTGTAATCAACCAAGAACGCAGAACCGTCCCCACCAAACGAAACCGCATCGATTTCGCCTTCCAGGTACACCGCATTCGAAGCCACGCCCAGACAAACCATGAACGGCACTTCGGCCTGAGGAGCACCCTTAGCCACCAAAGCGCGAGCGACGTCGCTTGCAAACCATCTATCGAGAGCCGCACTCAGCCGCACCTCTTGTGAGGGGGTTAGCCCCTGAGCGCGAACCTGAGCAACAACGGCTTCATTCGCGGGGCGCTTGAGCGCAGACCCGTCAAATTGCGCAATAGCGCGCTGCGCCAAACGATGAAATGCCGTACCCAGCGCAGTGGCGTTTTCCTCGAAGAAGTCCCGGTCGACATCGAACAAGGACGACTCCGCTTCTTCCTCGGGCTCTGGGGTCTGATGGGCGGCTTCACCGATTGAAGAGTATGAAAACACCTCTTCACGAGAAGCGTGATACGGCTGGCAATAGGGCGCAGGAGGCAAGGGGGCCGCTGGGATGGTAAAGGGTTTTTCCTCTTCTGCAACACGTTCTAGCTGCTCGGCAGGGGTATCGAGCACTGTGAGCTCAAAATCCATCGGCGCGCTTCCACCGTAGTCGAGCTTCTGCATCGGGGCGTTCGCCGAAGCTTCCCACTGAAGCGCCTCGTACAAATCGTCAAGGATACCCTTGCCTTCATATGAAAAGTTTTTATTGCCCGAATGCGCCACGCCGATGAACAGCGACTTGCTAGCACGAGTCAAGGCAACGTACAGTAAGCGACGAGCCTCGGACAACTCCTGTGTGGCAACATACCCCTTCAAAGAAAGCATCAAATCCTGATAGGTCGATGCCTGCATGATATCGGCACCCGGCTCATCGCCCTGTTCAATAAACTCATGAAGGCCCTGAATGGTTTTGCGAACGGAGCGCAGGACAGGCGAATCAAGCGCGACATAGGTTGATGCCGCGATGTTTTCGGCAACTAAACTTTCAGCTTTTCCCGAAAGACGCAGATCGGCCAAGGCAACATGAGGAAACTCAAGGCCCTTGCTTGCATGAACCGTCATTATGCGCACAAAATTCGAGCTGCTAGCAGATAGCGTTCCAGGGGTAAGTTTCAACGTTGCCAAGTCGTTCTCAAAGCAATCTGCCGTACGGGCAAGACCCAATCCCAATTTTTCAACGTCTTCCAGCATTCGCAGCGCCTTGCCGAGATTACCCACGATAGCCTGGCCCTGAGCCTGCTCGCCTTCCAAGCGAATGAGCCAACCGCTCGAACGCAGCAAGGCACGGACTCCCGCCGCCATGCCGAAGCGACGGACCGAATCGAATGCCGCGTCGAGGCAGATATGAGCGAAGTCTATTTGGTCCTCCTGCTCAGGGGCAAGGCCCGTAAGGCCCTTTTCGTCCTTCCAAGCCGCAAATCCGTCAGATAGAGCCCTGCGAAACCTACGACCCTGACGGCTGGTGCCTGTAGCCAAATAAAGCAGAGCGTCATCACCTAAAGCAAACAAGGGAGAAGTGAGCACCGTATAGAGTGCCTCGTTATCGGTGCAACTCGAAAACAGACGCACCATCGATGCAACCAATTGAACTTCCAAGGAATCCGAGAAGGTGGAGCCTCCAGCGACCAGGCACTCGAAGCCGGCATCGCGCAAAGCTTGAGCATAGATATCGACATTCGACATATTTCCCAAAAGCAAAACCATGTCAGAAGGCGATGCTGGATTGCTTGCATCATCACGCAAGCTGGCAAAATGCTCGGCAATGCGACGAGCACACGCGAGACGCCCAGCCCCTAGGCCAGGACCCCCCACCTTGCAATCGAATAGAGACATGGAAACACGGGGGCGCATCTCGAAGAGCGGATCGTCTTGATTATTCACCGCCCCCTTAGGCGCCAACGAAAGGAATCGGTCGCCGAATACCTGCGGCTGCGAAAAAACCTTGTCCACAAAGGAAAGCACGTCGGCATGACTTCTGAAATTGTCGGGAAGGCTCACAAACTGAGCCTCGGGGCACTCCGCTTCAAGGCTTTCGCGGTAGCCGAAAAAGACATTCACATCGGCGCCGCGGAAACGGTAGATGCTCTGCTGGGCATCACCAACCGTGCATACGTTGGAAAGGCCCGGCTGCGCAAGCGCTCGAACCAGAGCAACCTGAAGCTCGTCGGTGTCCTGGAACTCATCGATCATGATGATCTTGAACTGGCTTCGATAAGCATCGGCAATTTCAGGGTGATCGGTCAACGCATGAAAGGCCATACGGAGCAGGTCAACGTTGTCGATGCCGGCAGCGCCCTTCAAGCATTGGTATTCTTCATCAACAGCACGAGCTATGCGCAGCAACGCTTGGACGTCGCGTGCTGAAAACGCCGCTTCAACCTGCCCCGCGGCAGATGCGTAGGCATCACGGTACTCGGCGAAAAACGTAGGATCGCTTTCCTTCACATGGTATTTGGGGCTAGTTTTAGGGAACGAGAAAAAGGCCTCAACAAAGCGAGCCGCTTCGAAGCCTGGATCCTCAAACGAGGTACAGCCGCCATACTCCAGGAGGTATTCGTTGGCCGTCTCCAAGGCTGTTGTTGCCGCTTCGTGATTCTTGGCGTCGGTCTTCCCCGGCTTGGGCAATCCCTCAAGGCAGGAGATGAACGTCTCTCCCAACTCAACCATTTGACGCATAAGCGCTGAAGGATCCCCCTCCACTTCAGGAGCCACAACAGCATCAAACCCCTCCGGCAAAGCGAGGGCACGCGAAGTGATCTTGCGAACCCACGTTTCGATACTCGGTGAAGCAGGACCTTGGGGATAAACATCGAGAGAGCCAACGAAGCTCTTCAGCGCCGCATCGTCGCTTTCCTGGATTCGCTTAATTACGGAATCAAACGCCTCTTCGTAATAACGCTTGGATTCCGTTTCAGAGATAACCGAAAATGCAGGGTCTATACCCAACTCAAGAGTATGTTCGCGAAGCACTCGAGAGCACATGCCGTGAATGGTGGAAATCCACGCATCATCGACCTTCAGCGCCTCTTCGGCCAAGCCCATGCCCGCAAGCTGGCGCTTAATGCGCGACTTCAATTCCGCTGCAGCCTTCTTGGTAAAGGTAATTGCCATGATCTGGCTAATGCTCTGCACGGGTCGAGCATCAGGGGTGTCCTCCGAAAGCGCATAGGCAATGCGCTGGGTAAGCGTAAAGGTTTTGCCGCTGCCCGCACCAGCAGAAACCATAAGCGGCTTATTCAGGGTCGTGATGATCTGGCGCTGGCCAGGGGTGCAGGTATCAAGATTCACGAGAGCCTCTTTTCGCAGTAACGGACCGGGCAATACGTACATGAAGATTCGCAGAGAGGATTGGGGGCAATATCGCCCTCCAAAAGATCGGCAACGCGCTTGCCAACTTCCAGTTCAACCATGTCCAAATACGATTCGAAATTCATATTTACGCCGGCAGCGTTTCGCGCAAACCCCGTAACATCAAGCATGGACGAATCGAATGAGCCAGCAAGTGATCTAGCTGGCTCTTTGGCCCTATAGCTTAAATAGAGAGCCCCGACAGGACGCGCGGATTCCGCAACACGACGCAGCGCCTGCGCATAAATAAGCGCTTGAATCTTGGATGGAATGCGGAAGTCTTCCTGTTCATCGGGGTCGAACCCCGCATCATGCCCCGCAATGCCACCCTTGTAGTCAATCACCACGTAATGACCGTGCTCGGCATCGATATCAACCCTGTCAACGCGACCCATAAGGCGCACACCCGCATAATCGATGCCTTGACCAGGCTCGATGGACAGTTCGAACCGCTGAGGCGTAAAACGGGGCAACATGCGAGCCTGAACATTTAGATTGTCAATCAACGTCTGCTTCAAGCGATTTGCCTGAGCACGTTCCGTAGACGAAAGAGGAAGGTAGCGCACGCCTTCAACCTGCGCTTGCTTAGCAAGCTCCGCATCGAATACGCGGCTCAAGCAGAGCTGAGCCTGATCCAGATTTCCGAGAGTAACGCGCTTAGAGGAAATTTCCTGCTCCAAGCAACGGTAGAACGATTCCCAAACAGCATGCACGAAAACGCCCTGCTCTAAAGGCCCGAACAATTCATCAGGAGCTTCGGGGCGCAAGCGCCTTGCCGTATACCAACGATACGGGCAATTCACATACTCTTCTATTGCGGAAGGAGAAAGCACAACAGTGCTCGGATCGTCGGGCGCTCGGAACAAGGAAAGAAGCGGCTTGGAAGATTCACCAATGATGCCTGGCGCAAACCCAGATATCACAATAGAGTCGGGGTTTTCCCCGCCTGCCTGATAATTTGCCGCATAGGTGTCGCGCGAGCCACCCTCATCGCGTGTGGCGACAAAATCATGCAAGTGCTGAGGCACTCCAAAACCGTCAAGCTCTTCGTCTCCTTCTCGCAAGCATTCGCAGAACTCATCGAGCACAAAAGAAGGATAAACGTCTTCGTCGCCCCCAGCATTCAGAACGCGCTCGCAGGCAAAGTACTTTATTGCGCACCGCTTCACGCGCTCAAAAGCAAGACGCGCATCCTGCAGAGCATGATGGGGCACCTGAATGCCAAGCTTGTCTTCAAGCGTAACCAACGCATTATGCGATTCGCTAGCGGAAACGTAACGTGCGTCCAAATCGCAATGAACAACAACGTCAAAGCGACTCTGCGCGGAAAGCGAAGATGCTTGCGATGCATCTAGCACCATAACCCTATTGGAGCCAGACCCACACGTACGTGAAACGTCGACAGAAAGCGAAGACAGTGCAAACGTGAACGCCTCGGGCCCCACCTCCCAACGACGGGCAGCCTCGTACACACCGCGCAATGCCATAATGGCAATCTGCTGCTCGAAAACAGAAGCCGCATCGAGCCCACGCAGTTCTTCGGACAGGTCGATAAATCTATCAAGCAAAAGCGATGCATCGGCATCGGCAACCAATTCCTCGAACAAATCGTAAGTTTCGGTGACCAAATGCATCATGGCCTGAAGTTCTTCAAAGGAAAGAGCTCTATCGCCACGAACCGAAGCGTCGATTTTGGCGGCAGCCTGAACAGAAATGCCAGAAAAAGGAGATGACGCAAAATCCATCAAGGCTCGCGGATCGTGACGATCATCAAGAATGAACTCACGGATTGCCATGTAGGCGCGACCAAAATGAGTCTCTGCAAAAGGCTTTCGAGCTTGAAGCACGCATTCGCATCCGCGAACGGAGAGCGCCTCGGACAGCGTTGCATACACGGAATGGGGGCGCGAGGTAACCACCAAAACACTCCCCGCCCTTCCCTTGAAGGACAGAGCTTCGCAGGCCTGGCGCACATAGCTGGATATAAGCGCATTTTCCGCAGAGGGGCCTGAAGCAAAAAGGAACTGGGGCAGCACGCCTTCTGGCAAACCGGTAATGCATTCAGTCCCACCACCAAGAACAGAGCAAGGTATTCCCGCCTTTTCGGCAAACTGGGCAAAGCATGGGGGCAATTCCACCCCTTCAGCCAGCGTAAAGGAAATATCCCACTTTACGCCCAAGAGCGCATTGAGGGCATCACCCTCTTCAACGAAGCCACGCTGCAAAAGGACGGCACGATACGGCTCCACCAAGCCAAGGATTTCACGCTCTTGAGCCGAAAGTGAAGCCGGAGGATCGGCAACGGCAGCTTCAAGAGCATCAAGACCAATTGCCTCGGAAAAGAAACGGCACACAAGAGCAATGCCACCGTCCGTAAGCTCGAGAGACCCAGCTTCGGAAGAGTGCTCGAGCAAAAAGCGAACGGCAAAAGAACGATCAAGCGAAGAGATCAGCCCACGACCATCACCATACAATTCCCAAGCATCAGCAAGCCATGCGGCGAACGTGGTTGCGGTAACGCCGAAACAAGCGCCAGAGCCCTTAGCGGCGAGCTGCTTTCTATATGAAAGAGCCTGATCGTGGGAGCTGAATATAACTACATTCCTTGTCACTGAACATTCCTCTGCTTTTGGTGACCACTGCGAGCGTCTAAACATTGCAACACGTTGTGTGTCAAGACTTTTTCTTTTGCACGATATACCTATACTGAAGTTAGCCGATCCCGTGTCTGCGATGGACCGATGACATTTAATTGGGAGCCTCAGATTGCGTGCGGAATGGAGATTCGTATCTGTTGATGCGAAAGCCAGGAACCAAGCTGCGGGCACCCACCTAGCTAGGTGGGTTCATCCAATTAGCGGGGTCGGTTTTTCTATGCCAAAATTCGCTGTCTTCGCCAGCATTTGCTCCGAAAACCCGCTTCTTCCAGAAACGCGAAACCCCGAGGCCAACCTTTGCCCACAGATCAACCTCGGGGCGAATGCCTAATGAACCGCGCCGTATACGTAACCCCATCCGTGAGAAGAAAGCGACGAATTGATCTGGCTGCAAAGACGATCTCGGGTATAGAGACCAGGAGGCAGAAGATTAAGAACCTCCATGAGCTCGCTGTTAAGCCCATATGCCTCACCCTCCAACACCACTTCCAACCTCATATAATCTTCGCGACCGTCAAAGAGTCTGTCGATAAATTCCTGAAGCACACCATAGTCGGGGCTTTTTTCTCGTGCCACGCTTTCCTCTTTCTATAGCAGTTACGCAAGCGCGGAGACGCTACTGCGGCACCACAACATCGCTGCCACCAACCGTTGCAAGCAGAGCACCCGTGTAAGCTGGGGTAGCGGCACCCGATGCTCGAAGGAATTGAACGCCCTGGGCACGAAGGCGCACTGCAAGCTCTACTACTGCATCGGCAGTGGGGTACGGATTTTCATCGGTGGGCTCAAACTGACGCCTATCTTTGCGACGGACCGAAACATCAACGAGCAGAGGCTTGTCGGTAACCGAAGCCATTTCCTTGGCGAAACCAACCAAAACACGCGCAGGCGCATCAGAAACCACACCGATAACGTCAGCCCCATACTCATCGCACAAGGCAACACCTTCAGACAGCGTACGCCCACCAGGAAACATGCCTTCCCCATTTGGCACCAGACTGATCAACACAGGGCCATCGTAAACCGCGCGAGCGCCCATAAGCGCACACTGAGCATCATCGAGGCTCTTGAATCCCGTGAAATACAGCGCATCAAAAGGATGCTCAATTAACGCTAGAACAGCATCGTGATACTGCTTCTTCGACTGCTTAAGCGAAACGGCAGAAGTTGGGTCGAGCGGCAAACCGGTAGGACCGATTGCTGCAATAAGATGCTGCGGGGAAAACTGAGCCGAAGCTTCATAGGCAATGCGCGCCATCTCTTCAGAGCGACCCTCGAAACGAGCATATGCAAGACGAGCTTCAGTGATCCCCTCTGTTGGAGTAACGAAACAGGGCACATCGATAGATTTTTCGAGCTTGAAAGCCTCTTCAATGAGTTCGGGTTCGCACATAACCACATATTCGCGATCGGAGGGATCGAAGCCCTGAGAAGCAAGTTGGTAATCAAGCGGGGTTGAAAGGACAAGCATATCCTTGTTGAAACGCATTTGAATATCAGGCATAGCATCCCTTCCATTGCAACTGTGGTAAAGTATTCAACCCATTATATAGGGTTATGGCAAACGCTGTGACCAACCAAGTACCCACTAGCGCGTTTGCCCCTCAATGATTCTGCAGACACACAGATTTCTGTATTTGTATGAAACCGTATGCATCTACTTCTGCGATTCGCCTATTTCATTTCAAAAATCCTCCTCTTTATTCAATAAAATGAAGAAAATGAGGACAAAATAGCGTTTGAACCCGTTCAAGGTGCCTTTTTTGTACGTTCACCGTGGAAATCATTCACAAAGGGTTGGCAATTTAGGTGAGAGATCCTATTATTCTAACCAGCAAATGTGGTCCCCTCCCAATTTGCAACTGCTTTTCCCCAAAAAGCAGTCGGTGCTAGATCCCCAAATAATAGGCACCGAAACTCCCTCCTTGTGGGCCTGACGAGATCCCCTCTCGCAGGCCCCTCCTCTTTTCTGGGGCTTTTTTTACTTTGCCCGCTTATTATTCCGCCCGCCTCCAAACTATTTGTATAGCTAGGCAATTAAGGAAAGGGCACGGGCAAAAAAGACAGAGCAGCCCATTGCGGTAGATCCGCTTGTCGCAAAAACAAAATAACTCGCCTCCTCTGCAACTTTTTTTCGATTAGGGACTCTCTTCCATTGCCGCAAAGCGGAATAGGGCTGTCGAACAGCAGATTATCTGCGCTTTTGCGCCTCAATCAGCGATTGAGACGGTGTGCAACAATCCCTAATCGCAAAAAAGTTGCAAAAAGAGCGAGATTTTTGTTTTTGGTTTCTCGGGACAGCTTCCAGACGGTGCTATGGGCGAGATTGCTCGGTTGCGTCACACGCAGCATCAGGGAAAACCCAGCAATAATGCACCATTGAGCGACATCGGGCCAGACCAGCAAGTCAACGCCGTGAAACAGCATCGAACCAGGCCCGAAACATTGCCATGACAACATAGGGCCAGCACTGTGGATGGGGTACCTCAGATGCTGCGTTGCACGAAACACAGCCCTATAGATCAAATAAGCCCGAGGCACGCTTTTGGTCTCTATTGCTCTTCCCCCTAAAACAGAAAGGCCGCCCGAAGGCGGCCTCTCAGTAAAAGCATCTACTGGGTTTATCCGTGCAGCTTTTTGTACAGACGATTGTTGGTATCGAGCCAGCTTTCGATGGTACCCGTGTCGTAGCCATCTTCAGGATCAATTACCAATGCGTACATCTCTTCTTCTTTAAGCACTGCATCAAGCGCATCGGTAAGCTGGATCTCTCCACCAGCACCAGGCTTGACTTCTGCCAGCAACTCCATAACACGCGGCGAAAGAAGATAGCGGCCAAACACAGCCAGATTGGAGGGAGCTTCCTCAACTGCCGGCTTTTCGACGAGAGAAGAAACTTTCCACACCTCGTCGCTCAATGCCTCTCCCGCAATAACGCCAAAACGATCGACTTCTTCCTTGGCAACAGGAAGAACGGCAATAACACTTGCGCCGTTGTGGGCGTCAGAGACTTCCTTCATCTTAATGAGCATCTGATTGTCGGGAACAAGCACATCGCCCAAAAGCACGAAGAAAGGCTCACCCTCGATACGATCAGCTGCGCAGTGAACCGCATGGCCCAAACCCAAGGGCTCGTCCTGGTAGACGTAACTTACGTTCAGATTGCCCGCATGAGCCACCTTGTCTGCGTACTTGTCCTTGCCACGGCTGCGAAGCTCCGCCTCGAGGGCAGGATTGGGTGTGAAGTGTTCTTCGATGGACTTCTTGTCATGGCTGTTGATGATGATTACCTCGTCGGCTGCGGAAGCCAAGCCCTCTTCAACAACGTATTGGATAACCGGACGGTCTACCACAAGAAGCATTTCCTTGGGTTGAGCCTTCGTTGCGGGCAGAAAGCGGCTGCCCAAGCCAGCAGCAGGAATGAGTGCTTTCATGAATCCTCCTGATCGATGTTCAAACGTTTAGATTCTAGCAAATGAAAACAAAGATGGCTGGATAGTTGCCTATCCAGCCAAATTGAGGAAAAGAGGGCTATTTGAAAGAGCCTCAACTATGCCAATATCATCGCCATAGTGGGAATAGTCCCCATCGACATAATGGTGGTAAGGAAGGTGCCTTGACTCATACTCTCAACATCACCATCAGCGTCGATGCACATCATGGTGCCGCTTGATGCCGCAGGCATAGCCGTAATGAGCACGATGGTTCCAAGCAAAAGCTGGTCGTCAAGGAAGAAACCGAACACGAAATAGCAAGCAAGCGGCATGACCACCAAGCGCGCAACGCTTGCAATTAGCGCACGCCAGTTCTTAAACGCCTCGAGAATAGGGCTTTTGGCAATAGCGGAGCCCAGAACGAACATTGCACCCGGAAGCGTGAACTGTCCGATGGTAGTGAGGGTATGCGCCGGAACACCAGAATCCGTAATATTGCAAAGCACCAGCACGACCGAAACCAAGCAGGAAACCATGCAAGGGCTTATCAGGGAAATGCCCAGCTTCTTCAAGCGTGCCTTGAGCGAAACCACTTCCCCATCCTTCTTGTTGGCAAGCAGCATTACACCGATGGTCCACGTGGCAAGAGTAGAGGGAATGTTGAAGATGGCGCCATACACCACCGCTTCGGGGCCGAAAATAACATTCAGCAAAGGAAAGCCAATTACCGATACGTTGCTGAACACCATCAGATACTCAAGCGTGCCACGCGTGCGATCGTCGGAAGAAACAAAATGCCCGATCACAATTGCAATCAGCGTTACAAATAAATAGGTGATGGAACCCCATTCAATAATCTCCAAGACCATATCAAAACTGGGGAACGAAGTGCTGTTGAGCACTGCAGCCACGATCATGCAAGGCATGGTAACGTTCAGAACCAGGAAGGAGAGCTTGGCGTCAAACTCGTCGTTCATCACGCCCTTCTTGCGACAGCCGAAACCAACTGCAATCATCGCAAAAAGAAGCGCCATCTGAGCAGCTGCTGTTTCGAATATTTCCATCATGCCATCCTTGCTGTTCTATGCGTGCCCATTTGAGGGCCCAACCGTTAATGCGTAAAGAACTATAGGAATCCAAGACGCAACCCTCAATTGATTTAGGTCCAATTCAGGGTTATTGCAGGTATGGTTTTGCATGGTTTAGACTAGTTATCATGCAAGATTCGAATAATTGAGCTGAGGTATTCCGATGAACCTTTCCCATCTGCAGTATTTCAGGGAGTTGGCGCAGGTACAGCACTACACCAAAGCGGCCCATAATCTGTTTATCTCGCAACCAACGCTCTCCCACTCAATTGCAGCCTTGGAAGACGAACTTGACGTAAAGCTCTTCGAGAAAAACGGAAGAACGGTCAAGCTTACCGATGACGGCGCGTTGTTCGCCCAGTACGTCGAACGGTCTCTTGATGCCCTAGAGGACGGAATCGGTGAACTCGAAAAACGCAGAGGTCGCCTTTCTGGAACCGTGCGTCTTGGGGCAATCCATTCGGTCCGCTCAGCCTTTCTCCCCGAAGCGGTATTGGCATATCGTCGCACCCACGGCAATCTTGTTGAATTGAAAATCGACCAGGGCTCTACAAAAGAACTACTGGACAACCTCCACACCGGCGAAAACGATCTTGCCATCACTTCGGAGGTCAAAGCCGATGGTTTCGCGTTCACTCCGCTATTCCGCCAAAGGTTGGTTGTTATCGTCCATGAAGGCCACCCACTTGCCTCCCGTAGCAGCATCAGCGTTAGCGAGCTTGCCGATATGCCGGTCTACACCTATCGAGAAGACATCATCGTCGGTACCGAAGTGAGCGAATTCTTGGAAAGCCACGGACTCGACCTTGGAAAGATGAACCTGAACCGAGATTCCGACGATGAAGTTATTCTAGGCGGTATCGTTTCACGCGCTCCAGTGGTAGGCCTAGCGCTTGACTCTTCCGGGTTGTACCCATTTCGCAATCTGAAGCTCATCCCACTCGAGGAGCCGGAAGCCCAGGCAATCCACCCTATCGGCGTGCTGAGACTTGCGGGCAAGCGGTTCAATCCCGCAACCAACGACTTCATTGAATTCCTGTTCGGCTTTGCGCACAATTTCTACCATTATGACGACCCCGAAAACGCCAACTTGACATCGCCCGTTGTCTGCTGTTAAATCAATATCCGCTGGGGATGTAGCTCAGTTGGGAGAGCGCAACGTTCGCAATGTTGAGGTCGTGGGTTCGATCCCCATCATCTCCACCAGCAAAACATCAAGCCGCAAAGCGTATCAGCTCTGCGGCTTTTTATTTTCCCGAAGCAGTATTGCCGCTTCAGGGGCAATGCGGAGCAAACTGCAGCAGCCGCACACCGCAAAACTCGATCACGGCTCCAATGCCATCTGCGCCCCTTGCATACGAACCACTTGGTTCATTAACCTAGCCTCGCGCCCAACGAGCTAAGAGCCAAATACAGCTCGACAATGCTAGATACAATAAGCAACCGAAAGCATTGCCATAAAACAGCAAAGCCCGTTCAGATAACTGAGCGGGCTTTGCATTCTTGTTTGGTTTTCGAGGCTTATTCTTCGGCGTCTGCCTCAACTACTACAGGCTCTTCGGTAACTTCTTCCTCAATAAAGCTGCCGAACAGAGGCTGGCCATCCTGGCTGAGCTCGACCATGCCAGTAAGAACATCTACATACTGGTAGGACTGACGAGCAGAAGCACCGCGCTTGCGCTTTACTTCCATGATAAACAGCTGCGGATGCACCTGCATGAGCACGCCTTCGCTCTCAACGATTTTCGAACGTCCCATGTTTGCGCGAACGCGAAGCTTTTGGCCTACATACTGGCTAAGCGTGTCATGGATGTTGCCGATAATCTGTGCTTGCTTTGCGAGATCCATATAAGGTTGTTCTTTCCACTTTGGACACAATAAAACTCAGCTAGTATATCATCTATTACTTTGCTACGGGACAATCTCCATCTTGTAACCATAGAGGCATTATTCCAGATAAGCTCCCGTTTGACGGTTCCACAGATGGGCATATTCCCCACCCCGGGAAACCAGTTCATCATGGGGACCATCTTCAACGATTTTACCGCCATCAAGCACCACGATCCTGTCCAGACTTGCCACCGTGGATAGGCGATGCGCAACCACAATGCACGTACGACCTTCCATGAGAGTAGCCAGAGCATCTTGCACCAGCTTTTCGCTTTCAGAATCGAGCGCACTTGTTGCTTCATCAAGCACCAGCACCGGGCAGTTGGCCAAGAGCGCACGCGCAATAGCGATACGTTGACGCTGGCCGCCGGAAAGCTTGACGCCACGTTCTCCCGTGATGGTGTCGAACCCCTGAGGAAGCTTCTCGATAAACTCAAGAGCATTAGCCTGCTTAGCGGCTCTTCGAATTTGCTCCATGTTGGCATCGGGTTTGCCGTACGAAATATTCTCCGCAATGGAGCGATGGAACAGCAGGGCCTCTTGCGGCACATAGGCAATTTGACGGCGCAGTGATTGCTGGGTGGTATCGGCGATGTTCTGCCCGTCAATAAGAATCTGCCCTTCCTGAATGTCAGAAAGACGAAGCAAAAGCTTTGTGAGCGTTGTTTTTCCTGCCCCACTCATGCCAACCAAACCAATACGCTGACCTGCGGGAATATGAAGCTCAAACTTATCGAATACCTGCGTCTTCACATTGCCGTCGGTATAGAAGAAGTCGATATCTTGAAAATCGATAGCGCCACGGCTCACCTTCAAATCAGGCGCACCGGGTTTGTCTGCCACCAAACGAGGTTCATCGAGAATGGCAGTCATGCCGCTTGCATCGCCAAATGCGCGATTGAAGCGCTGGAGACCGTTGTTGATGAAATTGAACTGGTTGGTAACGGTGTAGGTATAGGTGAACATAACAACCAACGTGCCCGGAGTAATGCCATACCATGCATTGCCCCCTGCAATAAACACGGTTACCACCGACATTATCACCACCGTGATACAGGCGGTAATGATGCCACGCGTAAGCGATGCCCACATGCGTTTTGAATCGCGTGCCACCACTTCCCTGTTCGCGTTATCGAACAATCCACGCTCATAGTTTTCGCGGCCATACGTTTTTACCGCCAGAATATTCGCCACCGAGTCCGACAGCTCGCCCGAAAGCTGGTTCTGAGCACTGGCGGCTTTTTCATTCAGAGAAAGAATGCGCTTATATAAGTAGTAGGAAATGCTTGCATAAACAGCCAGCAGCACCACCAGAATGGCAACGTACAGAGGGACGCGCGGAAGAAGAATTCCGCAGGTGAATATCACCGAACAGATTACCGGCAGGAAAGGGAACATGATGGTTTCGATTAGCTGCTGGTATGCGCTCATAAACTTCGTGGTTTGACTGACGAGCGTTCCGCCAAATCGATTCGAATGAAACGACATGCTCTGATTGCACAGGGCATCAAAGCTCATGGTTGCCAAATCGTACGAGGCGGCAATTTCCAGCTTGTACATGGTGTAATCCTGCAATTTGCTGGCAGTTTGGCCAAATACGTTAATCAGAATTAGAGCCACAATATAAGGCCCAAACACGGTGAACACTTGATCCGCTTCAACGGGTTGAGCGCTAACCTGGTCCACAATTAGGCTCATCACATACGGATTGCCATAGCTCAACAAAGCGACAAAGGCAAACGTGGACACCATCAGCGCCGCAAACAAAGCCTTGTGTCTGCGCGTCACCTGCCAGTAGTAATGAAGCGTCCTGCGCGTCAAAGAAGTCTTGGCGTTAGCCATCAGGTTCCTTTCTTGAATTCAAAGTTGCGGCAGGGTCTGAATCGGCAGATTGCATAACCATTCCTGCCCGCTAGGAGAGCACCAAGAGAGAACAGCGGAAAGGCACGAGATGCAACATCTCGTGCCCTTTACGCTATTCGTGCATTGCCAAGTAAGCACGACCCAATTCTATAAAGGTTTCGCGTTCAAGCGATTCACCGCGGGCCTTTGCAGAAACGCCCGCTCGTTCAAGCGTTTCGGGAATGGAGGCCAACATGCGCTCATCGTAGGTTTGCGGATTCGAGAAGTACATCTTCAGGGAGTTCGCAATGGTTTTGCGACGGTTGGCGAAAGAAGCATCTGCCATCACCATGGCGGCGTGGCGCAATTCCTCAGGCAGCTGCTCTGCCCTGCGATCGAAGCGAATAACGGCGCTTTTCACGCGCGGGGGCGGGAAGAAATTACCCTCGGAAACAGCAAAGCGGCCATGATACTCAGCCAGAAGACCCAACTTCACCGTATAGGCACCGTAGTTCTTCGTGCCGATTTTGGCGCACATGCGATCGGCAACTTCCGCTTGAACCATTACCGTTTGACTCTGCAACGACTCATAACGTTCAAAGAAATCGAGCACGATGGTAGCGGCAACCGCATAGGGAAGATTCGCCGCAAGCTTAGTGGGAGCAAAAGGAACCCGATCGGGGCTTACCGCCAATGCATCACCTTGGATCAGAGTAAACCTGTCAGCCCATTCAGCGCAGGTTTCCGCCAAAACGGCTGGCAAGTCGGTATCCATTTCGATGGAGGCCACCTGACCCGCACGCTGAAGCAAGGCGACCGTAAGCGTTCCGATGCCAGGGCCGACTTCCAATACCTTGTCTTCAGGGCCCAATTCAGCCAAATCGCAAATATGCTGCACGATACCATCGTTGATAAGGAAATGCTGCCCCAACGCCTTCTTCGTCATAAGGCCATGAGCTTCAAGAACAGCGCGCGTTTCTGCCACGCTTGCCAAATATGAAAGCTTGCCCATCAGGCAGCACCCCACTTTCCCAAGTGTTCACGCTTGAGGCGATCGACCCCAATGAGCGGAACCGTTTCTTCAATAGCAAAACCCGCAAGGGCCATAGACGAGCGGACGCTAGCAACCAAAGGCTCGTAACCATGCGGATCGCCGCCATCGCCCACCACAAACAACGACAACGGACGCTTTGCTGGCAGGGGCTCCCCCTTCTTCCGTCTCTCAAGATAGGGCCAGAAAAACGGTTGCAGCCTATCCAACACGGCTTTTAACTGAGAGGGGGCACCCGCAAAGTAGATGGGTGACACCAAAAATACTCGCTCCGCCGCATCCAGATCGTCAATAAGCTGGGCCATATCGTCTTCAATAATGCACCCATCGTTGGTCTTGCAGAATTCACAGCCATTGCAGCCGGAAATATCCATGCGGCCAACCTCATATTCGACAAGGTTCACTTCTGGATAACTCTGCTCAATTGACATTTTCAGCATGCGAATAATGCGTGCGCATTTACCGTTCAGACGAGGAGAGCCGTTTATCACAACCCACGTGCTCATTTATGCCCCCACAAGCAAATCGGCATTTTCACGTTGCCATTGCGTAGGCTGACGATCGAGCAAACCGAGCGCATTGCCATACATCTGGCTCAAGAGCTCTTCCCGTTCCATCTGCGTTTCCGCACCCAAAACCTCGAGCAGCTTTTTGGCTGTGAACACCACGTGGGCAGGACCGCAATCGATACCACGCATGGGCTCAGGAGTCATATAAGGGCTGTCGGTTTCGGTAAGGAGGAGGCTACGAGCAACCTTAATTGCGGCAGAACGCACCTCATCGGCCTTTTTGAAGGTGATAGGACCACCGTACGCAATGTAGCAACCGTGCTCTGCCCATGGAGCAAGCGCTTTTTCGTCCAAATTAAAGCAATGAAGCAGTACCCCGTCCTTCGGGAATCCTTCATCCTCCAGGATGGCCAGGCCCTCTTCATGGGCTTCACGCATATGCAGGATAAGCGGAAGACCAGCCGTTTTGGCAAGCTGAACTTGACGACGGAATACGCCGCGCTGCACGGCACGAGGAGAAAGGTCGTAATGGTAATCAAGGCCCACTTCGCCCAAGGCGCAGACGCGAGGATCTGCCAAGCGCTGCATCAACGTGCGCTCCATGCGCACATCCCACATCTTGGCGTTGTGGGGATGTACACCCATAGCGATACGCAGATGCGGAATGGCTTCCTTGCAGGAACCCAAACCAGCTTCTTCAAGAATGCCTTGAGCATCTTGCTGCCACGCTTCCAAATTGTCGAAAGTGGTGTGGCTGTCTTCGGCAGGATCGCACATGGCGCACACGAAACGTACGTTATGATATGCGCATTTAGCCAGTTCAGCAGCTGGATTCTTGAGCATTTCCAGATGTGCGTGCGTGTCGGCAACCAAACCTGGCAAAACAGGCGCAGCTACCTCACGGTACTTGTGGTGCTTACGTTTCTGAAAAAAGGAAACGCTGAACGCCCCCTCTTCAACAAAAGCGGCGTTCAGCGATTGCGTTTCCTCGGTCATGATAACGGCCGTTTCCTACTATTCGATGGAAAGATCGATGGCGTCAGCATCCAGACGAGGATAGAGCGGATCGCCCACAGCAACGGCAGAGCCTGCCTCAAGCTGACCCCATACCGTAGCGGCTTCAATATCGGTGATTGCGAAGATGTCGCCCAGACCCAGACGGTTGAACACCTCAGCAGAGGTGTTGGGCATGAACGGAGCCATGTACAACGCAATGATGCGGATAGCCTCCAGCGCGTTATAGATTACCGCAGCGAGCTCATCGGCAGTTTCTTCGCTCTTTGCCAGATTCCACGGTGCGGAATCTTCGACATACAGGTTTACGCGACTAGCCAACTTCTGAACAGCAGCGGCAGCATTGGTGAAATCGACCTGACCCATGCACTTGTCGTATTCGGCGTACAGCTCGTCAGCGATTTCACGCAGCGGGTTTTCCTCGGCGCCAGCAGGTGCCGCGGGAACCTTGCCCTCAAAATATTTCTTGGTCATGTTGAACACGCGGCTGCACAGATTGCCCCACGTATTGGCAAGATCAGCGTTGTATACCTGAACCATACGCTCGACGGAAATGGAGCCGTCATGACCAAACTGAACGTCAGAAAGGAAATAGTAACGGTACGCGTCAACGCCGAACACCTTTACCAAGTCGGCAGGCTTGAGCGCATTGCCCTTGGACTTCGACATCTTTTCGCCCTTGGTAAGCAGGAAGCCGTGACCGAATACCGTATGGGCAACCGGCAAGCCAGCAGCCATCAGCATTGCAGGCCAAATGACGCAATGGAAGCGCGTGATGTCTTTGCCTACGAAGTGATACTGCATGGGCCAACGCTGCTCGAATTCGCCTGCGCGCTCTTCGCTGCCGTAGCCGATGCCGGTGAAATATGCCAGCAAGGCGTCAGCCCAAACATAGGCAACATGACCTTCATCGAAGGGCAGCGGAACGCCCCAGTCGAAGGTAGAACGGGAGATGGATAGATCTTTCAAGCCGCTCTTAACGAAGGATACGATTTCGTTCTTACGGGTTTCAGGACGAATGAAATCGGGGTTTTCCTCGTAGAACTTCAGCAACGGCTCCTGGAATTCGGAAAGCTTGAAGAACCAATTTTCTTCGCCGCCAGCTTTCTGAACAGGACGCTTGCAATCGGGGCACACGAATTCGCCTTCGTCGTTCTTCAGAAGGTCGCTTTCGTTGTAATAGGTTTCCTCATGAACGCAATACCAACCCTCATAGGAACCTTTGTAGCAATAGCCCTTGTCGTACAAATCCTGCCAGAACTTTTTAACCGTTTCAGCGTGGCGAGGCTCGGTGGTGCGAACAAAGTCGGTGTAGGTGATATCGAGCATATCCCAGCAATCACGGAATGCGGGCTCCATGGAATCACACCAATCCTGAGGCGTCATGCCCTTTGCCGCTGCCGTGTCGGCAACCTTCTGGCCATGCTCATCCATGCCGGTTACGAAGGCAACGTCATAGCCATTCATGCGCTGGTAACGCGCAACTGCGTCGGCAGCGATGGTGGTATAAGCGGTGCCCAGGTGCGGTGCCGCGTTAACGTAGTAAATGGGAGTGGTGAAGGAATAGGTTCCCTTGCTCATGCTCATGCTCTCTTTCTTGGCGGAAACGGCTGATGATGCCGCCCGCCGCTTCAGATTACTTGCTTGTTCTGCGCCCTTTTGGCACAGCGTATAACTGAACTATTTTAGCACGAGAAAAAGCTGTGGTACTTATGCGTACCCGAGAGATTGCTTACCGCGGATTCAAGATGCGTTCGCGCTGCTTCCAATCGGGCATCACCTTAGTCATGAGGGTTTTGAAACCAGCACCGTGATTTGGCTCCAGCATATGGCACAACTCGTGAACCACTACATATTCAAGGCATTCCGGAGGGTAGAGCGCAAGGCGAATGTTGATACACACTCGCCCCGTTTCCGGCTGACAGCTCCCCCACCTACTTTTCATGTTGCGATAATCAAGCTTCCGCACGCGCACGCCCAGAATACGCTCCCACTCGGCAACCAGCGGAGGAACACACGCCTTCACCACCGTGCGCCATTGCTCGATTTCCTCCCCCGATGCTCTTTCGGCGCGAGCGGCTGGAGAGTCCACCTGTTTCGCTTGCTGAGCCCGAATCCAATCAGCTTTCGACCGAACGAATTCGCTTATACGGGCTTTGCTGGTACCGAGCGGCGCCGACAACGTTACTTCGCCCGTCGGCTTCACATGCAAGCGAATGCTCTTCATACGCTTTAGCGTGACATGAACGTTGCTGCCATTAACTTGCAGGGTGTATGTCGCAGACGAGGACATGCGTATCTTCCTTGAGGATCGGGTGGAAAAATAGGGACAGGTACCATTTTCCCAGTTTTCCCGATTGGGGATGCCAAGATAAAAAGCGGGAAAATGGTACCTGTCCCTATTTTCCCAAAGAGGAAACCCCTAGCGCTTAACGCGCATGCAGCGCATAGCGTTGAGGATGGCGAGGATGGCCACTCCCACATCGGCGAACACTGCAAGCCACATGGTAGCCAAACCAACAGCGGCCAATACCAACACTGCAAACTTCACGCCAAGCGCAAAGATAATGTTCTGCCATACGATGCGCATGGTTTTGCGGGCTATGCGAATTGCAGAAGCGATCTTAGAGGGCTTATCGTCCATCAGAACAATGTCTGCCGCTTCGATTGCCGCATCGGACCCCATTGCGCCCATGGCAATGCCTATATCAGCGCGAGTGAGCACCGGCGCATCGTTGATGCCGTCTCCCACAAAAGCGAGCTTTCCCTTTTCGGACGTTTCGCCAAGCAGGCGTTCCACCTGGTTAACCTTGTCTTCCGGCAGAAGCCGACCATGGTATTCATCGAGTCCGAGCTTTTCGGCAACGGCCTTTGCAACCTCGGCGCGATCGCCCGTGAGCATGACCGTCTTGCCAACGCCAGCAGCATGCAAACGCTTGATGCATTCGGCGGCGTCTTCCTTAACCACATCGGCAATAATGATATGACCTGCATATTTACCGTCAATTGAAACATGAAGGATAGTGCCGGTAAGCTCGCAGTCGTGGTAAGCGATGCCTTCTTCACGCATCAGCTTATCGTTGCCCACCAAAACCACGCGCTCATCAACCACTGCACGTACGCCATGGCCGCCTTCCTCGCGAACATCGGCAATGCGGCTCTGATCGATTTCGCCGGTAAAAGCTTCCTTGACGGAAACGGCAATGGGATGATCAGAATACGCTTCAGCATGCGCAGCAATGGAAAGGATAAGATCGGGGTCAACCTCTGCCGCAGCATCGGGATGCACGGCAACCACGTTGAAGCTGCCATTGGTAAGAGTGCCCGTCTTGTCAAACACCACCGTTTCGGTATGAGCCAGCGCTTCCAGGTAGTTGCCACCCTTCACCAGGATACCCAAACGAGAAGCGCCACCAATGCCGCCGAAGAACGAAAGCGGAACCGAGATAACAAGGGCACAAGGGCACGAAACAACCAAGAAGGTCAAGCCGCGCTCGATCCAATCGGACCAACTTTGACCGAACAACAACGGCGGCAACACAGCCAGCACCAGCGCGCCAATAGTGACGATGGGCGTATAGTAGCGCGCAAAACGCGTGATGAAGTTTTCAGTTTGAGCTTTCTTTTCGCTGGCGCTTTCCACCAGCTCAAGAATGCGCGAGACCGTGGATTGCTCGAAGGGCTTGCTCACTTTCACCGTGATCTTGCCCGTCATGTTCACGCAGCCCGAAATCACTTCGGCGCCCTCTTCCACATGACGAGGTACGGATTCTCCAGTAAGTGCAGCGGTGTCGAGCTGAGTGGAGCCCTCCACAATGGTGCCGTCAAGCGGAACGCGCTCGCCAGGCTTCACCACGATTTCATCGCCTACGCCAATTTCGTACGGATCGACCTGAACAAGCTTGCCATCACGCATAACATTGGCAAAGTCGGGGGCGATGTCCATCATGTCGGCGATGGACTGACGCGATTTGCCCACGGCGTAGCTCTGGAACAGCTCACCCACCTGATAGAAGAGCATTACCGCTGCACCCTCGGCCATATGAGGCTGAGAATCAGGGAACAGAACCAGGGCAAATGCGCCCACCGTGGCAATGGTCATCAAAAAGTTCTCGTCAAACACCTGGCCGTTGCCGATGTTGCGCGCTGCCTTCAGCAGCACATCGTAGCCCGCAATAAGGTACGGGATAAGGAACAGGACGAATTCAAGGTACAGCGCATTCGTTTCCCCGCCAACATACTGCGCAAGCGGAACAAACTCCGTAACTGCGAATACCGCAGCAAAAATGACGAGCGCCGTAACTATACGGTTTCGCGTCCTTTTCTGCTTTTTATTCATGCAGATCCCTTTCGTAGCGCATGCAGGCACATCGGGTCTTGGCTGGTCGGATGCCCCGCGTTCGGTTTTATAGAAAGTCGCAGAATTGGCAACAAAAGCGAGCGGGACGCTGATGAGTGCAGATGGGTTGAAAGAGGAAGGGGCTGGCCTTCGTGCCGCCCCGACCGATTGAAGCCCAGCTGCGCCATCAGCGTCCCGCGCAGCGTCATCGCGTCTCCCCGAGAACGTCCGTTAGCTGACAAGCTAACGGACAATCACCATGTCGGGTTCGATCTTGTGGCAGATCTTTTCGGCTTCATCCAAAATAGCGTCGAGCTTTTCGGGATCGGCGTCGATTACCAGTTTCTGAGTCATAAAGCTCATCGATGCTGTGTTTACGCCGTCGATCTTCTTGATGGCGTCTTCCATCTTTGCAGCGCAGTTGGCGCAATCAAGATCCTGCAGTTTGAATACTTTACGCATGGCTATTTCCTTTCCTGAAAAGATTCCCCTTTGGGCAGACAGCCCGCACGGCGGTCTGTCTATTCGCAGATATGCGTCATTCCTTGAGCGAGCATCGTGTGCACATGGTCGTCAGAAAGCGAATAGATCACGTTCTTCCCGTCGCGCTTCGCACGAACCAAACGACTTTGCTTCAGGGTTCGCAACTGATGAGAAACCGCACTTTGAGTCGCACCGATTTCCTCAGCTAAATCGGCAACACAGCGATCCTTCGTCATAAGGGCGTAGAGGATTTTGATGCGCGTAGTGTCGCCAAACACCTTGAACAAGTCGGCCAAATCGTAGAGCAGTTCTTCGTCGGGCATCATGTCGATGGCTTCATCGGCAGCATTACAACCGCAGCCACAAGAGCTTTCCGCTTCCGGAGAAACGCTACGATAGGCTTGCTTCGCTTCATTCAGTTTCTCTTCAGCCATCTTCACTCCTTTAATATGTGAACAACTGTTCATATGATAAACCGTGAATTAGTCCTTGTAAAGAGCAAAAGCTCCGTTGCGAAAAGACAAGGGAGCCAGGCAAGAGCGCCGGGGATGCTCTTTTGAGAAAAAAGAAAGGCCGCAACTCGTAGTGGCCCGTATCTCTCGAACCAGGATTGTCTTTTCTCAATCCAAATTCGAAAGCACGGTTCACGCAGAAGTTGCGGCCTGCCGAAAATCTAAAATGAAGGGTTTAATCGCCCTTTATATAAAGATCTACTCCCCTTTTCGCACCTTGCGGGCAATTTTGTCAGCAACGGAAAGCGCCTCGCGACGATCCGTGCCCCAGAAGGAAATAGACACCATGCCGGCGCCGACGTGGCTGCCGATGGTAGCACCGATGTTGTGCTTGATGACCGTGATGGAATCGTCTTGCTTGGCGAGCAGCTCGCAAACCCTGTCGGCATCTTTTTCCGAATCGGCATGGCCGATGAGAGCAAAGTTACTGTTTTCGGCATGGGCCTTCTCGTAGAAGGAGGCCAGCTGCTTCAGGCCTTTCTTACGACCATGGGATGCGCCTGCCAGAGAAAGCTTGCCATTGGTGTCGAAATTCAGCAGCGGCTTCAAGTCGAGCTTGGAACCTGCAAAAGCAACTGAAGCGGGGATGCGGCCACCACGATGAAGAGCATCGAGGTCGTCAACCATGAACAGGGTTTGCACGAAATAGCGTGCTTCTTCCGCCCAGGCAACCATCTCTTCGGCGGTAAGCCCACTTTCGCGCTGACGCAAAGCTTCCAGCACCAACAGGCCTTCAGGAGTAGAACCGATAAGAAGATCCACGATATAGATAGGCGCTTCAGGGTGTTCGGCTTTCAGTTGGTTCCAAATGGCATAAGCTGTGCTGTAGTTGCTGGAAAGCCCACTGGAAAAGCAGAGGTATACCGTGGGAACGCCTGATTCAATAGCATTGCGGAAAGCGGCTTCCGTTTCGGCGGGCGCAACCTGCGAGGTGCTTGGAGTAGCGCCGTTTCGAATGCTGTCGTAGAACTCCTTGGGCGTTACGGACTGATAGAAATCGTCCTTGAACGTTTTATCGTCGATGATGTAGTTGAAATCGATCAGCTGAACACCCTCTTGCTGGACGAGCTCCAATGGAAGATCGCAGCAAGAGTCGATGATGAGATTGCACTGAGCGGGCACAATATCCCCTTTCAAAGAAGCGCACTACCTGCGCTTTGATAGTTAGCATATCGAAGCACCATTGTAGCGGAACGCGAGACAAATCAGCAGGAAGCCAGAAGACGGCAGGGGCATCACCTATCAGTAAGTAAAAACGCCATATACAGTGGCAAGGTCAAAATCGTGCCGGTTCGACCAACGTTCAAATCGGCGAGCTTTACGGCTGAAACAACATGATACTTCTCGGGATGCTTCAGCACCGTCTTCAAACTTTTGACGTTGCCATCATTCGCTTTTACCTCCACGGGCACGCAACGCCCCTTGTAGCGAATCACGAAATCCAATTCGAGCCCCGAATCCTTGCGAAAATAGTAAAGCTCACGCCCCATCTTTGAGAAAACATCTGCTATAAGGTTCTCGAAAATAGCGCCCTTATATCCGATAAGGTTGCCATTTAAAACATCAAACTGCGTTCCGTCTTCCAGCATGCTTATGAACAAACCAGTGTCTGCCATGTACACCTTGAATTGATCGTCAATCGCATTCCCATCCAAGGGAAGCTCGGTAATAGAAAGATTACGGCAACGCACTGTTATGCCCGCATCTTCAACCCACTGAAGGCTGCCCGCGAATCGGGCTGAGGTCGACCCCTTCTTAACAAGGGAATACTGAAACTTTTTGTTTTCCTTAGCCAACTGGCGCGGAATAGACTGAAAACACTGCTTGATGAGCGGTTTGTCCGCCGAAGGCGCATATTTAACCATGTCGTCTTCGTACACACGGACAATATCACGCTGAATCTGGAGAACCTTTGACATATCGTGGTTTTCAACGAATGACTGAACCGCATCGGGCATGCCGCCAACCACCGCGTAGTCGAGAAACAAACTCCTCATACGAGAATGGATTGCCAGAGGGACAGGAGACTCGAGCTCCAAGCAACCGTGCAGCAGCTCAACCACCGATTCGTTTATGCCATTTGCCCAGCAGAATTCCTCGAAATCAAGCGGGTGCATATCGATAACGGTTTCGTAGCCAACCGGCACCGAAGCGGGCATCTCGCCATAACCGGCCACACCCAGAAGAGAGCCCGTTCCGATAACATCGTAACGACCGTCAAGACAGAAGAACTTAAGGGCGGTGCGAGCCTGGGGGCACTCCTGGATTTCGTCAAATACCAACACCGTTTTTCCCGGAACAAAATTTGCTGACGGGGCTAAATACGCCGATGCCATCATAACGATGTGGTCGACCTCCAAAGAACCTGCGAAGATGTCCTTGGCGCCAGGGTTTTCGAAGAAGTTTATATAGATAACGTTCTCGTAATTTTCCGAGGCAAAATGCAGTGCAGCAAACGTTTTACCGCACTGCCTGCAGCCCTTGAGAATTACGGGTTTATGGTTAGAATCGGCTTTCCAATCTGAAAGTTGGTCAATGATTTTTCGCTTTAGCATAAGCACCCCATTTACCAGCCAAAACAATATTTTTCAAACGACTTTTTCTAGAATTGTAAACTTTTCAAAGGGACTTTTTGCCGTTTGCTCAACTTTTTCAAACGACTTTTTCAGAAATCTGCAACTTTTTCAAGGGACTTCAACGTGCTAAGGGAAGACTACGCCCTGCTTTTTATACAAAAACTTGATGAACGCAAACCTTTTCAATACCAAAAAAATGCGACTGCCGTTTTCAACAGTCGCATTAAAAGAATCCGTTTTATCGTTTGCAGCGTCTTGCTCTTCCGCCCATAATCCTCGAAAAGACAGCGCTGGCACCGCTAAGGAAAACAAGCGCAATCAGAAACATAAAAGTATCGCTATCCCCGGTTTGAGAATCGGCATCCGTCAATGAACCCTCATCACTAGCTTGCGGTTCTTCAGACTCTGATTTTTTACCTGCGTCGACTTGTCCCGCATCGTCATCTTCCGCTTTCTTTTCAAGCGCATCAATAGCATCTTCAATCGCCTTCGCCATAGCGTCAACAGAATCTTGTTCAGTGATGTTCTTGCCCCGTACAACTGATGCTACAGCTAGCTCAACCGTCGAAAAATCCTTGTACTCAGCCTTATTCAGCGCACCTGCTTTAGCGATAGCCTCATCGACTTTGGAATAATCCGCATCCTTATACTCCAATGCAGCCATTGCGTCGTCGATAGCTTTCGCCATAGCGTCAACTTCCGCCTGCTCCCTAATGGTCTTGCTTCGATCAATTGCGCCTATTGCGGCGGAAACCGGAGAGAAGTCTTTATACAAATCAGCATCAAGGGCTTGCGCCTTTGTCGCCAATGCATCGACGGCTGCATAGTCGGCACCACGCAAGGTCAAAGCGCCAATCGCATCGTTGATAGCCGCCGCATAAGCATCAACTTCAACTTGTTCGGTATAGGACTTGCCATACACAACGGCGCTTACTGCATTTGTCACATGAGAGAAATCAACATACTCTTCGGCGTTCAACGCAGTTGCCTTATTAATCGCCTCGGTTACTGCACCATAATCGGCTTTCTGCAGCTCCTGCTGTTCATACTCGGAATATACCAAAGCGATACTCGAGAGATCGCCAACTGACCCCTTGGCCCACAACGAAGCCAATCGGCCCGACGATGAAAGAATGATAGATGGCTCCGTAGGAAACGCGATGCCATCTTCACCGCGCATACCAAGCGGCAACAAGGGCATTCCGCTTGATGAGCCATCGCGATAATACAGGCGAATATCTTGTTGGGCCGGATCGTATGCTGCAATATAGAGCTCAGATCCATCTTTCGAAATGATTTCGTATCGTACGCTTCCCGTTCTAGACACGTCAGCGATTTTACTTGTCGAAAAACCCTCAGCCCCGCTAGAGAAACCACTGATTTTCGAGATAGTCCCCGAACTGTAGAAAGCTAATTCAGACAAATCGGATTCAACAACAGAAGGATTCGAATTTGCCAAAGCAACGGTTCGAGCAACACCATCGGCCGCTGAAACAAGCTTTAGCTGCTTCGTTTTAACCGCTTCATCGCCTCTCGGGGAAAGACCATCGTATACTGCCTTGCGAAGAACATCGGAGAATTGCGTCCCGTCGGTAGCCTCCTCGAAAAGAACGGCTACAGAGCCATTTATCTCAGCAGCAGAATACGAAGGGATGTACTTATCGTCTTCCACAAAAACCGCCGGTTTCGGATTCCCGTTTGCGTCAACCGAACCATCGATTGACGCAAATCCGTCAGTTTCGGGATCGTAATATAGCCCCTCGACCCTATACGTCCTACCGACATCCTCACTATTGGTACAAGCAACCCAGGTTACAAGAAGTTTGCTACCGCTTTTTGCAACACGAGAGCCGAAATAGAAGGTATCCTCCAATCCGCCTTCCATAAAACTATGCGATTTCATGCTACCGTTCGAATCAACGATGGCAATAGACAAGCCCATGGAACTAACCATGGCATCCGTTGTCGTGTATTCGTCGAAGCCTTTATTTGCGTCCGTCCAGGTAACAACCGCCACATTTCCGTCAACATACACAAACGGTTGCATATCCCAAGTTCCGTCATCCTTTAAGGCTTTCGGCACTGCGAATGAATTCCCGTCGCTTGAAAAACTGTAGTAAAGCCTGCCAGCCGAGCATTCGTTAGCTGCGCTATCATCGTCGGTAAACACGAGGATCTTCTTCGTCGAATTCGGAAACTCAACTAGTTTGACCTCACTAAACGAGGCTACGCCTTCTTTCAAAACATTGTCCTTCGCCGCTTCCGCCGCAAAAGCTGTACCCGAGACGAGCCCCACAATCAGAAGCGAAAGTAACACAACAAGCGTAGTTTTCGTTTTTGCGATAAACCCATTTTTGACCATGAAAAACCTCTTTCTTGCTTGAGACGCCCCAGAAACTCAAGCACAAAGCAGTCTGTAAAGCTAAATTGTCCCTATAATCGCAAATATGCAATATCAGCTCGAACAATGTCCAAACACGCAAATTTTACCGCATGCAAAAAAGGAATGAGTCGATCAAAGAAACGGAGTCCCTTATTACAACCGCAAACTTGCGGAAATTTACTCCTGGATATTCGGCTGTCTAGATGAGCTCTTCGCCACTGGCCCATTCGGCTTCGGGCCGCATCCAACAGCGACGCATGCCAAAAAAGATCCTATTGAGTCAAAATGCCCCTCATTAAAGCGGCACCACAATAGATGCGCCATGCACAGAGGGAAACCTGCCAAATCGTCTTCAGCTTGTAGTGGCTTTGGATTCAGAATGTAGCGCATGCCCACTCGCGGCCAACTGCCGAGTTACAGCGCTTTCTATGAACATGCCTTACGAAGCAAGATTTCCTCGGAAGGGATGACAATGCCCTCCACGTTACGCCGAATGGATATGAACGAACCGATTTCAGTGTAGTTGTACCGATCATCTGCAACAAGCTGTTTAACGAATTCTCGAGCCGGCGGCATACTTCTAACGACGAAGATTGTCATATACCCCACGCTTGAACATCCCCGCTCCTTAGATTTGATTACGACAATATGCCACTCGTACGCGGATGGCGCAGTCTAGCAAGAAACAGCCGACACTTCCGAATTTGTCTACACCACAAACTTGCGGAGGTCTATCCCTAGGCGCTCAGCTATGCAGCAAAGCTCTTCGCCATTGGCGCGTTCGATATCCACGACATCGAACGCTGCCGCAAGAAAGCCGGAGAACATGGCTGTGCCGCAATAGTCCAGCAGGTATGCTCGCAGGGCATCTACATCTATATCCACCATTGCCATTACGTAACCTCCATTAAACGGAAATATCGGATTAACAAGCAGCCAAAGCCATCGAAAGCGCTTACCGCCACCTCGCTCGAAACCGAGCGGCGGCAAGCGTGCTAAAACCCAAAATCTATCGGAGCGAATGAAACCTCTATGCGGTACTCTTCACGCCAGGCAATGGTGCCGGTTTTCTTATCGCGCGCCACCAAGTAATACGCATCTTTTGCCGAAAAGCTCAGGTCAGAGCGCAAGTTAAACCGCACTTCCAGCACACGGTCTTGAGGGTTTTCCGACATTCTATCGGCTAACGGGTTTCCGTTTGGAAGAAACAGCGCCCTTCCGCTTTTTGTCGCCGAGTGAGGCTTACCATATCAGCTTTTCACGTTTCACGTGTCCATTGCGCAGTACACGTAGCGTTTTCCTTGATGATATTGTTACTAGAACGAGTGTTCGTATCAAAGCATGACGCACTAGTATTACGACAGTAAACCGCATAAGCGCCTGAGCCAGGGTCGGCGACCAACAACGGGAAGTGGGAATATAGGGACAGGTCCCATTTTCCCAGTTAAGGGACGAGGGATTGCGCGCGACGGAACCCCACCGAACGTCCCACTTTTGCGCCCACGCAAAAGTGGGAAAATGGGACCTGTCCCTATATTCCCAGTCGTCCATTTAGCAAACTCTCTCTTGACTATAAGTTAGCCTATGCTAACTTGCTTTTTGAACCAATGGCGCGGCCGACCAAAAGTCAGCAACTCCGGTCGGCCAAAAAAGCAAGGAGCAACTTATGAGCAACGTAGCAATCGTATATTGGAGCGGCACTGGCAACACGGAAGCCATGGCCGATTTCGTAGCCGAAGGCGTAGAGGCAAAGGGCGGCACAACAACCATCATCCAGGCGGCAGATTTTGGCGTAGAGCGCGTACCCGAATTCGATGCCTTCGCCTTCGGATGCCCCGCCATGGGCGACGAAGAACTGGAAGATACCGAGTTCCTGCCCATGTATGACGAGGTCGAGCCACTGATGGCAGGTGAAAAAGTTGGATTCTTTGGCTCGTACGATTGGAACAATGGCGAATGGATGGACTACTGGGTGCAGCGTGCTGAAGAGGCTGGAGTGCAACCCGTGGAAACCGTAATTGCCAAGGACTACCCCGACGACGAAGCAGCCGAAGCATGCCGTCACCTGGGTGAACTTCTAGCCTAGAAGCATTCGAGTCCGGAGCGCACGGCAAACAACTCTGCGCGATTAACAACGGGGAGCCCGGAATCAGACCGGGCTCCCCTTCTTGCATGAGCGTTACCTCTTACGCAGCACCACCATGATGGTGTTAAGGTACTCGAGCGCACCAGCCTTCACTGCCGAAGCGTCACATCGCGCATACTCGTTGTCGCAGGAAAGCCAATCGGCCCAAGCTTCTTCCGTGCACTGCATTTCCCGCATTCCCAAGATGTCGGCATTTTTCGATTGCTCAAAAATAGCGTTCCACCAGGGAATATCGTGAATATAATCCAGTTGATCAGGCGTCCATGACTCAAGTAGGCATGCCGGCGGGTTAGCGTGGCAATCATGTTTCATGCCGGGAAAGCATAGCGCGACGATCCCGCCGCGCTTCACATATGGCAATAGCTTTGCATCCAGATACTCCGCGCTGCGGCCGAAATAGTTATACGAGTCGATGCTCACCACCGCATCGAAGAACCCTTCCGCAAAAGGCAGTCCTTCCGAAGCATCGGCTTTAACGGGGACGATTTGCCGATTGGTCAATCCGAGACTTTCAAAAAATCGCATGTTTTCGGTTGGGTTGCTCCAAAGATCAACAGCGTAGGCCACGTACCCGAACTCCCTGGCCAACAACGCTGTGGTTATTCCGGTGCCACTGCCCAAATCCAGCACGACGGAACTCGGAGAAACAGCCTCATTACCGACAATCTCATTGGTAGTTAACAGCATCTCCTCGCATAGCTTGAGTGGGTTGGGCCCCATTATTTTGGACAAAACAATATCTTGCGAGAAGCTGTTCGCTTTTGGGAACTGCATGGTTATTTCCTTTTCTATAAAGAACGTATTGGCAAAGCAAGAAATAAGCTGAACGAAGCGCGCAACAAAAAACACAGCAGCACATAAGCCGCACCCATTGATGGCAGCAGAAAAAGAAGCCTCATGAAAAGAAGGCAGGCTGCAATGCGATAAGCCAATTTCGGGGCATTTTCCCGATTCGCATCAGTGATGAGCACCCACGAAATGGACCGCAAGCATTCTATTCAGTTGCGCGTTCTTTATAGAACAATGACCAAAAAGACATCCCCTTTTAGGATTTCATAAAGGCACAATAGGCCTTTGCTTAAAAACCAGTATGGCACGGTGGATTTATCGCTTCAATAAGCAAAGAGCAACCGCCGACAAAAGTCGCAGAGAGCAAAGCGCCCGTTTCTTACGTGGGGAAATAGGGACAGGTACCGTTTTCCCGCTTCGGGGGAGCCGATAATCATCGCATGGCGCCAGGCACTCATTGCGGGAGTCGTTCCGATTCAGAAAGTGGGAAAACGGGACCTGTCCCTATTTCCCCAAAGGAGAACGAGCCGCCTCTTCACCATAGATTGGGTCTATAGCCAGATGAAAGTAATAACTATTTTGAGCAGATTCCATTCTGGAGCATACTAAGCACTATCAAAACGCACTCGGTGCAACCCTCCTAAAGCAAGACGCCCCAGCCCGCATCCGCAAACTCATGCAGGCTGGGGCATTGTTGCATATTCAGGCACTTCTGCGCATGCTGCAAACTACACCTCTTAAGTGGGAGTATAGGGACAGGTCCCATTTTCCCACTTAGGAAACGGGGAATTGTGCGCGACAGAGCCCACAACAAACGTCCCATTTTGCGCCACGCACAAGTGGGAAAATGGGACCTGTCCCTATATTCCCACGCAGAACTGAGTTAAGTCGGTTTCGCGGAGGAAGGCTCGCTCGGTCTCGTCATTTTCTTCGGTTTCCAGGAAGATGAAGCCTAGGGCGCCTGTTTGCTGAGGATCAAAACGATAAAACGCTTGCAGGCCCTCGAAGTGCGAAAGGAACCCATCGTAGTCGAAGTCGCATTTCCCGGCAGCCAATTCTTCGGGAGCAGGAAGGTATCCCATACAGTACAGTTTGCCCTCCTTGCCGCTCAGCAGCTCATTCCAGCTGGGCTTCATATCGCGCAAGTAGCAATCATACGTATGGAAACCGTAAGCATGATAGGCAACTTCGGTGCCGCAAATGCCCGCGAAACGCAGCGGGTTGAACTCGATGGGCGTAATTTCGCCATCTTTCATGCGAGCCTCCACATGCACAGGGAAGCTCTTCGCACCGACATACCCGTTTACCTCCGTGAGCCACGAGGCAAACGCCGGAGCATATTCGCGGATCACCGAAGCACCCGTGATGTAGCAGCGATCACTCGTGTCGGCGGCATTGGCAAATTCATGGCGAAGCACATCGAGTACCACCGCTTCACCGTTTTCATCGAAGAAGGCATCGACCGCAAATTCCGTGCCCTCCAAATACGACTCGACCACAAACGAGCCTTCGTCTAAAGCGCTTTTGGCATAGCGCGAACGCCACACTGCCATGTTTTCATCAATGTCAGCGAGAGCCGAATCCCACTGCTGACGAGACTCAACAACGTACACGCCCACGCTGCAGTAGCCCACATTGGGTTTCAACACGAACGGCGCGCTGAAATCTTCAAAGCATACTTCCTTAAGCTGAGCCGTGGGTATTTCGCAGTACTCAAGGCTTGGGTACATTGGCGCCAGCAACTTGCGTATGCGCGCTTTATCTTTGAACGTGGCGATGGCCTCTGTTACGGCTTTGTCCTCAATATGCTGAGCGATCCAGCTAAAGGCATTTTCGGACGTGCAAATAAGACGTTCGCCTGCGTTTACGCGCGCAGCGAATTCTTTATCTCCCAGCGCTTTGATGCTGTGACACTCAAGGATCTTCTCGCCCATGCTGTTCAGCAGCACCGGCTCCTGGGTGCATTCCAAGTATTCAATAAGCTCCGGAGCAGCAAACGGCTCGTCAACGATCATCATGAGCAGGTCCTTTCAATGCAGCTGAATTGCACATTAATGCGAACAAGGACACTTTATCGTCTTCTTCGCCCAAGACGACAAGAAACCCAGCCCAGGGCCACCCATCGCATAAAAAGCCCGCTACTGCACACGCACGGCATAAGCGGGAAAATAGGGACAGGGCATTGCGTGCCATGGAGTTCGCAATGCCCTGTCTTTTTACGATGCACGTAAGTGGGAAAACGGTACCTGTCCCTATTTTCCCAATCATGTCCAAATGCTCATAGCGAGCGTACCCGCCACGATAAGCGCCAAACCCATGCCCGATTTCGGGGTAAGACGCTCCCCGAACACAACCCAAGCAAATGCAATGGAAATAAGGATGGAGAGCTTATCTATCTGCACCACAACGCTTACTTGACCTGCAGAAATCGCATAATAGAAGAACAGCCAAGAGGCGCCAGTGGCAACGCCCGATGCCACCAAGAAGCATAATTCCCGCACATCAATATGGCGCACCTGCGACAGCTTTCCCTTGCCTACCACAATCACCCAAGCCATTATCAACACGAAACAAGTGCGGATCGCAGTTGCCAAGTTCGATTCAACGCCCTCGATGCCTACCTTCGCCAACACTGAAGTGAGGGCAGCGAACACCGCCGCCAACAGCGCATACACCAACCAGGAACGACTTTGCCCGCCCGAAGTGCCCTGCTTCTTCTCGATCATCATGAAGGTACCTATGGCAATCACTGCCGTACCAACAAGCTTCACTTCCAAGTGGCTCGTTTCTCCGAACAGCACAATTGCCAGCAGCACTGCCATGACGGTGCTGGACTTATCAACGGGAACAACCTTGTTTACGTCGCTCAGGGAAAGCGCCTTGAAATAGCAGATCCACGAACCGCCCGTCACCAAGCCAGAAAGAGCAAGGAATAGCCAAGACCGCGGAGTTATCTGGGTGATAGTATTGCCCGAACCTACCACGGAAACCATGATCCACGCAAACACCAACACCACCAAAGTACGCAGCGCTGTGGCAACATCGGAATCAGTTTCGGAAAGACCGCACTTGGCCAAAATCGAAGTTATGCCCGCAAAAAATGCCGAGGCAACGGCAGCCATCACCCAAGACATACAAACAAACACTTCCTTTGGGAAAATAGGGGCAGGTACCGTTTTCCCGCCTTGCGAGAGCCAGCAATCATCGCATAACGTCAGCCCCCATTGCAGGAAATGTTCCGATCATGAAAGTGGGAAAACGGTACCTGTCCCTATTTTCCCAACCCAACGTTTCTAACGCAGCGTAGCGAAATCGGCTCCGCTAATTTGAATGTCAGCATCGTAGAAGGCCCGTAGCGCACGAGTGGCAAGCATAACATCACGTGCGCCGGCGGTTTCGTACGCCGAATGCATGGCAAGCTGGGCGCAGCCCACATCAACGCCATACATGCTTGCCTGTATGTTGGACAAGTTACCCAAAGTTGAGCCACCCGCCATGTCACTGCGGTTCGCAAACCGCTGGAACGGTACGCTGGCGTTATTGCACACCGCACAGAACACGGCACTGCTAAACGCATCGGTGCAGTACTTCTGGTTCGCCGCTTCTTTGACCACGATACCCCGATTCAGATAAGCGCGATTGCCCTCATCGCTCTTTTCGGGATGATTGGGGTGTACCGCATGGGCGTTGTCGCAGCTCACCAACAGGGAGCCTGCCAATGCGCGGCGATACTCCTCGTCCGTGCCACCCAAAGCCCCATTCAAGCGTATCAGCGTATCGGGCAAGAATGTGGACATGGCGCCCTGCTTGGTGTTGGAACCCACCTCTTCGTTGTCGAAACAGCAGTACACCGAAACGCCGGATTCATTAGAACTCTGCAAAAACGCTTCAGCCGAAGCGTAGGCGCACATGAGATCATCGAGCCTGGGAGCTGAGATAAATTCGCCAGCCGCACCCCACACGCAAGGTGCCTGGCGATTCACCAAGAACAGATCATGGCCCACTATCTGATCGGGACGAAGGCCCAACTCATTGGCAAGAAACGATTGCAGCGTTTCTTTCTCCAGCGCTCCCGTGGAAACCACCGGGCACAGATCAATCCGTCTGTTCGGAGCAAAGCCGCTGTTCACGCCATGGTCCATATGAATAGCCAGGCTCGGAATAAGAGCCACATCCCTATCGAGCGAGACCAACCTGCTCTCAATGCGATTCCCCACCTGAACCATAACGCGGCCCGCAAGGGAAAGTGGACGATCAAACCAGGTGTAGTCGATCATTCCGCCATACGCCTCAACGTTTAAACGTCTGTACGAACCAGGGCCTTCCAAATCGGGCTGAGCCTTGATTTTGAACAGGGGCGAATCCGAATGCGAAGCGGTAATCTGAAAATGATAGCCTTCCGATACAGCACTACCCACCTTGAAGGCAATGATGCTCGAACCGTTGCGCACGGTGTAATAGCATCCCCCTGGCTTGCAGCTCCAGGTTTGCGCTTCGGGGAGAAAAGCGAAACCCGCCCCATCCAATCGAGCACGCAGGGCAGACACCGCGTGAAATGCAGTGGGGCTTTCGCCAATAAAATCCAGCAAGCCTTCCGCTGCCTGGATTTCTTCATGCAACAAGCTTTTACCCGATTTCAGCAACATGCCAACCCGCTTTCTGCTCAAAACAACCAAGACGTTTTCCCAACCAGTCTAACAGCTAGCAATTCACTATTCGAAAGCAGCCGCAATCGAAGTGAAGCTCGGGGTCAAGAGGTGACTCGCGGTGCAAGCATCGGCAAAAACCGACCCATCGAAACCGGGACCGAATTCCACCACCAACACCCAAGCGCCAAACGCAAAAGCGCACCCACTAACCCACCCCACAACCGCAGCAGCAGGCTTCTCCTCTATACTTGGAAGCATCGAGGCAAGGGAGATCATGGGGAACCCAGAACAGCATACGCAAAGCAGCTCAAAACGTCGGGTTTTGATTGTTACTGCCTGCATTGCCGCAGCGACGTTTGCCCTCCTCATTTGCGCCGAGATCTTTCTCCCCAGCAAACCGCCTTCGTTTTCTGGTCTCGGGTTTGGCCCTTCAAGCACAACGGGATTCATGGTGCTTCTGGGGCCGGCGCTTGCCGCATGGGCCTTTTCCATCTACGTACGCTGCCCTGACGCCACTATCCGCAACCAACTTGTTACCATCGCCGCCCTATTAGCGTTTTGGCTGCTCGACGTTATCGTGAAGTACCCCATGAAAAGCGACCTGGGTACCTCTATATGCTGGTACCTCTATTACGTACCTATGCTATTTGTTCCCGCATTGGCCTTAACCTGCGCCCTTCGCGCCGCCAACTTCGATACCACCAAGGCAGGAAAAACCGCACGCTTGATCGCTTTTGCAGGGAGCACTCTGCTTGCTCTGTTCGTGCTTACGAACAACCTCCACCATGCGGTATTTTCGTTCAGCTTCGACGATCCTGGCTGGAGCGGTAATTACCACTACGAGTGGGGCTATTGGCTCGTTGCTGTATGGTTCGTCTTGCTTTACGGAGCATTCTTTGCCTTACTATTCCCTGCCGCAAGAAAGCAGCTACGTCCTTCTTTTGCCCCATTGGCGATTATCGCCGGCTTGGCAATTGCCTACAGCTTGCTCTACATCCTTCGGAACGCTCACTTCTTCAGCACCAACCCGGCACTCACCTACACCATCCTTATTGTCGTAGCGGTCGAAATCACTCTCGCAACAGGGATTCTCCCTTCTTATACGTGGTATCGGGAAACCTTCTACAAGCTCCCTTTCGATCTGAAAGTGCTGACAAGGAATGGAAAACCTGCCTACTCAATCGCACAAGCAAAGCCCCTTTCGCCCGAAACGGCAGAAAAGATAACCGAGCTTGGCGCGCTCAACGGCACGGCCGTAGACTTCCGCGTCCCCAGCAGCCCCCATACCCTCAAGCGCGCCTACGGCATCAGCGGTGGCACCGCATTGCTTTCCATCGATGTAAGTAAAAACGACGCCAAACGCACCGCACTCAAACAGCGAAAAGAAGACCTGGTCAATGCATCCGAACTGTTGAAGCGCAGCGCTACCATTCGCCAAGGCCTCGCATTACGAGAAGCAGAACGCGACCTGTTAGAGCAAATCAATAACTCGTTGGCAGAGAAAACCTCCGAAATCAATCGCCTTATCGATGAGCTTCCCAAAGACGACTCGCCAGAAAGTGCAGCAATCAGACGCCAGAACTTAACCCGAGTCAAATTCCTTGTCGCCTACTGCAAGCGCAAAGGGAGCCTTATCGTTGCTGAACGCGAAGGAGTTTCCTTCACCCAAGCACAAGTTGAACTGGTATTTACCGAAGCCGCAGCCGATTTCCGTTCCATGGGCATCGAAAGCGCCGCGCTCTTTCGCTTGAACGAACCCTTGTCGCCCGCAATCATGGCTCACCTCTACGATTGCGCATACGACTTCGCGTCGCTGGCATTTGAGATCAAAAACCCAACCCTGCTCTTATTTGGCGAAAACGATGAGCGCAACGCCTTGATAGTTCGCATCGTTTTGCAATGCGAAGAATGCCGAGAGCTTGAGCCTTCACTTCAGAACTTCTGCAATAGCCTGACGAAAGCGGGCATCCGCAGCTGCCACCAAATCGAGGCAGACGAAATCGCCGTCAAAATCGAGCTGAAGGACAGCGCCCTATGAGCCATCTGTTCAACATAAAATCAGTGGTTCTTATTGCGCTTATCATTCTGCTATTTGGACTTATGGTCGGGCAAATGATCCATGTGCTCTTTGTTGCCACACGGAAAGAAAACCGCAACCCTCGCGGGGCTGTCACCTATGAGTCACTTCTCCTTGCACATCTGCTTATAGCCTGCGCAACGGTATGCTCCGCTTACGCAAACCACGGTGCACTGCTGTTCCGTATGAAGATGATCTCGTTCCCCATCGAACCAATGATATGGGTTAACGCCATTGCGCTTGCACTGGGTCTCGTGCTCGCTTTCGCCCATCGCCGCCCCATAATGATCCCCGAGCTTATAGTTCTTGCTACCTGCACGCCGCCCTTCATCGAAGCGGTTGGCATCAACAGCTGGTTCATTCCCATACTAGACGCTTCGTTCTTCCTTTTCCGCGTGTCGTCTGCGCTAACCATGGATATCAAGCACCGCAGTTCCGCGATTACGCAACTCTCTATCGGCGAAGCGGTAAAGAAGCTTCCCGAGGGCATTCTGTGCATTAATCGAAGCGGAGCGATTGTCCTTATGAACGAAAGCATGCGATCTAGCCTTCAAGCGCTCGGATTGGGCGCCAGCCTCTCAGAGGGTTCTCTCATCTGGTCGGAGCTCACCAAACGCGCAACCGCAGGCAACCACACTCGTGATGCCCTGCTTCCCGAAGGAATACGCCTAACCATATCGCCAAACGAAACCAGGTTCTTCATGCGTGACGAGGTGACACTGCATCGCACCTTATGCGAACGGATCATTGCCATTGACGTCACGGTCGAGGAAGACCTCAACGAACGCCTGCATCTTGCCAACATTGAACTGGAAGAATCGAACCGCAAACTGAAGCAAGCCCTGACGCAGCTAGAAGAAACAGCCGCAGAAGAGGCATCGCTCGTCATGAAAACACGTGTCCACGACTCCATCGGCCAACGGATGACCATACTCCATCACTACCTAGAATCAGATATTGATAATCCGGAAATCACCCGAAACATTACCCAGCTTATGCACAACATCACCGACGATCTTGCCCGCACCTCCCCAGAGGGAAAAGACGAGCTTGCCGCTCTTGCATCAGCCTTTGCTCTTGCAGGTACGAATATCCACATAGAGGGCACGCTGCCCGAAAACCCCAGCTCGGCAAATGCGATAGTTGGGATAATTCGAGAAGCAGCAACCAACGCACTCAAGCACGGCAGCGCCAAAAACGTCTATGTTCGCATAGCAGCCAAGCCATCGGAAACGAACCTGACCATCTTCGATGACGGAGCCGGCGCTGCAGGCACGATTACCGATGGCTGCGGCATGCCCCAAATGCGCCGAGCGGCAGAAGCCCTCGGTGGCGCCTTTGAGGTAAACGTACTGGCGCCTTTCACTGTATCGGCAACTATTCCCCATCAAGGAGCATCATCATGATCACCATCGTCATCGTTGAAGATCAGGGGATTCTCCGAGAATCACTCGCATGCACGCTCAACCTGCAGGAAGACATGCAGGTTGCCCGCACGCTTTCCGATGCAGCAGACGCACTCGACGTAGTACGCGAAACGAATGCCAATCTTGCGCTTTTGGATGTATGCACCGAAAACGGATCGAGCGGAATCGCCGCGGCGAAGCAGATACGCGAAGCCTGCCCCGATACGAAAATCGTAATCATGACGGGCATGCCGGAGATCACGTTCATCGAGCAGGCAAAGCTCGCTGGAGCTGACAGTTTCGTATATAAGAACGTTGGAACCGAAGAACTGCTGGGAATTATTCGCTCAACCGCCAACGGCTACTCCACCTTCCCGAATGCAACCCAGAGCATTTTCTCAGACGCTTCAGCGCTCAATGAAACAGAAATCAGCATCCTGCGATTGGTCTGCGAAGCAAAAACACGTAAGGAAATTGCAGCTGAGCTGTATTTGAGCGAAGGCACGGTAAAGCGTCACATTTCTGAGATCTTAGCCAAAACGGGCTACGACAGCATTTTGCGTCTTGCCGTGCATGCGGTATCACAGGGTCTTATTGTTCCGAAGATGGACAAATAGATCATCGTCAACGATAGGTATCACGCCCTTCGCCGTTTGGGCTCCACCCGCCGTTTACAAGGCAAGACCAACCAACGAAATCACCAGATCAATACCCTTGTTTTGTTTTTGAGACACATGGCTCAAAAACGCTCTTTAACTGAGCCGCAGGTCACTTCTTCCAGCGCTTCCCTCACGTCATCATGGAGCCACGATGACAAACATAGCTAGCCGCAAAAGCGGCGAGGGAGTCTGAGAGGATGTGGTTGCAATGAAGGCAACGAAGAAGATCATCGCAGTTCTGGTATGCGCTTTTGCCCTGTGCTTCGCACTGGTGGGATGCGATTCTGGAGCCGAACAGTACAAGAAGAACTTCCAGGGCGACTGGGAGCTGGCAGGCCTGACCGAAGGCGATACCACCTATTCCGAGAGCGATATCGCCATGCTTAAGGCATGGGGCATGGAAGTAAAGCTGTCCCTCAATGAAGACGAAACCATGGTTCTCGAGTACTTCGGCGAAACTGCCGAGGGCAACTGGGAGCCCAAGGATGCTACCACGTTCAAGATGACAGCGATGGGTGATTCGATTGATGGCAAGTTGGCCGACGGGATGATATCCATCGAAGTCGAAGGTGCCGAAATGAAGTTCAAGAAGATGGAATAGCGGGGTGAATGACAATGAAGCTCAAGTTTCTAGGAATTGCAGCATGCGCACTTGCACTCTGCTTCACCCTTGTGGGTTGCAACTCACAAAAAGTTACCGACTTTACCTGGTACCAGGCGGCAGTGCCCGATAAGTACGAACTGAACACCAGCCTTGGCAGCAATGCAGCAAAGGTGTCGTTCGCCAAGACCGATGAAGGCAAAGAGCTCCGCGTTAACTGGAACGGCGTAAAGGACGCCCAGGGAATTACCCAAGCATTCATGGAATGGGAAGGCACCGGCTCTGAGCAGCTGGACGACATGAAGATCGGCAACTACACCTGGAAGGTTGCTCAGAACACCGAAGCAAGCAAGCCAAAGATCCAGTTCTGCACCGACCTGCCCAATGGACTTGTTGGCATCGTTGACGCCCGCGGATTCAGCGACATCAACGACAAAGACCTGCAGAGCTTCGTTAAATCGGTAAAGTTCGCAGATGATGTGAGCGAAGCATACGACAAAGCCAAGGAAGTCAGCTCTGACGACCTGAAGATCCATTAACACCCTTGGGCGGAGCCGCAATCGAGTTCCGCCCGTTTTCGAAACAGACTGAAGAGGAGGACATCATCATGAAGAAAGCAGTTATCGCACTTCTTGCCCTCTGCATAAGCCTTGTTGCCGCACTTGCCTTAGTTGGTTGCGGAGGAAGCGGGCCTGCGGACAAGAAAGCGGATTTCATCTGGTTTAAGGTTGAGGTTCCCGAAGGCGTAAGCGTCAGCAACTCTGCCGGCGACAACGCAAACAAAGCTCAACTGACATTTTCCAACAACGATCGAATCATCCCATTATGGGAAAAGAAAATGACAGCTGAAGAATATCTCGCTCAATACGAAGATCGCTACAGCGGGTCTTTTAAATGGGAGACACATGACCCCGTGACCTACGGCGACAAAACCTGGTTGACCGGCGATTATAAACATTCGGGAGGAACTACTTCCGTTTTCATCATCGGGGTAAATGAGGGGAGCGTGTCTATAGCCGTCAATAACTTCGATGATCATAAGGCTGAAGTTGAAACGGTGCTTAATACCATCGAATTCGCTGATGACATGAATGAAGCCATGAAGGAAGCCAAGGAAGCTAAGCTTACCGACATCGACCTGAAACGCTAACCATCCTGCCGTAAAGAAACCAGACTCCTTTACGGCACTCCAAGCTAAGAGAAGGACCGGCAGTGCCGGTCCTTCTCTGTTTTGCGTAGTGAATTAGATTGATCACCTTTCGCCGTCAACGCTTCCTCGCAAGGGCAGGCATTTCCGCCAACAGCGCTGCTCACGACTTCGCTTCCACCCATAAGGGCCGCATTCGGCAAAACACCTATCATCGCCTTGGGAACACGAACCCAAAGCACGACGCTCCGCCTTCGCCAGCTAGAACCACCCGGTATAGGTTTTCTGCAACACGGCGCCGGCAACCCAGTTTGCAAGCGTAATAAAGTCGAACACCGGCAAACCTGTTGCTTTCTGAATGGCCGCCGCGTAAGGAGGCAAGTCGCTGCACTCAAGCAAGATGGCCTTGATGTCGGGATGCTGCTGGCACAAGTCCTTCGCCAAGCCGCATAAATCGTCGGTGAGCTTGCCGTTGTCGAGCTCGTGTCCGCCCCAGCGAATGGGTGCGAAGCTTTCCATGTCGCCTACGTTCTGAATAATGAGCCTTTCGGTGTTGCTGCCAACCTGGGCAAGCAGATCATCGTTCAAGCTGGAGCCATCGGCGGCAAACACCGCAATAGACCCCGCCTGAGCGAAACCCGCTTTGATAACTGGCAGCTGGCACAAGCTCGACATGAATACGGGGACGTCAACCGCCGCCGCAACATCTTTCTGGAAATGGGCAAAGTAACCGCATGCGCCGATAATAGCGCGCACGCCCTGCGCCTCCAGCTTCTTGGCAGCTTCGATGATCATCTGCTTGATGGCGGGATCGCCCGCAAACAGCTGCTCGATCTCGAAATCAACTACTTCGTAGCACACCGGATAATTGAAGGTGCACGCATTGGCGACGTTACCTGGAAGCTTGGGGTAATCCAACTTCACAGCAATGATGCCGAGTACCTGCCCCGAAAAACTACGGGGCGGAAGCCCGTGGGTGCCACGAACCTCCGCCTTCGTTTCAAGCGCACCGTATGCGCTTTTCCAATTGCTCATTTACTCGCCCTCAGGAGCCACGTATTCGCCCTCACGCAGATAAGCTTGCATCTGGTCCTTCGTCATATGACCAATGCCCAGCTCATCCAAGGTGAGGCCGGTCTCGAAGAAGTTGGTCTTGTTCATAACGCCGCCCAAAACGATCATGGAATCGATGATCGGCGTGGGGACACCAAACTTCTTGCCCAACTCATGGTACACATGGCAACCAACGGGAACATCTTCGGTTACATAGCGATTCTTGATGGTGAAGGGACCGGTGGCAAAACCGACTTCCCACTGTTCCTCGAAGGGAACGTTGCAACCCTCGCCCATGTACTCTTCACCCAGAACGCTGGTGCGCTGGTAGAACACTTCTTTCTTAAAGGGCTGGATGCCAACACCCATAGCTTCCGCCAGAGCAATTTCCTCGTTGTAGAACTGGTACTGAACCTCGGAAATAGAGGGGCAGAAGGAATGGGAATAAATGGAGTAGTCGTGGATGTTCTTGTCCAGAACCGTGCCGAAGTTTTCCATCGTGGATACGCCCAGAACCGTACCGGGAACATGGATAACCGGGTTCACGTTGGAAAAGCCGATGTCCATAACGGTATCGCCGCACACTGCACCGTCGCCTTCAGTGATGGCATCGAAGCAGCCCAGTGCCTTCGAGCTTTCTACGAAATCTTCCGTATCCTTTGCAGGAAGCGCAGCGCCACGCAACGTAATAGCGCGATATACCAACGAGCAGGTAGGCTTGGCAACGCCGCCTTCGGTATCGACGCGCGTGCCATAGGGGGCGCTTGACCAACCGCCGATGATAACGTTCTTGGTGCAACCCATTTCGCGCATCATCTTGCGAAGCTTCAGGCTGCCATAGTTATCGGGAATGATGTGAACGATCTGACCGTCTTCCAGAACAGGAATGAGCTCACGGAAGAAAACCTCATGTGCGATAGAAGGGATGCCCACAACAATGAGCTTGGCACCCTTAACCGCTTCGGCTACGGAATTGGTTGCCATGGCGAATTCGCCCTTGCCCATACGACGGAAACCGTACTTGGTCTGCGTTCCCGGCGCCTTGTCCTGCAAGGTGATACCCGTACGCATAACGGTGCCCAACGCATTGTCAAAGAACGGATCCAGGTCGCAAATGCGAACTTCCTGACCAGCCAACGCGCAGTCGGCACCGCAGGTTTTGCCGACAGCGCCACCACCTAAGATGGCGATAGGAGCACGACGAAGCTCTTCTACGTCTACCAATTCAATAACCTCCTTAAGGGACAGCCTTACGGCCATACTCCGAAAAAACGCATAGATTCATAGCGATGTGAACCCAAACGTTACCTTCATCACTACAGAAGAATACCACGCACAAAACCTCGAATCCGAGTGCGGGCACGGTTATTTCCTTATTACCCTATCGGAATTCTACCGACCCTTTTCCTACCTGCAGAAACAGATATCTCTCCTTCAATTTAGGCAGTGCTGTTTCATAAAATCAACGCCCATAGCGGGTCGAGATTTCATGATTGAAGGGTCGATACTGCACTATTCGGCACCAAAACCGCCTTGCATGAAAAGCGCAACACCCACTACGCAAAGCGCATCTGATACCATCAGAGCAATCAAAACACAGGAGGACTCATGGAAAACGCACCGATGCATCGCCCAATGCGCCAGGCAAGCCGCCAAGTGCGCAACGTCGACCAGCTTCACGCTATCGTTGAAGCCTGCCATACCGTACGCATCGGCGCATTCGACGAAGAAGGCATGTTTATTGTTCCCATGAGCTTCGGCTACGACTGGGCAGACCCTGAAAGCCCTGGCAACAATGCCCCCACCCCACGCCTGGCACTGTGGGTGCACTCGGCCTCCGAGGGGCGTAAGGCAGAGCTTTTCAATCGCGAGCCGCGCGTTGCCACTGAGATGGATATCGAGGACGGCGTGATAGAAGGCCCCTATGCTTGCGCCTATTCCTATGCCTATCGCAGCATCATGGGTACGGGTACCGTTCATCGAATCCAAGGAGTCGAAGCAAAGCGTTACGGACTCACCCGAATCATGCACCATCTGGCTCCCGGAGCTAGCGCCGGATTCACCGACCAAGCGCTTGCCCGCACGAATATCTATTGCATCGACATAGATTCCTTCACTGGCAAACAGCGCGCCTAGGAAAACCGCCAACAAAAAAACCGCCCTTCGTTTCTGCGTCAGCATGAAGCGAAGGGCGGTTCGTCATTCGAGACAAACGAAAGCCGCTACGTCATCGAACGTATTAGCAAACCAGTTTCGACTCTTCTACTTTTTCGATATACCAATTCAGGAATCTCATCAAGGGCTTGCGGAACACTAGTCCAAGCAGCAAGAACGGCACAACGAATAGCAGCAGCAAGCCGATTTCTATCCAGAAATCATTCATGTACACGCCCATCATGGCTGCACGCATAGCATTGATAACATGCGTTGCCGGCAGGAAGGGGCTGAGAACCTGGAAGAAGTCGGGCAGCATCTGGAGCGGGAAGCTGCCACCGCCGGAAGTAACCTGAATGATAAGAAGGAACACGGCAATAGCCTTACCCAAGTTGGCGAACGATACGACCAACGAGTAAATGATGAAGGTGAAGACCAAGCCCGCCAGCCAGAAGCAAATCAGGTACAACAGCGGATTGCTTACCTGCACCTGCAAGAACAGCATATTGCCCAGAGCAAGAACCGTGGTCTGGCACAAGGAAACGAAAGCGAATACGCCAAAACGCCCCAAGAACAGCTGATACAGCTTCGGATACCCCAGCTTAATCTGAGCCTTGCGCGATACCTCTACCTTGATAGCAACCGCCAGCAACAATGAACCTACCCACAAAGCCAATGTGGTATACAGCGGCGCCATCTGAGAACCGAAGTTATCTGCAGGGAATACTGCGTTGCGCTCAAGCTGGACGGGAGCTGCCAACGCCGATGCAAGGGCATCGGGGTCGGAATAGAGCACCGTGCGCAGCTGTTCGAGGTCGCCCGAAGCAAGCGCCTCACGCATAGCGGTAGAAAGCGAAGTGAGCTTTTGCGCCGAATCATCCAGATCGGATGCCGTGTCAAGCAGCTTCTGCTTCGATATCGCGATGCGACCGGCAAGGGAATCAGCGCCGTTTTGCAAGTCGTCCCCCACTGAACCAAGGGTGGACGCGCTCGAAGATAGCGAGCTTGACATAGCAGAAACCTGATCCATCAACGCATCAAGCTGGGGCTTGATAGTGTTGTTGTAATCGTCGGAAAGCTGACCCACGCTGCTCTTCGCCTGAGCCGCAAGAGCGCTCACCTTGTCATGCTCCGCCTGAGCCGAAGAAGCGTCCGATCTGATGGAGTCAGCAGCCGTACGCAAGCCGTCAGCCAACGCCTTTTGAGAATCGGCGGAAGCCTGCAGCTGCGCAGCAAGCTGCGTGAGTGATTCCTTCAAACTGGGATCGCTCTGCGCATTTGCCAAACTCCTTACCTGGCTCGCCAACGACTCGAATTGCGAAGCCTGAGCCTCGATCGAAGAGGCCTGATTGTCCAAGCTGCTTGCGGAAGTACCCGCAAAGGTATTGGCGGAGCTGAAAGCCTGATCTATCGCACTTGAAACGCCTTCATACCCCGCTGCGCTGTTGGAGATAGCCTCGCCCAAAGCAGCATTGGACGCCTTCAGGGCGTTGCCCATGGAAGAAACGGAATCTTTCGCTTGGTTGGCGGAATCCATTACCTGAGCCGCAGAATCACCTGCCTGGCCCAAAAGCTCAGCCGAACCCGTCACCAAAGACTGAGAAGCATCGAGTACCTGAGCATAGGTTCTCAGCGTCTGCGACGCATCGGACATCTGGCCACCCATAGTATCGACATGGTTTGCCAAATCGCCCAATCGGCTATCGATGTTGGCATTATCCGAGTATTTCAGCAACGAGGAAGCAACGTTCATGCCCACTTCGGCGAGCGTTTTGGCAAATACCTGGTTCACCATATCAGACGCCTTGCTGGCACCTTGATCGGTAAGCTTCGGCGCAACCACGTTCTTCTTTTCGTTGCTGTAGTAAATCAGATCTGCATGATCTGAATCGCCCGAGTAGAACGTCATCATGTCTTTGCTGAAGCTTTCGGGGATAACCACTGCCGCATAGTATTTACCCGATTTAGCACCGTCGATAGCGTCGTCTTCGTCGGTAAACACCCAATCCATCTGCTCATTGGCACGCAACGAACTGGCAATTTGCTCGCCCATGTTCACTTTCATGGGAACCAGATCGCTCTGATAACCCTCGTCGTTGTTCACCACCGCAACTTTCAGGTTGCCGGTGTTGTGGAACACATCCCAGCATGCCAACACGTTGTACCAACTGAAAATAGAGGGCAGCAACACCAAGCCCAAAATAATTAGGCCGGTAATCAAGTTGCTGAAAATACGCTTCATGTCATCGATGAAAAGCTGGCGGATCACTCTCATTATTTCAACCCGCCTTTCAGGTCAACCGGCTGCGGAGCCGGAGAGTCAGAAACGCCATCACGAGCCCGGAACAGCTCACGCAACTCGTCGTCAGACAAGTCGTCGAGAGCAACTTCATGAGCCAAACGATCACGGATGAACTCAATCACGACAAGGAAAATGATGATGGCCACCAACCAGATAAGCCAGCACGTGAGCATAATCACCTTTTCGAAGCCCAAGAGGGAAAGAAGAGGGGTGACGATAGCGGGCACTGCCAAGCCGAAGAAGAAACCACCTCGCCTTAAGCGGGGGTACAAACCCATAAAACGCTTGGCGCTTTCTGCTAGCTGGCTACGATACTCTTCCCTGTCAGCCAAAACACGGAACAGCTGGTCCATACGATAGCGGCGCGCAGGAAGCTTTGCTTCTTCACCATTCAAGATATCGCTCGCAGCAATCTGCTTGCTGAACATACGATTCACATTGGTGAGGTAAGGGCGCAGCAGGAAGCCGATAACGAAGAACGCCAAGAAATAAAGGAGCAGCATGCCCACTTCGCCAAGCCATTGCAATCCGTAGAAACCAGCAATGGTTTCGCGCAGCGCGTTAATGCCATACGTGAACGGGAACACCGGGTACACAGCCTGGAAGAAATCGGGGGTCATCTCGATGGGATACAAGCCCGTTGCGCCGGGGATCTGCACAAAGATGAGAATGATGCAGAGGCCCTTGCCAACATGCTGCAGCAGCACCGAAAGCGCATACTGAATGCACAGGTAGGTAAGAGATGCGAACATCGCCGTCAAGAAGAACAGGGGCACACTTGCCACCTGAACGCCTAAGAACAGGTTGCCGGCGCAGCACACTATTGCCTGAAGGGAAACCAAGGGCGCCAAGAACAGCCACTTGCCCAAGTATCGTTCACGTGAGGAAAGGTTGGGGATGCCTTCATCATCGACTTCTTGGCGCAGGATGACCAAAAGCATGAACACGCCGATCCACAACGTCATGTTCATAAACAACGGTGCCATTGCAGACCCATAAGCATTAACCGAATACAGCTCTTCGGTCTGCAACTCGGTCGGCGAAAGCATGAAGTCGGCGATCTTTTCAGGATTCAAACCATCTTCGCCCAGCAAATCTCGCAAGCTGTTAGCGGTGCCCAAGGCAACGAGATCGGTTCTGACCGTATCGATATCGTCCTGGAAGCCAGCAAGCACGCCATCGGTTTGACCAAGCGCGGATGCCGTGGTTTGCAGCGCGGAATTAAGCTGATCGAGGGCAGTTATCGACTGATCGATGAGCAGCGACTGGTTAGACACCGCCGTCGAAAGACCCGAAAGCGCATTCGAGAGTTTCGTGGTGCTATCGCTTAATGCTGGAAGCGTTTCGCTGGTTAACGTGCCACGATATTTATCGGTGTTTTCGAGCGTGCCTTGAAAGGCAGTATTCACTTTTTCAGATGCTGAAGCTATATCGTTCGAGGCCGACTTCAAAGCTGGATAGGTATCCTTCACCCCAGCAACAGCGGACTGCAATGAGTTGTTCTGCGCTTCAAGGGTCTTGGCGGATTCCTCGATGGCCTGCTTCGTTTCATCGCTCAAACCAGGCGTTTCCTCAAGCGACCGCAGGGAAGCAATTATGGCGGTGTTCATCTTCACCGTTGCTTCGCCTTGGGCCACCGCGGCGTCAACCGTACCTTCTGCACCTGAAATGGACTCATTCACTTTGCCCACGGCAGCGTTTGCGTTGGTGGCAGCCTGAGAAGCGAGATTGGAGGACTGGTCCAACACGCCTGTCATCTGCACCACAAAAGGACCCAACGCTTTCTGGGTTTCGGAAAGCAGGTTGGAAGCCTCCGATAGCTGCTGGCTCAAGTTAGCAATATCGCCTTTGGCTCCCTGTAGCTTGCCTTTTGCATCATTGGTCTTAGAAGATAGGTCATTTGAGGCGGACGACAAATCGTTAACCGCGTTACGTGCATCTGAAAGCGAGGCATTTGCTTTATCCAGCTGCTTTTCGATGGAAGTTCGCGCATCGCCAATGTCGCCTTCAGCCTGCTTCAAACCCTCGTCGATCTCTTCAGCAACCACACCACTGACCGTGGAGACAAAAGTGGAATTGATGGTCTCGTCCAAGGTATTTGCGCCCGTGTCGGTAACCTTGGTCGAAACGCCACCAGCTTTTTCGTTTACGTAATACTCAAGCTTGGGTTGAGTGATATCGCCCGTTAGAAACGTAGTAACGTCATAGCTGAAATCCGAAGGGATGATAAACGCCGCATATGCTTTCCCCGATTTCACTTCTTCCATGGCGGTATCGCGGTCGGTGAAAGTCCAACCGAGTTGATCGTTGTCGTGCAACTGATCAACCACCTGGCTGCCCAGATCAAGGTCCCCCATTATGTCAGTTGAAGCGCCTTCATCTTCGTTAACCACGCACACGCGGATGTTTCCCGTATTGTCGTAAGGATTCCAAAAACCTTCCACGTTGAACCAGGTGTAGAGGGAGGGCAACACCACCAAAACAAACACGACCACCAAAGCAGCGGGCGCCTTGAGTAAACGCAGATAGTCACGCCTAAGAACGCGTAGGGCATTCTTCACGCCGGGGAACACCTCCTTGCATAGCAATTACGACTGCGCCTCCGAAATATCGAGAGCGCAGATACCGAACGTATGTAACCTAGTAATTGTATCTTGCTGCCGCCAATAGCCCTTCGCCTATCAAGCCCTTTACAGAAACTCCCCATTTGTGGATTAATCGAACAGCGCAGCGATAGATGTCGACCTAATCCGCATCGAGGGCTAACAACGACCAGAGGCATCACCCTGCGCTCTTGCATACACCGCCCCTAAAGGGCAAGAGCCCGAAGCAAAACATTGCTCCAGGCTCAATGAAATGCAGACAGCAAGATCCCGCTACGCTGGCCGCCGATAGCGCACGGCTATTCAAAAAACCGATATGCGACTAACCTCTTTGGCTTTCAACTCAAGCACTGAACCGTCTTTAAGAGAGCAACCCAGCTGCCAATTTGCTTGACGGAAAGGAAATTATTATCCTGCCGTAACCTCCAGCAGAATACGACGGAAAGAATCGACCACCTGCCAACGTTCGGAACGCGAGGGAATGCCCAGCTCGATGGTATAACTCGACTGAGAAGAAAGGGGGATGCGTAGCAAATCGGGGCTCGCCATAGGAGAATAATCAAGCATATCAGTTGGGCAGAATACCGCCCCCAATCCTTCAGAGCACAGGGAAAGCAAGGTGGGCATATTGCCACTGGTAGCTACAACGTGGGGTTTGATGCCGGCATTGCGGAGTTCGGAATAGGCAACACGTCCCGAGACATCGTCAACCGATCCAAGGATGAAGGGGCACTTCTTCAGTGCGCCAATGCCCTCCTCCTTCAAAATATCTATAGCCGATTCAGGGGTAGTGCCCATAGCCTTCGAAAGCACATCGGCTCGAACCGCCAAGACGATTTCTTCCTTATAAAAAGGTTCAACCTCTACGCCAGGGCACGTGCCCTCGAAACGCGCAATAGCGACGTCCACCTCGCCGCGCTCGGCGCTGCGCAGGAGGTTGCGGTTGGTGTCTTCGATGAGCTTCACGGTAACCGCAGGCAGCTCTTCAGAAAGACGATGAATCACCTTGGGCATAAGATAGCTGCCACGTGTGTGGGAAATGCCCACTTTCAACACGCCAGCACCACCACCAGCCACTTCACCGATCTGACGAATCATATCCTGCTGTGCCTGACGCTGCTCGCGCGCATACAGCAAGAACACCTTGCCTGCCGAAGTTAGGGAAATAGGAGTTCCGCGCACCACCAGTTTGGCGCCAAGATTGCGCTCAAGCGAAACGAGACGTGCGCTTAACGTCTGCTGCGAGATTTGAAGCTCATCGGCAGCCTTCGTGAAATTCTCATTTTCCGCAAGCTTTATAAACCAGTCCCAGCCTTCGAGCGCCATAACTGCCTTTCCTCACTACGTATTACGGGGCTATTAGTATAGGTAGGCGCACAAACAAACGCGCGCCCTTTCGCTTAGCGGGGTTGGATTACGAGCTGCCCCAAGGGCAAAACCCAACACGACAATAATGATTGTCGAACCAACCCGCCGAGCGTGTCACGGCATGCAAAACGCTACATGCCGTTCATCGTTAACAGAATACCGCTATCCAACGAATTTTGTTGGATAACAAAATTAATCATGCTTTTACAAAAAATAAACGGTTAGTTCACGTAAAATTGTCAAACAACGAAATGCCGAACGCTCTCGGCGTTGGGTTTGCAAACGCAATCTTATATGAGATCGGGCAATCCCAACGCCGAGGCGTTCGACTTTCACTTTTAGCAAACGCAAAAGAAAGAGAGAAGGACATGAAGAAAAAGCTTCTGGCTATTGTCGTCGCAGCTTGCGCCGCGTGCATGGCACTCGCACTGGTTGGCTGCGGAAGCAACAGCTCATCGAGCGACAGCAAGAGCAGCAACGAACTGCGCTTCGTAACTGGCGGCGAATCTGGCACGTATTACGCTTACGGTAGCGTTCTTGCCCAGTATGCAACCAACAACGCTGGCATCACCGTAAACGCTCTTTCCAGCGAAGGTTCCAAGGCAAATATCCAGTCCCTCGAAAGCAACGAAGCAGAGCTCGCATTCTGCCAGACCGACGTTGCAACCTATGCCTTCAACGGCACCAACCTCTTCGACGGCGCAGCATACAAGGACTTCTCCGTTGTTGCAGCTCTGTACCCCGAGCAGGTTCAGATCGTTACCTGCAATGCTGACATCAAGTCCGTTGCCGACCTGAAGGGCAAGACCGTTTCCGTTGGCGCTGCCAACTCCGGCGTTTACTTCAACGCAGTAGACATCCTTGGTGCTTATGGCATCGATGTTGAAAAGGACATCTCCGCTGTATACCAGAACTTCGCTGACTCCGCCGACTCCCTGAAGAACGGCAAGGTTGACGCAGCATTCATCGTTGCTGGCGCTCCCACCACCGCTATCACCGACCTTTCCACCTCCAAGCAGGCATACCTGGTATCCATGGACGCTGAGCACATCGCTAAGCTCCAGGAGACCTCTCCTTACTATGCAGCTGCAACCATTCCTGCTGGCACCTACAGCGGCATGGACGCTGACACCACCACCGTTTCCGTTCTCTCTGTTGTTCTTGCCAACAACTCCGTAAGCGAAGACGACGTCTACAACTTCACCAAGTCCCTGTTCGACGGTGCTCAGAACAACGCTGATGCACACGCCAAGTACAAGGAACTCGACCTTGAAACCGCTACTTCCATCACCTCCGTTCCCTATCACGCAGGTGCTGCCAAGTACTACAAGGAACAGAACGTAGAGGTTCCTACCGCTTAATTGCCTAACATGGCAAGCCGTTCCTTTAACGGCGCAGCACACAATCAGGGTCGCAGCGAATATCGTTGCGACCCTGCTTTAGTGCTCAGAGCTTTGTGCGCAAGGTGCGCTTTTGCCGCATACCGTTGCGAAAACGCACCTTGCACCCAAAGCATGTGCAAATCGTCCCCCTTAAGGAGAGCTATGAGCATATTTGGAACAGACAAGATGAACATCAGAAAGAAAAGCGACGTCAAGAAAGACGAAACCGTCGTACCTTCCAACGAGGACGTCAACGTCGACGAGGTCATGCGCAAATACGACCGCGAGTCGAACACGCGCATCTGGCAGGGCGTTCCGAAAGCCGTCATCACTTCGGTGATGGTTCTGTTTTCGGTCTACTGCCTACTTATGACGCTGTTCAGCGTCGAACAGGCCGAGACCCGCTTAGCCCGCTTCTTGGCATTCGTCATCATCATTGGCTATCTGATGTACCCCGTTAAGAAAACGGGCCACTCCCCCAACCACATCCCGTGGTACGACATCGTTCTCATGGTGGTAGGCGCCGGGTCATTTGTGTACTTCTCGGTTAATGCCGTCGACATCATGATGATGGGCACCCGTATCGGCACCCTTGAAGTGGTGCTGGGCATCTGCGGCATCGCTGTGCTCATCGAGCTCTGCCGCCGTTGCGTTGGCATCCCGATTATCGTAGTAGTTGGCTGCTTGCTGATTTACGCCTTCTATTGGCAGTTTAGCCATGGCGCCGACGCCTACCGCGCCCTAACCAACATCGTACAGAAGTTGTTCTACACCACCAGCGGCGTTATCGGCACCCCCACCAACGTGTGCTACACCTACATCGTGCTGTTTATCATCTTCGGCGCCTTCCTTGAGCGCACCGGCATTGCGAACTTCTTCATCAGCTTCGCAAACCGCCTGGCTGGTTGGTCGTCCGGCGGCCCGGCAAAGGTTGCCGTAATCTCCTCTGCACTGTGCGGCATGGTTTCCGGTTCTTCGGTTGGCAATACCGTTACCACTGGTTCGGTGACCATCCCCATGATGAAGAAGACCGGCTATCGCCCCGAATTCGCAGGCGCTGTTGAAGCAGCATCCTCCACGGGTGGCCAGATCATGCCTCCTATCATGGGCGCCGCAGCCTTCCTTATGGCTGAATACATGGGTATTCCCTACATTCAGGTTGCCACCATCGCCATCATTCCCGCGCTTCTGTACTTCGGCGGCATCTTCTGCACTGTGCATCTGGAAGCAAAGGCCCGCGGCCTGAAGGGCATCCCCTTCAACGAACTTCCCACCTGGATCTACCTGCTGAAGAACTGCTATCTCATCATCCCGCTTGTCGTTCTTGTCTGGATCGTATCGGCCGGCATTTACACCATGGCAGTATCTGCCGCCATCTCCATCTTCGTGGCATTTGTTATCGGCTTCATCCACTTCCTGCTTACCAACTGGGAAGAGCGCACCGAGGAAGACACCTTCGGCAGCGTTTTGCTCGAAACGTGCAAAACCGCCCTGTGGACCGCCGCCGATGCCTTCGCTGCAGGTGCCCGCAACTCCATTGCCGTTGCCGTAGCATGCGCGCTGGCCGGCATGATCGCTGGATGCATCACCGTTACCGGCCTGGCCTCCATGCTCATCAACGCAATTGTTCTTGCCGCTGGCGACTTCCTTATCGTCGGCCTGATTCTTACCATGCTCTGCTGCATTGTTCTGGGCATGGGCGTTCCCACCACTGCGAACTATTGCATCATGGCTGCCACCTGCGCTCCGATCCTGATTCAGTTGGGTGTGCCGCTGGTATGCGCTCACTTCTTTGTGTTCTACTTCGGCATCCTGGCAGATATCACGCCCCCTGTTGCCCTGGCGGCCTACGCAGGCAGTGCTATCGCAAAGTCTAAGCCGATGAAGACTGCTGTAACCGCGTCACGCTTGGGCATTGCGGCGTATATCGTTCCGTTCGTATTCGCGTTCTGCCCCGCGCTTATCATGCAAGCGCCCGTCGAGCCGTACATGGTCGTTCTCAACACGGCCATGGCTTTGTTCGGCCTGTTCGGCGTTGCTTCTGGTTTGCAGGGTTACCTGTTCGGTAAGATCAACCCCATACTGCGCGTGTTTGCCATTGTTGCCGGCGTTGCCATCATGATTCCCATGTCCGAAGCAGACGGCATAGCCTCACTTGGCATCAACGCTATCGGCTTCCTGTTCGTGTTCGGCGTATTCGCTTACCAGAAGCTTGTTCACGGCAAGAAGGACAAAGGAACGAAAGCAACCGCCTAAGCTTTACCGTTTCGCCACATCGACCGACGATTTGGCGTTAAAATCACAGGGCTGGCGCATAAGCGCCAGCCACTGCCCTACTCACAACGCACTTCTACGATAGGAACGATATGGATTACAAAGAAACCATTTGGGTCACTGGCTGCAAAGGCTTTCTGGGTCGCGAAATCGTCAAGCGCTTAAAGGCCACATACAATTGCACCGTTGTTGGCACCGACAAGGAACTGATGGTTACCGATCCTGAACGCATCGACGCTTTTGCGCAAGATCTGCGTCCTGATGTGGTTATCAACTGTGCAGGCATTTCGCGCGCGGTAACCGGCCTGTCCAACCGCATCCATGCCTACGAAGTCAACGCTCTTGGCGCTCGCAACGTTGCGCTTGCCGCAAACAATGTTGGCGCACTTATGGTGCAGATCTCAACAGACGACGTGTTCCCCGTACGCATGGCGGAACCTGCCAACGAATTCGACACGCCCCACCCCGAAACGCCTTACGGCAAATCGAAGCGCGCAGGCGAGGTAATGGTGCGCGACACCACGCCCAATCACCTTATCATTCGCTCTTCCTGGGTATACAGCATCGACGGCGGACAGGTTAAGGACGCACTTGACGCTGCAGCTGCCGGCAAAACCCTTGTTGCACGCACCGATCAGCTTGCTTCGCCAACCTCTATTTCCACCTATGTTGACTTCCTGATCAAAGCCATCAACCGCAAGGCAACTGGCATACTTCACGTTACTAGTCGCGGGATGGCAAGCCGCTACGAGTTCCTCTCTCATGTTCTCAATACTTGTGGCTACGATGCCAACACCATCTTGGTACCCGAATCCGATCTGGTTACCGCAGAGCAGGTTGAACTCGAAAGCCTGATGCTGGAAATGTTTGGTGCTGAGCTCCCCACCTGGCAAGACGACGTTGAGTCTTACTTCAAGGAAGTTGGCATGGCAAAATAGCGCAAAACTTAAAGGCAGTTTTTCACGGCTTAGGGCCCCTGGAACAATCCAGGGGCTTTTTGCTGCACACAGGATTGGCACCAGAGAGCCAAACAGCACCTTGGCTGACTCGACTCACGCTTGATAAAACACCTATCACACGCCACGAAAGGAATATCAGCATCAAAGCAACACGCCTTGAACTTCCCGCGCTTCAATTCGCCCTCCAAGTCCCCAACGTGACCTCCCCTACACTCCCCACTGAGCGCTCGCTTCCTGAACGTGTTATGCATGATAGAATTTTGGTCGTTTGGCATTAATCTGATTACAGGAATATCACCTATGACTAACAAAGCATTTGATACTGCGGCAAATGCCGCAAGCTCGCGTGAGCACTTCGCATCACGCATTGGCTTCATCCTCATCGCCGCTGGTTGCGCCATCGGCATCGGTAACGTATGGCGCTTCCCCTACATCACCGGTGAATACGGCGGCGGAGCATTCGTACTCCTATACCTGGTGTTTCTGGTAATCCTCGGACTGCCCGTTATGGTTATGGAGTTTGCCGTAGGCCGCGCCAGTCAAAAGAGCGCCGCGCAAGCCTTCGATATCTTGGAACCCAAGCGTCGATTTCACTGGTTTTCATGGTGGGGATACATTGGCTGCATGCTGCTGATGATGTTCTACACCACCGTTGCCGGCTGGATGCTTGCCTATATCCCCAAGATGGCAACGGGAACCTTCGACGGTGCCAGCACCGAGGTGGCGGGCAGCGTGTTCAACGCGCTTCTTGCTAACCCAAGCGAGCTTATTGGCTGGATGATTGCTGCCATCGCTATAGGTTTTGCCGTATGCAGCCTAGGTCTTCAGAAAGGCGTAGAGCGCATCACCAAATGGCTCATGGCCATCCTGTTTGTGGTGATGATCATCTTATGCATCCGCACCACCACCCTACCTGGTGGCGCAGAGGGCATCGCGTTCTACCTTATCCCCGATTTCAGCCGCATGTTCGAAGGCGGTATGGCAACGTTCGGCGAAGCGGTTTATGCAGCTATGGGTCAAGCGTTCTTCTCCCTTTCTTTGGGTATCGCCGCCATGGAGATCTTCGGCTCGTATATCAATAAAGATCGGCGCCTGATGAGCGAAGCTGTTTCGGTAACCGCCCTCAACACGGTAGTGGCCATTCTTGCAGGACTCATCATCTTCCCCGCATGCTTCGCTTACGGCGTAACGCCCGATTCCGGTCCTTCACTGGTATTCGTAACGCTGCCCTTGGTATTCGCCCAAATGCCTCTTGGCAGCCTTTGGGGTGCACTGTTCTTCATCTTCATGAGCTTTGCCGCACTTTCTACGGTTATTGCGGTGTTCGAAAACCTCATCAGCTTCAGTATGGACAAATGGGAAATTAGCCGACGCCGCGCTGTTGCCATCAACGGCGTTTTGGTACTGGTACTGAGTCTGCCCTGCGCGCTGGGCTTCAACGTGCTTTCCGATGTAACCATTCCCGCCATTGGCGATATCCAGAGCATCGAGGACTTTATCGTGTCTAACAATATGCTGCCTTTGGGCGCACTCGTGTTCGTGCTGTTCTGCACCCGTCGATACGGTTGGGGCTGGGATAACTTCCTGAAGGAGGCAGACACCGGTATCGGCATCAAGTTCCCTGCCTGGTCTCGCATATGGGTTTCTTACGGCATCCCCGTGCTGATCGTCATCATCTTCATCATGGGATATGCTCCCAAAATCGCCTTCTGGCTGGGACTTAGTTAAGTCGGAAAATCGGAATCTACCGACGCGAACGGGGTTCGGCTATTGCCGAACCCCGTTTTAGCTTTGCGCTCCATAACGTCAAACCGACCCAACCCGCACAAATCCGCAAGCAACGAATCGCAAGCGCAATGCTTCACGGGCGCTTCATTGGTACCACATAATCAACCGATAGCCAGACCCTGCCTCGAACACAGCGCTTTGACCAGACCACCTCGCCACGATGCCGAGCCGCCTCGCAGCGCCGTGCCCGAAAGCGTCCACAACGCAGAGCCCGGTCCACTCTGCCTAAAACGCTGCGTCAGATCTACCCCGCCTACAGCACGCAACATAGTTGACTAAAGCACGCCGAATCAACCCCATCCACGGCACCGCTTTTAAGGCATCTTGGGAGCTCAAAAACAAAAAAGCGGCACGCACTGCAACTTTTTTGCGATTGGCAATTGCCGCAACCTCCCTAATCGCGGATTTTAGCGTGAAAACGCTGCAAATCAGCCATTAAAAGGCCCCGAAGGAACAGAAGAGAGCCCCTAATCGAAAAATAGTTGCAGAGACACCGAGTTTTTTGTTTTCAGGATGGACGAAGCGACGCAACAGAACACACCGCGCAAGACGCACAGAATTCCAAGCGGCGTCAATGGGGCAGTTCGCCGCAACGGAACAGAACTCGCGAAAGACGCATGAAGTTTTCGCGATCGCAGCGGGACATATCCAACTAAAAGGAACATAAGCAAAAAATAAGGCGGCTTGAACAGCCGCCTTATTTCTTACGCATATCCGCCGCGATACAGAACCTCGATCGGAATACCAGGATGCTCGGTAACGTATTTACCCTTGATGAGCATCTTCTTGTACTCAACCGCATAGTCCTTAGGGCCGATCATCCTGATTTCAGGTGCAGGATAGGCCTCCAAGAAGGATTCCATCTCGCGCATGAAATCAACGGGTTTGAACGTCTTCTCGGAGATTGCAACGCCGTCTTTGTCCAAAGCTACCGCCATGAAGTCGGCGTTTGGAAACCCTGCAATAACGACGTATTGTGGTTCAGCCATAATTTTCTCCCTCTCTTAAATTGTGATCCCTGGTTCGTATTTTACGTTTATTCTCCATAAAAGAGAAGCACCCTAGCCAGATTTCCCAGCTAGGGTGCCTAGAACATGTTCGTCTATAGAAAGGTTTTAATCTTAGAAGGCGCGAAAACGCTCATAGCGCTGATCGCGGAGCTCTTCGGGGCTCAGGCGATACAACTCCCGCAACGAACGCGTTACGAATTCTTCCACATAAGCAGCAGCCTGTTCGGGATTTTCATGGGCAGGCCCATCCCCCTCGCTTACCACTTCTTCGATAATGCCCATATCACACGCTTCACGGGCGCTCATCTTCATGACGGCAGCCGCCTCGGCGGCACGGGTGCGATCCTTCCATAAAATCGAGGCAAAGCCTTCGGGCGAAAGAACCGAATACACCGCATGGTCTTGCATAGCAACGCGATTACCCATGGCAAGCGCCAATGCGCCGCCCGAACCGCCTTCGCCCAAAACGATGCATACAACAGGAACGGTAAGGCTCGCCATAGCAACCAGGTTGTCAGCGATGGCATTCCCCTGACCGCGCTCTTCCGCCTCCATACCGCAGAATGCACCCTGGGTGTCCACCAAGCAAACGATAGGACGACCGAATTTTTCCGCTTGCTGCATCAAGCGGAGACTCTTGCGGTAGCCTTCGGGCTGAGGGCAGCCAAAGTTACGAGCAATACGCTGCTTCAGGTCGGCACCCTTTTCTTCAGCAACCACCGTAACAGGCATGCCGTCAATCCAGCCAATACCACCGATGATGGCCCCATCATCGGCAAACATACGATCACCATGAAGCTCAAAGAACCCATCGACCATATGGTTGATATAGTACTGAGAGGTTGGACGATGGATGTTGCGAGCGATCATAACGCTTTCCCAAGCTGGGTTGTCTTCCTTCGAAGAAGCCTTCTTCAGGGGCATAACCGAAGGAGCGTCGGCTACACCGCGTTTCTTGAGAGCACGCTTCAGCGAAAACGAGCCTTTAACGTTAATGCGTTTCCCGACTTCCCCGGCAAGCCTGGAAAGAGCCCCTTCCTCAACTTTGTCATCTTGGCGGGCAGCAACGGCATCCTGCGCAGCACGCAGCATCGCACGCACAGCACCACCGCCGGGAACCACTCGGGCCATGTCCTGGTCCAGCTCCACTTCCTTCGGGACGCTATGCAACGCAAGGATACGCGAAAGGCATTCTTTCAAATCGCTACGCTCAACAATGGCGTCGATGAGGCCGTGCTCAAGCGCAAACTCTGCCGTCTGAAATCCTTCGGGCAGCGTCTGTTTGATGGTGTCCTGGATTACACGACGGCCAGCAAAACCGATAAGCGCATGGGGCTCGGAAATAATGATGTCGCCCTGCATGGCGAACGAAGCTGTTACGCCACCTGTGGTGGGATCGGTGATAACAGATACATACAGCAAACCCGCACGACCGTGACGCTCGATTGCGGCGCTGATCTTACCCATCTGCATCAAGGACACAAGACCCTCCTGCATACGGGCACCACCAGATGCAGTGAAGATAAACAGAGGCAGGCCCTCATCGGTAGCCCGCTCGACCGCGCGGGTTACCTTCTCGCCTACAACAGACCCCATCGAACCCATCATGAAGGTAGATTCCATGATGCAAAGCGCCACTTCGCGGCCATCGAGCTTAACTTTTCCGGTGCGCACGCCCTCATCAAAGCCGCTACGCACCCGTTGCTTTTCAATTAGCTCATTGAACTGGGGGAACTCAAGCGGATCGCTTTCGTCCATGGAAGCGTCCCATTCTTCGAATGAACCTTCGTCGAACAGCAGTGCGATGCGCTCGCTCGAAGTAAGACGATACAGCTCGCCACAGGTGGGGCATACGCCGCCTGTGGCCAAAACAGGCTGTTCGTCATGGTACATCTTGCATTTGGGACAACGGCGCCAATTTGGCTCATGCTCAGCAAAAGCAGGATCGGGATGGCATTCCACCCACAAGCTATGAGAACGATCTTTTTCCATGGGAGTAAGCACGCAGATGCCATTCTGATGCGCCACCATACGCAAAAGAGGATCAGCTACGAAGTTGGTATCACACACAAGAAGCGCGCCCGCACCGCACATCTTTGCCGCCTGAATAACCGCATACACATTGGTAAACAAACGAGCATCGAACTTGTCGCCCAGCAAGGCAACACGAGCAGATCCCGAGCAGGAAAAACCCTTTTCCTTGTCTTTAGTGCCCGTAACCCATATCTGGCTACACTCGTTTTTCACGCAGGCCTTCACACATGCTTTCATGGGAGAACCGTAACCAACCACCAGCAAGGGGGCATTAATTGCCTGCTCGAGCAGCGATAGCTGATATACGACCGTGCTGTCCGCAACGGAAGCGTTGGGCTTAGTCATTATTGTTCCCCTTCTTCCTCAACTTTCGCCATTACATATTTCTGCGTTGCCTGAGCGCAAACCTCGCCTTCGACGCGCGCCACTACATCGGCAACACACATTCGGGGAGAATTGCGCGTGATGACGGCCTCAAGAGTGACGGTGTCACCGGGAAGCACGGTTCGGCGGAATTTAGCTTTATCGATACCGGCAAGGTAACCGATGCGCCCTGCCTGGCCTTCCTCCGAAAGCAGACAGCAGCATGCGGCCTGAGCGAGCGCTTCCATCAAGATGACACCGGGAAGAACGGGATGCCCCGGAAAATGACCCGCGAACAAGGGCAGGGCAGGGTCAACGTCAAGTTCAGCTACGATAGACTCACCGGGCTTGCAGCTTACAACGCGGCTTACCCACACAAACGGATCGCGATGGGGCAGCAACGCCAACACGCCTTCGCGATCACAGGGAAAAGTGACCTCAAGCCCCATTACTCACTCACCTCCGTAAACGGAGATACCGCCAAAGAGGCATTATGCCCGCCGAAGCCCAGCGAGTTAGAAAGTGCAACCTTCTGGGGACGGTTCACCAAAGCGCCAGACGGAACGAACACTGGGCATTCCGGATCTGATTCAGCGTAGCCTGCCGTAGGGGGAACGATACCGCGAGATACCGAGATAGCTGTCACGATGGCTTCGATAGCGCCTGCTGCGCCCAACATGTGACCTACCGTGCCCTTTACCGAGGTTACGGGAGTCTTGGAAGCAAGATCGTCGCCAAGAAGGCCATGCCACGCAGCGGCTTCCACCATGTCGTTCACATGCGTGGCCGTGCCATGAGCGTTCAGATGGCCCACATCTTCCGGAGAGAAACCACCTTCGGCCAGCGCCTGACGCATAGCGCGCACTGCGCCTTCGCCGCTCGGCTCGGGGGCAGTCATATGGTAAGCGTCACCAGTGGAGCCAAAGCCCGTGATCTCGGCAATAATGTTGGCGCCACGTGCCTGAGCGTGCTCAAGCGATTCCAGCACCAACGCACCCGCTCCCTCGCCTGCAACGAAACCGGAACGACGAGCGTCGAAAGGCAATCCAGCCTTCATGGGATCATCGGACTTGGTGATGGCACCCAAGTTGCCAAAACCAGCCAACGACATATTGGTGATGCCCTCTTCAGTACCACCGGCAAGTGCCGCATCGGCCAAGCCGAAGCGAATAAGGCGATAGGCCTCGCCTACGCAATGAGTGCCAGTCGAGCATGCCGTTACAATGTTCAGGCAATCGCCCTTCAAACCATAGCGAATGGCAAGATTACCCGCCGCCATGTTCGAGATCATGGTTGGAATAAACAGCGGGCTTACGCGCTTTGCTCCTTTTTCGTGCAGCACGATGGATTCACGCTCGAAAACTTCCATGCCGCCAATACCAGATCCGAACACGCACGCAAAACGAGTAGCGTCCTCTTGATCCATATCGATGCCCGCCTGCGCCATGGCTTCATCCGATGCCAAAATGGCGTACTGAACGAAGGGGGCAAAGCGACGCGATTCCTTCTTGGAAAAACCCGCTTTCAGGGGATCGTAGTCGGGAATGGCTCCAACAACGCTCACGTTGAGCTGCGCTCGTTTTTCTTCGGGAAGAAGGGTAAAACAGCACTCGCCAGATGCAACCTTGCTCCACAGTGCATCAACGCCAAAGCCTGCAGGAGAAATCGCACCCATACCCGTAATTACTACGCGGTTGAATCCGTTGTTCTTCTCTTCGTTGCTCATAGCGACATCCCTCCATCGATTGCCAAAACCTGTCCTGTAATGTAGCGGGCTTCGTCGCTCGCCAAAAAACGAACCGCATTCGCCACATCCTGAGGTTCGCCGAATTCCTTCATCGCAATGCGGCCGCGCACTGCCTCGATGGCCTTTTCGCCCATCGCCTTTGTCATCTCGGTCCCGATAAAGCCCGGCGCAACTGCGTTTGCCGTGATGCCACGCGCAGCGAGTTCCTTCGCTACGCTTTTGGTAAGGCCAATGATGCCCGCCTTAGATGCCGAGTAATTAACCTGGCCGGCATTGCCGAATAAACCTACGACACTGGAAACGCTTACGATCCTTCCGTATCGCTGCTTCATCATGATAGGAGCCACATGGCGGACGCAGTTGAAAGCGCCCTTCAGATTGACATCGATCACGCGATCAAAAGCCTCTTCGCTCATGCGCGCCAACAAACCGTCACGCGTGATACCAGCGTTATTGACCAAAACATCAATGCGGCCCCACATTGCCTGCACCTCTGCCACCATAGCTGCAACCTCCTGGAAGGAGGAAACATCAGCGCATACAGCCTTCGCTTCAACACCATGCACCTTGGCAACTTCCGCCGCCAGGTTCTCTGCTGTCTCAAGGCTCTTCTCACTTGAGCAATTGATAGCTACGGCATAGCCTGCCTCTGCAAACGTGCGCACTACCGCTTCACCGATGCCACGGCTCCCTCCCGTTACCAGCGCAACGGGAAACGCTGCTTTTTCGATCTTTGGCACGGTCTACTCCTCCCCAATGCCTGTTTGTTCGGAAACAAACGCGTTCCACTCATCAAGCGTCCCAACGCGAACACGACCAGCACGTTTATCGATTCGGCGGACAAGACCATTCAAGACCGCGCCATAGCCAACCTCAACAAACTGATCTGAACCCTGCCTGATCAATGCCTGTACGCTCTGTTCGAAATGAACGGGGCTTACAACCTGACGAGCCAAACGATCGGCGGCCTGGCTGATATCGAAAACCTGCGCATCGGTATTGCAGATAACCGAACCTGCAGGCTGCTTCCAAGAAAGCTCGCTGCACTTCTCTCGCACCGCGTTAGACGCCGAAGTCATAAGTGGACTATGAAATGCTCCCGCCGTGTTCAAGCGGGCACCGCGCTTGCCCAAGGCCTGCCACGCCTTTTCGGCTCGCTCGATGGCGGCCACATCGCCAGACACCACTACCTGGCCTGGTGCGTTGTAGTTGGCACACACCAGTATTTCGTCCTGGGCACAGGTATCGCAGATGCCCTGCGCGTCTTCATGAGCGGCACCCAGCAGCGCATACATCGCGCCCGGGCGCTCCTTGCAGGCCTGAGCCATAGAGCGAGCTCGCACATCGAGTAAAGCGAAGCCATCTTCATCGCTCAAAGCGCCGCTTGCCATAAGGGCGCTGATCTGACCCAGGGAAAATCCGAGCATAGCTTCCGCTTGAATCCCTCGGGCATCGAGCGCATGAGACAGTCCGACAGAAAGAGCCGCAGCCAACACCTGGGCGTTATAGGCATCGTTCACCTGTTCAGCGCTACCCTCTCGCGCAAGCGCAGCAACGTCAACGCCGCACACCTCGCCTGCAATCGCAAAGGTTTGTGCAACCTCTGCGATCCCAAGAAGATCCGCACCCATCCCAGGCTTTTGGGCACCTTGCCCCGGAAACATGAATACCGTCATATTTAGCGCACCTCGGTATTCCATGCACGACGAGCATTCGAGTCCAACATGCGCTGAAGGCCCTCGCCTGCCCATGACTGGGCTTCAACCACCAAGTCATCGACAATCTGAGCAGCGCTCTTCTCATCGTTAACCAGGCAAGCAACCTGACCCGCCATCAACGAGCCATTGTCCACATCGCCCGCAACGGCACGATGAAGGGAACCCGCCAACTCTGCTTCAAGAAGGGCGGCATTCGCAGGATCGGCCTCCAGTTTGCGAACGTTGCGCGCAAATTTGTTCTTGATACCGCGCACAGGATGACCGCCAGCGCGCCCCGTAACAATAGTGTCGGAGTCTTTTGCACCCAAAACTTTCTGCTTGTAGGCGTTATCGACACCGCATTCCGTAGCGGTAAGGAAGCGCGTGCCAACCTGAACGCCTTCTGCGCCCAAAGCAACAGCAGCAGCAAAGCCACGACCGTCCGCAATGCCTCCTGCGGCAATAACGGGAATGGAAACGGCATCGCATACTGCAGGGGTAAGCGCCATTGTGGTGAGCTCACCGATATGACCACCCGCCTCGCAGCCCTCAGCCACAACAGCGTCGGCCCCACAGCGCTCCATGCGTCGAGCCAGGGCAGCAGAAGCCACAACAGGAATGACCTTGCATCCTGCTTCTTTCCACATATCGATGTAGTTTCCAGGATTGCCGGCTCCCGTGGTTACCACACGAACCTTCATCTCTGCGGCAAGCTTAGCGAGCTCAGGAGCCTCAGGGTTCATCAGCATAATGTTCAGGCCGAAAGGCTTATCCGTAAGACGGCGAGCTTCTTCGATTTGCTCGCGGACCCAAGAAACGGGAGCAGATCCGCAGGCAATGATTCCCAAGCCGCCCGCTTCGCTTACGGCGGCTGCAAGTTTCGCATCGGCGATCCATGCCATACCACCCTGGATGATGGGCTGTTCAATACCCAACAGCTCGGTAATACGTGTCTTCATATACGTATGCCTCATTTCACTTTGCGCACTTTGCCACACGGGCATTCCTGTCAAAGAAGGCGGCGTCTTTGCAAGCGATTGAAAGAAGCCGCCTCCTTCGACAGAGCGAAGGAGGGAGGGGGGGCAGCCAAGGGCAATTCCCCCTCCCGAACGTAACCGCATGATATGCGGCAGCGTCGGTTACAGAGAGTCGATGTACTCCACCAAAGCGCCAACAGTCTCCAGGCCCTCGGGCTCACCAAACTCAACGTCGAGACGCTCTTCGATATCGCAGATCAGTTCTGCCATATCCAGAGAATCGATACCCAGCTCGTCAAACGTTGCACTTTCAACAACCTTTTCCGGTTCGATATCGAGGTTTTCGTTCAGGATTTCCTTCAGAGAATCAATAGTTGCCATGTTTATGTCCTTTCTTTATTCAACAGCGCCCGTTTGAGGGAGGCTGCCATTCACCAACATCATGCTGTCCGCTTCGTTATTAACCACATAAGCCAAACGCGACGAATTTGGACGCACTGAGCTACACCTGGATAAGGCGATAACTGAAAAAATGTTTATAGAGAGTTATGCTTCCGCAGCGTTTAGCTGCTTGCTCTCCTTGTCGAAGAAGTCTTTGATCTTGCCCAAAGCACTGACGAACAGTTCTTCTTCCTCGGGAGTAAGTACAGCCAAGGCACTGTCAACCATCTTTTTATGGAAGGACTCGTGAGCACGGAAGGCCTTACGCCCCTTAGAGGTCAACTGCACCAGAACCTGACGACGATCCATTTCACTGCGAGAACGTTCCACAAAGCCCTTGCGCTCAAGCTTGTTCATGGCCGCCGTAAGGGTCGCCATAGTAACATCGAGACGCGAAGCCACTACTTTCATGGAGTTGATCTCATGCAGACCCACCGCGACAATGGTGTGCAACTCCGCAATGGAAAGCCCTTCGGTCAGACGATTCTTAAGCGAGCGCTCCTCGATACGAAGAATGGAATTGAACGTATCCGATAGCAACGTGTCGACAATCGCCTTGTCACCGCGTTCCTCATCGATGTTGCCAACGTTTTCCATGTTCACTTCCTTATCAGATCGAGTGCCCGGCATTCTGAAGCGTTTCCATAATACGAGGTTTGAAGAGCTAAAGCGCGCAATTCCATCAGCAGTTCAGCTGCAGTAGGCAGATTGCCCAATTTGGACTCACCTTAGGATTCAGCAGGCGCGAATGCGATGCCGAGAGCACCTAGGCCCAAATGCGTTGCCACCGTGGCTCCGCAGGGAGAAGACCCCTCGTCAACATACTCCACACCCGCTTCGTTAAGAGCAGACCTCAGGTCCTCAACACCCTGCTCGTTTGCAACGTGGCAAAAACGAATGCGCTGCTTACCCTGCTCTTCGGTGCGCTTCTGAGCGTTCTGAACATACTGTTTGATAACACCACGCATGCCTTTAGCCTTGCCGAAAGCAACCAACACGCCCGTTTCGTTGAAGGTGAAAATGGGCTTGATGTTCAGCAGGCTTGCATTCTTCACTTGATCAGCCGAAAGACGACCGCCCTTCAACAGGTTTTCCAGCGTATCGCAAGCAACAAGGAACTGAGTTTCCGGAATAAGGGCTTCAATGGCCGCCTGGGCTTCGTCAAGCGTTGCCCCAGCGTCACGAAGAGCACAGAGCTGCTTTACCTGCAAAGCTGCCTGAGCGGTACAGCAAGCAGAATCGATAACACGAACATCGATGTCTACCTGGCCAGCTGCCGCGCGAGCCGATTCAATCGTGCCAGAAAGCACCCCTGAAATATGAAGAGAGACGATGCCCTCATAACCCTCTTGCGCAAGGCGCTCGTATGTCTGCACAAAATCAAAAGGCGCTGGCTGGGCGGTTTTAGGAAGCTCAGCCGCTTCGCTCATGCGCTTATAGAATTCTTCGGAGCTGATTTCTACCTGGTCCTTGAATTCATCTTCGCCGACCAAAATATTAAGGGGAACCATGGTGATGTTCAGTGCTTGATACTCTTCTGCAGACATATCAAGTGTCGAGTCTACAACGACTGCAAATCCCACGTCCTACTCCTTTCCTCAATGCGCATGCCGAGTTCATTCATGCACATTTGCTTAGTTTGTCTAACTAATTTTGAAAGGATACGGATCTCGAGCAGGCACGGCAAGCGCATTCATAAGGTCACCACAGATTATTGAGATATGTTGCTTAACTTTTTCGGCCGCCGCCATACGAGCTTTTACGAGCACCGAAGGCACTTCCCTTTCGGGCGGTTTTCTTCAATTCGCCTAAAACTGCCTCTTCGCTTTTACCTTCCATCTGTCCACGCAATTGAACGATTTGGTCGCGGACCGAAGCAGCGCGCTCAAAATCCATCGCAGCAGAAGCCTCCATCATCTCGTCCTCCAGCGAGGCGATTACACGCAGAATTTCGCTGCGAGAATAACCCGCCAAATCGGCGTTGACCTCTTGTGCGCTTCGCTTCCCCTCTTCAGATTCGAGGTAATCGGTGATGTCACTCAAGCCCTTCTTAACGGTTTGGGGCACAATACCATGCTCTTCGTTGTACGCCATCTGAATACTGCGACGGCGACGCGTCTCCTTGATGGCTTGATCCATCGAGTCGGTGATCTTGTCGGCATACATGATTACCCTGCCATTGGCATTTCGCGCCGCACGACCAATGGTCTGGATCAGAGAACGGTGGTTGCGAAGGAAGCCTTCCTTGTCGGCATCAAGAATAGCCACCAGCGTCACTTCGGGCAGATCTAGGCCCTCACGCAACAGATTGATGCCTACCAGGACATCAAACTCCCCTTTTCGCAGGTCGCGCAAGATTTCAACACGTTCCAATGTGCCGATGTCGGAATGCATATAACGAGCGCGAATGCCCTGATCAAGCAAATGCTCAGTAAGATCTTCCGCCATACGTTTAGTCAGGGTGGTAATCAGCACGCGCTCTTTGCGCTTAGCGCACCCTTGCGCCTCGTCAATGATGTCGTCGATCTGCGACATGATAGGACGAACGTCAATCTCGGGATCAAGCAAGCCAGTCGGTCGAATAATCTGCTCTACCTTGGCCTCGCTAACACGTTCCTCATAATCGCCTGGAGTCGCGGAAACATACACGAATTGAGGGATTCGAGCTTCAAACTCATCGAAGCGCAAAGGGCGATTATCCAAGCACGATGGCAAACGAAAGCCGTGCTCTGTCAGCGTGATCTTGCGCGAGCGGTCACCTTCATGCATGCCTCGAATTTGAGGGACGGTAACATGGCTCTCGTCAATGAAGCACAAAAAATCGGTTGGGAAATAGTCTATGAGCGTATAGGGCGGCTCACCTGGCTCACGCCCGTCAAGATGGCGCGAGTAGTTTTCAATACCCGAACAAAATCCCATGGTCTCAATCATCTCAAGATCATAGGAAGTTCGCATTTCCAGACGCTGCGCTTCAAGAAGCTTTCCCTCTTCATTGAATTGGGTAAGGCGATCTTGCAGTTCATCCTGAATGGTCTTAACCGCACGCTCCAAGGCGGGACGCGCAGCAACGTAATGAGAAGCAGGCCAAACAGGCAACGCTTCGAAGGTATTCAACACTTCACCGGTGACATTGTCGATCTCCGAGATCTCCTCGATCTCGTCACCCCAGAATTCCACGCGAATCGGGTTGTCTGCATAGGGAGGAAACACATCGAGCGCATCGCCACGCACACGGAACGTACCACGCTTCAGATCATAATCGTTACGGTCATACTGGATGTCGATGAGCCTGCGAATGAGCTCGTCGCGATCCTGTTCGACTTCCTTATCCAAGAACACCGCCATGCCCGCATAATCCATAGGCGAACCAATACCATAGATGCAGGAAACCGAAGCAACAACGATTACATCACGACGAGAAAGAAGTTGGGCAGTTGCTGCATGACGCAGTTTTTCCACTTCCTCATTAATGGAAGCATCCTTTTCAATGAAAGTATCCGTGGTAGGCACATACGCTTCTGGCTGATAGTAATCGTAGTAACTAACGAAATACACCACCGCGTTGTTAGGGAAAAATTCCTTCAGCTCAGCAGCCAACTGTGCCGCAAGCGTTTTATTGGGAGCCAACACAAGGGTTGGTTTTTGGACAGCCTCAATGGTTTTAGCCATGGTGTAGGTTTTGCCCGAACCCGTCACGCCCAGCAAAGTCTCATAACGCATGCCAGATTCGATATTCCGGGCAAGCTGCTCAATGGCCTTGGGCTGGTCGCCTGCGGGCTCGTACGGAGAGACAACCTTAAATGGCTGCGTAGCAAGACGGGCAACGGGGAGCTTGCCCTCCATAACGTGACCCTCAAGATTGGAAAGATGGCTCACTGGTGTCTCCTTACTGGCTAGCCCGATTATTTGAAGAACAACCCACTCAGCGTCCATCAGCACATAAGATTAAGAAAGACAGAAAGCAAGCTGATACCTGGCGCCCGCCAAACGGACGCGCTTGTCACGCAAGGCGTGGTGCAATTTCATGTTCCCACCATAAGGAAATCTGCGATTCAAATTCCTCAATAGAACCGTTATTGGTAAACACCACATCAGCAATCGACAAACGCTGCTCTTCAGGAACCTGATTCGCCAAACGATTGCGCGCATCCTCTTCGGAAAAACCGCGTGACTGCATCAACCGAGCAATGCGAACCTCTGGAGAGGTGGTAACCGCAATGACAATATCAGCTTTCTGGTAAAAGTCATCGCGCCCGTCAAGAATGGCCATTTCGAGCACAACCACCTCATGGCTCTTTCCCAAATCACCAATATGGCGAAGACAGCCCTCATATAAACGCGGTTGAGTAATCGAATCCAGCAAAGCGGTGTTCTGTGAGCTCGAGAAAGCGCAAGCGGCAAGTTCGGAACGAATAATTTCGCCCTCTGAATCGAAAATCTTATTTCCGAATGCTGCTCGAAGCTCGTCCTTCATAACAGCGTTGTGCAAATTTTCGTGACCAACCTCATCGGCGTATACCACGCCGGCCCCTTTGGCTTCGAAGAATCGCATCAAGGTCGATTTGCCCGATCCTATACCGCCAGTAACAAATATCGTAATCATGCTCATTCCCCTCACCCGAGCACCCATGGTGCTTACAATCGCCGCTCCTGCCAAATGCGTACCGAGCAAACAAACAAAAAGCGGTGGGTGCAAAAGCAACCCACCGCTTCATTATCGCATGTTATGCAATGCTGTGTTATTCAGCAGCCTCGGGCTTGGGCTCGGGCTCTGCAACAGCGATCTCGATGCCCAGATCCTCAGCAGCAGCCTTCATGGACAGGGAGATGCGACGACGCTCAACGTTAACGTCCATAACCTTAACCTTCACAACGTCGCCAACCTTGACAACCTGTGCAGGAGAATCGATGTGACGCATAGCCATCTCGGAGATGTGTACAAGACCCTCAACGTTTGCGCCGAGCTCGATGAATGCACCGAAGGGAACGATCTTGGTAACCTTGCCGTCAACGATGGTGCCAACGGGATAGGTCTCGACAAGCTTGGTCCAAGGATCCTCGGTGGTCTGCTTGAGACCCAGGGAGATGCGCTCGCGCTGAAGATCAACGTCGAGAACCTCAACCTCAACCTCTTCGCCAACCTTAACAACCTCGGAAGGATGGTTTACATGGCTCCAGGAGAGCTCGGAGATGTGGATCAGGCCGTCGATGCCGCCCAAATCAACGAATGCACCGAAGTCAACGATGGAGGAAACGGTGCCCTTCAGGCGCATGCCCTTAGAGAGCTTCTCGAGGATTTCAGCACGCTCGTTCTTGCGACCCTCTTCGAGGAGAACACGACGGGAAAGAACAACGTTGTTGCGGTTGCGATCCATCTCGATAACGCGAGCTTCGATTTCGGTGCCGAGGTATGCGGTGAGATCCTTAACACGACGAAGATCAACAAGAGAAGCAGGCAGGAAGCCACGGAGACCGATGTCGAGGATCAGGCCGCCCTTGACGACTTCGATAACCTCGCCGGTAACAACTTCGCCAGCCTTGAACTTTTCCTCAACCTGAATCCAAGCACGCTCGTACTCAGCACGCTTCTTGGAGAGGATGAGACGACCGTCCTTGTCCTCCTTCTGGAGAACCAAGGCCTCGAGCTTATCACCCAAAGATACGACCTCAGAAGGATCGGCATCCTTGCGGATAGAAAGCTCGCGGGCAGGAATAACGCCCTCGCTCTTGAATCCGATGTCAACGAGTACCTCGTCATGCTCGATCTTTACAACAGTGCCGTCGATCAGATCGCCCTCGTCGAAGTCGGTCAGAGTGCCATCGATCATCTTGTTCATCTCTTCGTCAGAGATGTCCTGAAAATCAATGACGGACGTGTTCTTGATTTCGGTCAAAACGGACCCCTTTCAAAAAAGTATCGGGGACCCTTCGTACGTGTTTGCAGTCAAAACATTAACCATGTATGCCGCGCTTGCCGAACAAGCACCAACAACAAACATGTCTCGGGGGCCTATAATTTCTTGTCTGCCTTTTTACAGACTTGGAAAGTATAGCATAGGGAGCATCGCACAATACGATGCTCCCCCACTGATTTAATATATTTTTCGCAGCTGGCACGTTTTGTCGATTATCGGCACGTGCAGCGACATCTTGCGTCTTCGCTTTCCCTACTGATGGGATTCAGCAAATTCCTTCATGTACTCAACCAAAGCCCTTACGCCTTCGATCGGCATAGCGTTGTAGATGCTTGCGCGCATACCGCCTACGCTGCGATGGCCCTTGATGTTCTCGATGCCGCGCTCTTTGGCGCCAGCAACGAATTCAGCATCGAGCTCAGCTGAAGCGGCAACGAAGGGAACGTTCATGATGGAACGATCTTCCTTACGTGCGGTAGCCGTATAGAAGTCGGTGGAGTCGAGGTAATCGTAGAGCAGTGCTGCCTTTTCCTCGTTGATCTTCTTCATGGCTTCAAGTCCGCCGATCTTTTTAAGCCACTTAAAGGTAAGTCCCGCGATATATATTGCATAGCAGGGCGGCGTATTAAACATTGAACCGTTTTCCGCATGGGTGGCGTAGTTAAGCATAGTCGGCGTAATATCCATAGCGTTTCCGACAAGATCTTTACGGATAATAACAATAGTTACGCCTGCCGGAGCGACATTCTTCTGTGCACCGGCGTAGAGCACGCCGAATTTTTTAACATCGATAGGCTCCGACAAAATACAGCTTGAAATATCCGCAACAAGCGGTACATCGCCCGTATCGGGAATTTCATGATACTTGGTTCCGTAAATGGTGTTGTTCATACAAATATGAACATAATCAGCCTCGGGATCAAAGTCCTCGCGCTTTGTTTTAGGTATATAAGAATAGGTCTTATCGGCGCTTGAAGCTACAGCACGAGCCTTGCCGTAACGGGCGGCTTCCTTATATGCCTTATTTGCCCACTGACCTGTGATGATATAATCCGCCTTGCCGTTTTTGGTCATAAGGTTCAGCGGCACCATTGCAAACTGGGTCGAAGCGCCGCCCTGTAAAAACAGCACATCATAATTATCGGGAATATTCATGATCTCGCGAAGATTTGCCTCGGTCTCATCAAATATTGCCTGATATTCTTTGCTGCGGTGCGACATCTCCATAACAGACTGACCGGTAGTGCCGTACTCAAGCATCTCTGCAGCGGCTGTTTTAAGCACATCCTCCGGCAACATTGACGGGCCTGCACTGAAATTGTAAACTCTTGACATAATTAAAACCTCCAAATAGGATATAATTAAATTTGTGTTCAATTATATATTATATTTTATGTTATGTCAATAGGTTTGTTAATATTTTATCAAACTTTTTGTCGATTTTCAAAACAACGGTTTTTAAATTGTTATTTTTTTAACAATATATCGAGAAATAAAAGGTCTCCCCGTAGAATGACCTTTTTTGTTTCTAATTATTTATTGTACGCATTCTTTATATAATCAGATGTAATTC
>USDX01000001.1 GCA_900553605.1 uncultured Eggerthella sp. | reverse complement strand
CCCCACTGCTGCCTCCCGTAGGAGTCTGGGCCGTATCTCAGTCCCAATGTGGCCGATCGGTCTCTCAACCCGGCTACCCATCGCGGGCACGGTGGGCCGTTACCCCGCCGTCTACCTAATGGGCCGCGACCCCATCCCTTGCCGTCTGGGCTTTCCCGCGCCGCCCATGCGGGCTGCGCGGAGTATCCGGTATTAGCCGAGGTTTCCCTGGGTTATCCCGGAGCAAGGGGCAGGTTGGTCACGTGTTACTCACCCGTTCGCCACTCTATAACCGCCCGAGGGCGGGTTAATCGTTCGACTTGCATGTGTTAAGCACGCCGCCAGCGTTCATCCTGAGCCAGGATCAAACTCTCCGTTGAAAAAGATGTTTGATTCTAGATAAAAAAGTACGTCAACTCGCCTCTCCCGCTTCGGTGCGGGCGGCTGATCGACAGGTTTGAATCTGACTTATGTTCCGTCTCTCACAGTATCCGGTTCTGAAGGTTCCCGCCCGGGCCCGTGGGCCCCGGCCGCGAATCGGCTCCGCCGTTCGCGCAAGAAAGTAATCTACTCTCTTGGCCCCGCCGTGTCAAGGACTTTTTTTGAGAAAGTTTCCTCTTCCGGCCCCGCGCCCCGCTCTGCGGGCCGCTCGCCGACTCGGTGCCGCCCTTTGCGGGCGCCCCCCGTCAGAAGGCTTAGCTATAGTACCCCGCTTCGGGGGGATTGCAAGGGGGAAATCTCAAAATTCTATGCATTATTTCGGATAATTTGCCTATACCACCAGGTCAGTACTGGATATTGCATTGTGGAGGAAATGAGGAGCGATCGCATTTGCAATTACCTTCACCAGTATCTCTTGGCAACTGTCTCTCTTCGTGTGTACAAATACTTAACCTTATTAATGCTATGCTTCGCTTATATAGTTCAAACGAACTTGTATTTCGGGATTATTTAATTAGGAGGGAATTATTAATGAAGACCGAACTTTGCGACTTGCTCGACATCGAATACCCCATTATCCAGGGCGCCATGGCCCATATCACCGACGGAAAATTTGCTGCCGCCGTATCTAATGCTGGCGGACTGGGCGTTATTCAGTGCGGATTCGACACTCCCGAGTATATGCGTGAAGAGATTCAGACCGCACGATCTCTGACCGATAAGCCTTTTGCGGTCAATTTGATCATGGAAAACAACCGTATCGATGAGATCGCCGATGTCTGCATCGAAGAAGGCGTGCAGGTTTGCACAGTTTCCGCTGGAAACCCTGCGGCCATCGTTCCCAAGCTTGCAGAAGCGGGCATCAAGGCAATTGTTCTTGTACCCCACGCTCGCGCGGCTAAGAAAATGGAAAAGCTTGGAGCGGCAGCGGTAATTTGCGAGGGAATTGAAGGCGGTGGCCACATTGGATCAATGACCACCCTTCCTTTGGTTGCCCAAGTAGTAGAGGCTGTAGATATCCCTGTTATTGCAGCAGGCGGTTTTGCTAACGGCAGGGGCCTCCTTGCCGCCTTGGCTTTAGGGTGTGTTGGCATTCAAATGGGCACCATCTTCCTAACCTCCGATGAGTGCACGGTGTCCGACATATATAAGCAACTCATTGTTGACTCCAAAGACAACGCCACTGTACTTTCCGGCATCCCCGGCAAAAAGCAGGTTCGCTGCATCAAGAACCCCTTCACCGATGGCTTCTGGGAGAAGTATTACGCTGGCGCGTCGGAGGAGGAACTGAATGACTACTGCACAGGATCTATTGCACGCGCCCATAACGGCGACTACCAAAACGGCGCCTTTTCCGCCGGCATGATCTCCCCGGTAATTACCGAAGTTAAGCCCGTCGCGAAGATTATTTCAGACGTAATGGAAGAAGCAGATGCCGCCTACGCTGAGCTTAAGCGCATCTATGGATAGCTGAGGTTGTATGTCCGACCCCATTCTTAGTCCCTCCGAAAAGAAGAGACTGGAACAAGACGAGAAAACTGTGATGGCCATGGCAGCTGTATTTTGCCGTGGCCATCACCACATTTGCGCTCAAGGAGAAAAGCTCTGCGCCGAATGCGCAAAGGTTATCGACTATTCCCTCGAGCGAACGCGACGCTGTCCCCACAAACACCGTGGAACCTGCGACACCTGCCCTACCCAATGCTATCGACCTGCCATGCGGCAAAGAATCAAGGAAATCATGGCCTATAGTGGACCGCGGATGATACTCCACCACCCGCTTATGGCCGTTCAGCACGTATATCGCAAAAGGAAAAACCTCAATGAAAGCCATGAGCACCATAGATGAAATCCTGGCCCACAATAAAGCATTTGTCGAAGAAAAGGGCTATCTCAAATATTCAACCGATAAATACCCCGATAAAGAGCTGGCAATAGTAAGCTGCATGGACACGCGCCTTACCGAACTTCTTCCAGCGGCATTGGGACTCAAGAATGGCGATGCCAAGATAATCAAAAACGCTGGCGGTGTGATATCCCATCCTTTTGGCAGCGTTATCAGAAGCTTGCTGGTAGCTGTTTTTGAGCTAGGCGTGAAAACGATCATGGTAGTTGGCCACAGCAACTGCGGTGCTCAGCACATGAATTCCGATGACATGATCAGCCATATGCTGAATGCGGGAATCTCTCAAGATCACATTGACATGATGCATTACTGCGGAATCGATTTCGAAACATGGCTTCAAGGGTTCGACGATGGTGAAGAAAGCGTTCGCGCCACTGTCCGAACTATTGCTCACCATCCCCTTATCCCTGAGACAATCACAGTACGCGGGTTTATCATCGATTCAACTACAGGAAAACTAACCCCTGTCGAGGAGTAGAGAATCATCATGAGGATAGGCTTTGTTGGCGCAGGAAAAGTCGGTTGCTCGCTTGGGCGCTACTTTGCGCAAGAACACGAACTCGTTGGATACGCCAGCAAAACCTACGCCTCTGCTAAAGAGGCAGCCCGGTTGACGGGATCGCAAGCATTTGAGTCGCCAATCGATCTCGCAGCAAAATGCGATGCCCTGTTCATTACCACGCCAGATGGCCAGATTGTGCCCACCTGGGAAACAATTAGAGATTCAGATGGCAGCGAAGTTCTAAACGGGATGCTGATTTGCCACTGCAGCGGAGCTCTTCCCTCTTCCGAGCTTAATGGATGCGACGAAAGGGGAGCAAATGCTTATTCCATCCATCCCCTTTTCGCAATCCCATCGAAAAGCACCAGCACCAAAGAATTGCATAAGGCATTTTTCGCCATCGAAGGCGACAGCGGGAAGCTCAAAGAAGCTATCTCGATAGTTGAAGCAATGGGAAACCCCTATCAGATTATTGAAACAGAACAAAAGGTGCGCTATCACGCTGCAGCCGCAATGGCCTCAAATCATGTTATTGCACTCTATCGGCTGTCTTGCGATGAGTTGGTAAAATGCGGATTCAGCTCCGAAAGTGCCGAAAAAGCGCTTGCGCCTCTATTCCTGGGAAATGCCCAGCATGTTGCCAACGAAGGAACCGTCGCTTCACTTACGGGACCCGCCGAACGTGGAGACATGGCAACCATAGAAAAACACCTCGCGTGCCTTAACGGGCAAACACGCGAGGTGTATCAAATCTTAAACGAAACCCTTCTTCGCATCGCAGAAGAAAAGCACCGAGCAACTAATTAGTCTTGGATTCACCCTCTGACTTTGCCTGGGAGTCTGTCTCTCTGTTTTGTGGCTGCTCTCCAGTCAACGATGGGCCATCGGGCGACTCAAGAACCTGCGGGCCGGTACCGTCATTACCTTCAGAGCTCCGGGCAAGCGGCTCAGAGTCATGGGGCGCTTGAGCGGGTTGAGCAATGGGCTCACCCGTGCCGGCGAAGGGCGCGGTTTGAACAAAACCTGACGGAACGCCACTGGGAATGGGGCCAACAGACGACTCGCCTCCATAAGCCGCGTCGGAAACATGGCTTGATGCCGAAGCACACTGCGCAGCAAAACTTTGATGCGCAGAAACACTATTGGAATGTTGCATATCATTACGCTCAAAGGGCATTGGGTCCTCCTGGCCGCTCCAAAGGCTCACATCGAATTGACGGGTCCAATAACCCAATGCACGAAACACCAACGCGTTTTGAAGCGCGGAAGCAAATAGCAGCAACGCAAAAAATGCAACACCCAAAAGAACAATCAAGACCGCGGCGACCATGGATGTCGACGAACCACTCGACACCAGCCAAATCAAACCGCTGCAAATCAGAGCAAAGAACAGCGCGAAAACTATGGCGGAAAAAGCGATAGCCACAGCAATCAAAATTGCCATTCCGGCAATACGCAGCAACCCAATGAAATCATGTTTCATCATTGCCCAAATCTTCTGAATTTGGAAACCCGAAGAAAGCGTTCCATACAAAGAGACGCGCATCGCTCCAACCCAGAAAAACAAAGCCGCAAAAAAAGACAGGGCTATACTGGCCGAATTGCCGGTAAGCCAGAGCATGGAGCCGAAGAGCGCCGGCACATACGACCCATGCAAAGCGGTGCTGCCAAACGAAAAGCCAACAGACATGCCAATGAATAAGTTAACGATCTCTGGAACGAGAGAAAAAACCAACGCAACAACGAAGATAAAAAAGCCGCGCCTATAGAGGCTTCCGTCTTCGTTGGCAAAGACCTTTCTCGGAAGAGGACGATGAACATTCCATGCAATATCACGAGCCCACGAGAAAAGATACCCATACATCACCACAACGCCAAAGACGGGAACAAGACACAGCAAACCCAGACGAAGCAAAACCGATGCCCAACCAGGCGACTTAGTCACATCACCCCACGCTGCCGCAAAATAGCCTTTTTCCATCAAGGCCCCTTTCGTTATTAGTCCCCTGGAGCACTTCAAGCGCTCAAGAATATCTTCAATGGTTACCCTATATGCAAAAACAAGCATTAGCAATCAAACGACAAAGGCGTTTCCGAGCTGCAACATAGAAGTAGACTTGGAAATCCACAGGCCAACATCCTCGCATAAAAAAGTGCCCAGCTTATGCTGGGCACTTCAAAGAAGACACTCGAAAAAATGAGTTACTTCAGGGTTACAGCAGCGCCTGCCTCTTCGAGCTTAGCCTTGATTTCCTCAGCCTTGTCCTTAGCAACGCCTTCCTGTACAGGAGCGGGAGCAGACTCTACTACTTCCTTAGCTTCCTTCAGGCCGAGACCAGTGATCTCACGTACAGCCTTGATAACAGCGATCTTGTTGTCGCCGAAGCCCTCGAGTACAACGTCGAACTCGGACTTCTCAGCAGCAGCTTCGCCGCCAGCAGCAGGAGCAGCAGCAACAGCAACGGGAGCAGCAGCGGATACGCCGAAGGTCTCCTCGATGTCCTTTACCAGTTCAGAAGCCTCGAGCAGGGACATTTCCTTCAGAGCTTCGATGATCTCTTCGCGAGAAACAGCCATGTTAGTTTCCTTTCGTTGGGCTGCAAACCCTTATGATTGCAGCCGAAATTTCAAAATACTTGTTATGCAGCGATATTCACGCTGCAAGGAATCTGCTTACGCAGCTTCCTTCTGGTCGGCAACGGCCTTGGTAACCTGAGCCAGACCACGGGGTACACCGTTGATAGCGGTAGCAAGACCCTGAGCAACACCGTTGATAGCAGCAGCGATGTGTGCGTAGAGCTCTTCGCGAGAAGGCAGAGAAGCGATAGCTTCAACCTCGGCAGCGCTTACAGCAGCGCCTTCCATCAAACCACCCTTGATTTCCAGGGTTTCGTTGGTCTTGGAGAACTCCTTGACCGCCTTAGCGGCAGCAGCAACATCATCACCGGCGAATACGAATGCGCTAGGACCATGCAGCATGTCGTCGAGCGTGGGCAGCTCAGCGTCAGCGAGTGCGATGTGCATGAGGGTGTTCTTGTAAACCTTCATGGAAGCACCTGCTTCGCGAACAGCCTGGCGAAGAGCCTGAGTCTCCTTTACAGTAAGACCGCAAGCATCAACAACCCATACTGCACCAGCACCTTCGAGATCTTCCTTGATCTGTGCGAGCTTGGTTTCGTTCTTTACACTTGGCATATGTACACCTCCTTTATCTCAAACTCGGGTTCCGCCCCGAATGGGTGGAGTCGTGCTTGAGAAAAGAAACGACCCCTTCCGTCCTAAGACGCAGGGGCCGTAAAGCGCGATACTTATCGACCACCTCGGCGGGCCGCATGAAGCGATTAAACCTTTCGGTACCTGCTGTCTTGAGCAGCGGAACTATGTAAACAAAAGACTGTTTTTAACAGCCCTTGTATTTTACTAAGAACGAAATCATCGTCAAGCATTTTTTTCTGCAATTCCCAGAAACATCCTTTTTATACCTATACGCCCCTCTTTGCCACCGTTCACTGACCATGATTCAGCGTCTACGATCGCGTTCTTGCCATTCGATGGGTAAAGCTTGAACATAATATTTGTTTATCGAGAAAGGACCCCCATGAAAGTCGCGTTCTTCCCAGGGTGCATGGTTGACATGCTTTATCCAGAAGTGGGAATCGCTGCCGTCAATGTACTTGAAAAACTTGGATGCGAAGTTGAGCTTCCCGATGACCAGGTATGCTGCGGCCAGCCCTTTTCGAATTCGGGCTACATCGAAGAAGCCAAGCCCATGATGAAAAAGGTTATCGATGCCTATAGCGGTTACGACACCATCGTTTCGCTCACTGGCTCTTGCGCTTGGGCGATTAAGGCTGAGTATCCTCATTTTTTCGCCGACGACGCCGAATACAGCAAAAAAATTGCTGATCTTGCTCCGCGCATTTATGAATTCACTCAGTTCATCGTTGATGTTTTGGGAGTCACCAACGTTGGCGCCCATCTCGATGGCACAGTCACCTACCACAAGAGCTGCCACCTCACCCGCATGCTCGGCGTTGAAGAGCAGCCCCTTACCCTCCTAAAGAATGTAGAAGGGCTCAGCTACATTGAAATGCCTGAAGCTGATCGCTGCTGTGGGTTCGGCGGTACATTCAGCGTTAAAGAGCCTGAGGTTTCCGGACATATGGTTCAGGAAAAAGTTGCGTTCGCGCTTGCCACCGGCGCCGACTACCTCTGCGGCGCAGATCAGGCATGCCTCATGAACATCAAGGGCGCTCTCGATCGCCTCATCGAACAAGGCGTTGTTTCCAGCAATATGAAAGTTATGCATATTGCGCAAATCCTCGACTCTCGATTGGAGGCATAGGCAATGTCGATCATCTACGACGATGCGCCCCTCGAGGACCGCATCCACCGTGCGCTTTCCGATACGTTTAAACATCGCGCCATCGAAACTGCCCAGGACGTAATCACCGGCAAGCGCGATGCTCTTGTTGCCGAAGTGGACAACTGGGAAGATTTCCGTACGCATGCCGCAGCCATTCGCGACCACGTGCTTGAAAACCTTGACTACTACGTTCGCCAATTTGCAACGAATGCCCAGAAGAACGGTGCACAGGTGCATTTTGCCCCAACCGACAACGACGCGCTCGATTGCATCCTGGACATCTTCGAAGCCGAAGGCGCTAAAACCTGCGTAAAGTCCAAAAGCATGATGACCGAGGAAATCGGGCTCAATACGTTCCTGGAAGCACATGGGATCAAGCCAGTCGAGACCGACTGCGCCGAGCACATCATCCAAACTGCAGGCAATGCACCTTCACACATCGTTGTGCCGGCGCTGCACTTCGATCGTACTTCTATCCGCAATCTCTACCATGAACAGAAGGGCTACGAGGGCACCAACGATCCCGAGGAAATAACCCGTTTTCTGCGCAAAACGCTACGCCCCGAGTTCATGAATGCCCCCATTGGCGTAACCGGCTGCAACTTCGGTGTTGCGGAAACCGGCTCTTGCACCCTTGTTTCCAACGAGGGCAACGCGCGTATGGCTTCGAGCATCCCCGAAACGCAAATTGTCGTCATGGGCACCGAGCGCATTGTTCCCGACCTGCGCTCACTCGATGTAATGATGAAGCTCCTGGTACGCAGTGCTGTTGGTGCCAAGATTTCTGGTTCCTTCTCTATTAATACGGGATGCCGTCGAGAAGGCGAAGCTGATGGCCCAAAGAATGTGCATATCGTAATCGTCAACAACGGACGCACCGATATTCTGGCTCATGAATTCCGCCCCATGCTTCGCTGCATCCGCTGCGGCGCTTGCATGAATTCTTGCCCGGTATACCGCCACATTACCGGTCATGGATATGGCTCAATTTACCCGGGTCCCATGGGCGTTGTTTTGACTCCCCTCCTTGTTGGATACGAGAAAACAGCGAAATTGCCCTACGCGTGCTCTTTATGCGGCCAATGCGCAGAGGTATGCCCTGTAAAGGTGCCACTACCGAATCTCATTTCCCAGCATCGACGCAACGTGGTAAGCCAGGGCTACGTATCTCCTGTCGAAAAGGCTATCTTCACTGCAGCAGCCGCAACTTTCTCGAATCGTGTTACCTATGGAGCACTTACGACAGCGGCGGCACCTGCAATGAAACTCATGACAGGCAAAACAAATCAGCTCGATCGCGGTAGCACTTGGATCCCCGTCCTGAACGGCTGGTTGGCATCGCGCAATCTTGACACGATGAGCAGCAAGAAGTTTCGTTCTTGGTTTGCGGAGCATAAAAAACAAGAAGAGGAGCAAAAGCGCGCTGAAACCGCCCAAGCCCTTACCGATGCCTGTCGCAACAACGCCAACCGAGAGGAGAACTAATGAGTACAGTAAGCCTCGAGGAATTCCTGAAACCTATATCCCAGGCACTTGGTCGCACTGAGCCCCCTGCATTCATTGAATCTTGCGAAGCTACCAAGGCACCGTTGCCTGGGGACTATCGCGATTACTCCACTGAAGAGCTTGCTCAATGGTTCATCGAAGAAGCAACCAAGATGGGCACCATCGTTCGCGAAGCAAAGCCGGAAGAAGTATCCCAGGTTGTGCTTGATTTGGTTAACGAGATCGGTCAGGGCGGACACATCGTCTATTCCGACGTTCCCGAGATCGACGGCTTCGGCATTCCTGAAGTTCTGAATAACGCTTCCTTCGAAGCCGTTCGCTGGAACCCCACCAGTAGAGAAAAGAGCATGGGACGCGCCGAGAGCGCCGATATCGGCATCACCTTCGCTTCCGCAGGCATCGCAGAAACTGCCACTATCATGCAGCGTTGTACGGAAAAGTCTGGACGAGCAGTATGCCTTCTGCCTATAGGCCACATTGCCCTGCTACGCAAGAGCACCATCTTCCCTTACATGACACAGCTTATGGACGATTGGGAAAACCGCGTCGCCGAAGGCGAGGAAATGCCTTCTAACGTCACTTTCATCAGCGGCCCTTCAAACACCGCTGACATCGAGTTGGTTCGTGTCGTGGGCGTTCATGGACCTGTTTACGCAAGCGTAGTCATTATCGACGACTAGCGCTCTCCGGATAATCGCTCGGCAAAATAGCACTCCCCTATATGAGCCGAACCTCCAATGAAGCACCTGGAATGAAGATTCGTTCCGGGTGCTTTTTCTTTACTCATTCAGCTCAATACTGCAAAGCTTTTCGGCGGCTTGCACTCACAAAAAAGGGACCCTGCTTGAGCAGGGTCCCTGAATTCGCTTAGCGAAATACGCCTATTTCCTACGCAGAAGCATTAGAGCCACCAGCGTCATTGCCAGCATTCGCGGCCTGAGATACGGCAGAAACAGTAGCAACATCACCATTGTCGCCACTTACCGTCAGGGTCACGCTATCGCCCTCCTTGTAGCGGACGATATCGACTACGTTGGCTACAGGGCAATCATAGAGCGTGCCGTCTCCATTGAGCATGACGTAGTAATGGGAATTACCGTCAAGAACCACAGGAGAAATCAGCGAAATAGTGCCAGTCGCTGTTCCGTCTGTCTTAGTTGCTTTGCCGGAATCATCGTCGGTAGAGACGCCATTTGCGCGAAGCAGCTTCTTATACGACTTTTCGGTTTCCTCAAGCGTGTCGCCTACGGCTACATTCTGGTAGCGCTGAATGTCAATCATCGCATACTTCTTAACCAGACCTGCGTTGTCCTTCAAGGCCATAAAGTAGGTCGGCTGATTGTCGACATTGATCAACAGCGGGAAGGTTGATTCATACTTAAGATTCTGAACCTGACCCTCTGCTGAGCTCATTGCAGATTCTTCGGTTGCACCAGCGACTGGGTAGAACTTGGATTCGGCAGTACGCTGATTGATTAGAACAAAGCCAATGATTGAATTATCCGCAGTTGCAGAAGTTACGCCGGAATATACCCAAACGTCGTCATCCTTGGCAATGTAGTTGTAGCCAAGCTGACCATCGGAACCAGGCGTGGTCTGCTTAACACCGCTCTGTCCCAGCCAAGAGTTAATCCAGCCACCGGAAAGTGCGCCGCTCCAGTTGTACTGCTGGATGAGCAAGTCGGCAGGATATGCTCGGTCAACCCACTGGGGCACTTCGTCAATCGCAAGATCCTGACATTCGCCTGTGCTTGCATCGCAAAGTACAACACGCGAAACGGTTTCACCACCGAACAGACCAACCGTGTAGTCGATTACCGGATAGATCCAATACGGCTTGCCATTGTCGTCGATCTCAAACGACTTTTCACCAAAGATGTAGAACGGATGGCTCAGCTGCACATGACGGTCGACGTTGTTGAAGAAGGGATCGGAATCTGAGTAATAGATCGGATCTTCAAGACGAACAATCTGGGTATCCTGGGTGCTCATGTTGACAATTACATATGCGGGAATACCCGTATTGTGGTTGGACCACCATTTGAATACGTCAGCATAATTGAGCGGGCTAACACGAACCGGTGCGTCCTGATAATTGATCTGGGAATACAGGTCGGAAATCTCAAACTGGCTAACGTAGTCTGCCATAGTGCCCATAGTGCGGTTGCCCAAAAGAACGGCAGAATCACGATCGATAAACGGAATGGTTGAATAATCTGCCTGTTCGATGTCTGTGGCAAAATCCCCATCCTCCGTGTTGAGGATGGTGGAATACTTTTCCGCATTACCAGGGAACAAGGTCAAAGAGGCAACAGCGCCCAAAACGCCAACGAGAGCAATGATTACGGGAACAACCATCAGGCCTTTGAAGCGTTTAGCCTTCTTTTCATTCTTCTCGCGTTTGCCCATCCCGCGCTCATAAATCTGGTGGAAGATGAAGAACACCAAAAAGGCCGGGAACAGCACAAAGATAGCAAGGAACATCCAAAGATCGACACTATGGATGTTGATTGGCGGATGGAACCACCAGTAGCAAAAAGCTGCGATGATAAGAATTACGACAGCTAAAACAACAAGTGCTTTCTTGCTCATTTGAGCAAAACGGGTTCGCAGCATATCGAATTCGCTGCCCCCACGATGACCGCCGGCGCTGGGTCCTTGCGAACCACCTGCACCGCCTGCACCGCCACCAAATTGATTCAGCAAGTCGGCCCAACTCATGGGTCCTTGTTGATTAGGATCCGGCATAGGTCTCCTCCCTCGGTTTGTATATAACAAACAATTGTATAGGAAGCAGCTTTATATACGAAACAAAAAAGCGGGACCCGAGGTTAAACATACCCAGATCCCGCCCCATAGTCTTCGCAAACTATTTAGGAAAGCTGACGTAATACGTACTGCAAAATGCCACCGTTGTAGTAATAACTTCCTTCGGTTGGCGTATCGATTCTTACAACAGCCGTGAATTCAATGCTGCTGCCATCTGGTTTTTCCGCAGTGACGACAACATGACTTGGGTTCGGCAAACCTTCAGAGAAATCTATTTCACCAACAGTGATGCGCTCGGTTCCATCAAGGCCCAAGCTTTCGGCGTTCTGCCCTTCCTCGAATTGCAAAGGAAGAATGCCCATGCCAATAAGATTGGAGCGATGGATTCGCTCGAAGCTTTCGGCGAATGCGGCACGAATGCCCTGGAGCATCGGCCCCTTTGCCGCCCAGTCGCGCGACGAACCGCTTCCGTACATTTTTCCCGCTAGAACAACCAGATCGGAGCCTTCCTCTTGGTAGTGCTCGGCAGCATCATAGACGGCCTTGATTTCATGATCGATGAAATCGCGCGTCCAGCCACCGCGTTTCCCTTCGGCGAGCTTGTTCTGCAGCTTCACATTGGCAAATGCACCGCGCATCATTACCTCATGGTTGCCTCGTCGAGCCCCGTACGTATTGAAGTCTTCCTTTTTAACGCCATGAGCCTCAAGGTAACGAGCTGCGGGAGAATCGTCCGCGATAGAGCCTGCAGGAGAAATGTGATCGGTAGTGATGAAGTCTCCCAAGTTGAGTAGCACGCGAGCGTTCTTTACGGACTTTGGTGCTACAGGATCCTTCTCCATGCCATCAAAATAGGGAGCACGACGAACGTATGTAGAATCAGGGTCCCAAGCGAATACGTCGCTTGCTTCCTTACCAAGCGACTGCCATCTTTCATCGCCATCGAAAAGCCCCGCTGCAGCACGGTCGAATACTTCCTTGGTACGGCTCTTCTTGAGAAGGAGGGCGACTTCTTCATCATCAGGCCAGATATCTTTGAGGTAAATGTCATTACCTTCCGCATCGGTGCCAAGCGCTTCGGTTTCAAAATCAAAATCGATCGTGCCCGCAAGCGAATACGCAATAACCAGCGCAGGTGCACAGAGATAGTTCTGAGATACATCGGGTGAAATGCGGCCCTCGAAATTGCGGTTGCCCGAAAGCACGCTGGCAAGCTCAACCTCATTAGCGATATCGTGCATTCCCGGCAAAACCGGACCAGAATTGCCAATACAGCTCATGCAGCCAAATCCGCACGTATAAAAACCAAGGTCACGAAGTGCGGGCATAAGACCAGCGGCATCTAAGATGTCTTCCGTCGCACGGCTTCCGGGCGCGAGGATCGTCTTGACCCATGGCTTCGGATGGAGCCCAACTTTGCTGGCGTTTCGCGCCAGCACACCAGCAGAGATCATCATGCTAGCATCCGTTGCCGTTGTGCAGCTAGTGACAGCAGCAATAGCCAATGCGCCATGGGTTACTTCGTAGCTTTGGCCTAATACATCAACCGAAACCTTCTTGCTGCAATCAAGCGAACGATCGCTGCACAGCTGGCTAAAGCGATTCTTAACATCAACCAAGTCAATGCGGTCGTGCGGACGAGACGGACCGGCAACGCTACGCTGCACCTTCGAAAGATCGAGCTCGAGCACCTTAGAATAGGTTCGAGGCTCGCTTTGCGGGTCGTTCCAGAAGCCCTGAGCCTTTGCATATGATTCCACCAAAGCAATTTGTTCCGCGCTGCGACCAGTAAGTTCGAGGTAATCAAGCGTTTTCTGGTCTACAGGGAACAAGGTACAAGTTGCGCCATATTCAGGCGTCATGTTTGAGATGCATGCACGCTGTGTAGCGTTCAGGCTTTCGAGACCTTCACCGAAGCATTCTACGAAACAGCCTACAACCCCTTCTGCGCGCAGCATCTGAGCAAACGTTAAGGATACATCCATGGCGCTCACGCCGGGCTGAAGGGAACCCGAAAGCTTAATGCCAATTACACGAGGCACCAGCGTAGTAATCGGCTGGCCAAGAGCTGCGGCTTCCGCTTCAATGCCGCCTACGCCCCAACCGAGCACGCCGATACCGTTAGCGGTAGGCGTGTGAGAGTCAGTGCCAACAAGCGTATCAAAATACGCAAGAGGACCTTCACCATCATCTTTCGTCATGGTTACCGAAGCAAAGCGCTCAATGTTCAACTGATGGCAAATACCAGCTCCAGGAGGGACAATACGTACATTCTCGAAAGATTCCTGGGCCCACTTGAGGAACTCATAACGCTCTTTATTGCGGTCGAACTCTAGTTCCATGTTCTTCTGCAATGCGCCTGCACAACCCGCCTCATCGGCGATAACAGAGTGGTCAATGACCAGATCGCACTGTACTTGAGGATTAATGGTTTTAGGATCCCCGCCGAGAGCCATGCATGCCTCTCGCATTACCGCAAAATCGACAAAGACAGGTACACCAGTGAAATCCTGGAAAAGAACGCGTGCGGGGCTGAACTCGATTTCGCTTCCGACTTCCCCAGAAAGTCCTGCTTCAACCAAGCGTTGAGCCAATTCGCTCGCACGCTCGTCGGACTCAGCATTTCGAAGAATATTCTCGAGCAGAACCGTTAGAGAAAACGGAAGCTTCTCATGACCAGCAACGCGATTGACTGGGTAATACGTATAGGTTACGTTTCCGACCTTCAGGACATCGGAACGACTTGACATAATTACTCCTTTTTCAACTACGGCAAATTGGGCAAACATTTCGTTAGCTTAAAGCCGCAAACTAAACACCAAAACAAGCAAACAAGATTTAAGCAAGGCAAGCGAGCGCCGAGATAAGCTCGTCGGTAAATTGAGAGCAAGAAGCTGCTGGTTTATCAGAGCCTGTTGTTTTGCGGATATCAGCGGTCAATACCTCGCCCTCAGCATACACCTTGCGAACAGCATCGCGAATGCGCTGAGCAGCCTCGAGCTCCCCAAGATGATCAAGCATCATGGCAGCAGACAGAATCTCGGCAGTCGGATTGCAAATATTCTTTCCCGCGATATCGGGAGCAGAGCCATGAACAGCTTCAAAAATGGCGTAATCAGGACCGATATTAGCTCCAGGCGCAATGCCCAATCCACCGACAAGGCCCGCACAAAGATCGCTCGCGATATCGCCATAAAGATTCGGGAACACGATCACATCAAACTGCGAGGGATCCATAACGAGGTTCATACAGAACGCATCGATGATATTGTCGTTGAATTCGACGCTACCTTCATAGTCGGCAGCAACCTCCCTTGCCGTACGCAAGAACAAGCCGTCGGAATGCTTCATGATGTTAGCTTTATGTGCTGCTGTTACCTTCTTCCGACCGTGCTTGACGGCATAATCGAATGCATAGCGCACAATATTCTGTGAAGCAGTAATCGAAATAGGCTTAATTGATATACCGGAATCAGAGCGAATAACACCTGCATCATGCTGTTTGCAGAACTCGATTAGTTCAGCAGCTTCTTTGCTACCCTCTTCAAATTCAACACCAGCATACAGATCCTCTGAATTCTCGCGAACGATAACGAGGTCAACATCCTGATAGCGTCCTCCGGCACCAGGAATAGAAAGCACAGGACGAAGGCAGACGTTAAGATTCAGCGTTTTACGAAGTGCAACATTTACGCTGCGAAAGCCAGTACCAACAGGAGTGGTAATAGGGCCCTTGATCGCTACTCTATTGCGACGTACGGCCTCAATGGTTGCTTCAGGCAATGGTGTACCGCATGAATCCATCATGTGAGCACCCGCTTCAGCAATTTCCCATTCGATGTCGACACCGCAAGCCTCAACCACTCGCCTCATTGCTGCGGTTGTTTCAAGACCGATACCATCACCAGGAATAAGCGTTACGGTATGCTTTGCCATGGATACACTCCTTGCTCGAAATACATAAGAACCAACATTCAGGGAAGAATGTTGGTTCTTTTATCCTAGTATTAAAATAGATTTTGTGGTGCAACAAATTTAAATTTAACGAAGCTGTAGCGATGAACGGTTACGAAAGTACTTCGATGATTTGCTGGCTACGGCGCTTCAAGGCACCCTTACCGTGCTCAGCATCAAATTTAACGCGCTCAGCAAGGCCTTCCTTTACTTCAGGAGCAATTTTCCCATCAGCGAAAGACGTCAGAGCGATAAGCATATCCTGATACTCGTAGTCACCGTGATAGCACTGAATGGCTTCGTCGAGAAGCGGCCAAACCTTCAGCGAACGATTTTCGGTCGTTGAGCCCAATGCGCACAGAAAACGAAGAGCGGCAAGACGGACAAAACCATTATCTTCGTCAAAGAGCGCGGCTTCAGCACCAGCAAGAGCCTTGTCACAAGCACGAGAGTCGATAGAAACAAGCTCGGTAAGAATATCCAAAGACTCCCAACGGGTTTGAGCTTCGGGTCGGTTTAGGGCGTTGATAAACTCGTCAGCATGGGGGGCAAGCTTTTCTGGGTCAATTTTTGCAACCTGAGCAAGCACAGATGAGGCATTCTGCCTTACACGACGCGAAGGACCTGCCAGTGCTGCTACGATTCCTTCAAGCATTCCTTCTGCTTTCAGTACCTCAGCAGCGAGTTCCTTCGTGTTCTGAGTTTTTTCGCTCATTCCATCCTCCATTCGGCGCATGCACACCCTAGTACTCATATTGGGGAAATATGAGAATATAATCATCCAAATTCATTATAGCTTGCTCCCATTAATAGGCTTTTATCTACTTTTTTTGGGGCAAAATGAGCAGATTGTCTACAAAATAAAAAGGCACCCCGTAGGGTGCCTTTCAGTCATTTGGTAAGCGAAGTTACTGAGCTTCGGTGTAGTTGCGGTTTACGGAGCTGTCTACCGAAACACCAGGGCCCATGGTAGATACAACCGTAACAGACTTAACATAACGGCCCTTAGCAGAAGCAGGCTTCATACGAAGGATCTCGTCATAAATGGCGCCATAGTTCTCAGCGAGCTGCTCTGCAGTGAAAGAGCACTTGCCGATGATTACATGGCAGATGCCGTAACGGTCAGCGCGATACTCTACGCGGCCACCCTTGAGCTCCTTGATTGCCTTAGCAACATCAGGGGTAACAGTGCCGAGCTTGGGGTTAGGCATAAGACCACGAGGACCGAGAACCTTACCCAAACGACCAACCTTAGCCATCTGATCGGGGGTAGCAACTGCAGCATCAAAGTTGATGTTGCCAGCCTGAATTTCAGCAACGAGATCATCGGAGCCTACAATGTCAGCACCGGCTTCCTCTGCTGCACGTGCTGCGTCACCTTCGGCAAATACTGCTACGCGAACAGTTTTACCAGAACCATTGGGGAGGCTAACGGTACCACGGAGCTGCTGATCAGCCTGACGGGTGTCGATGCCAAGACGGAAATGAGCCTCTACCGTTTCATCAAAGTTAGCAGTAGCGATTTCCTTTACGAGAGCAACAGCCTCGAGAGGAGCATAGGACTTGCCAGCTTCGATCTTTGCAGCTGCTTCCTTGTACTTCTTAGAAAGTGCCATTTGAAAATTCCTTTCGTGGTTTTAACGAACCGCGCTTCTAGCGGTTCTTCCACCCAATGCCAAATGTGGCAGTTGGATAAAATGCTTATTCAGCGGATTCGCCCTGGAGAAGAGCCTGGAGACGACGAGTAACCTTGTATTCCTTCTTAGGAGCACGGCCCTCGATAGTAACGCCCATGGAACGAGCAGTACCAGCAACGATCTCCATTGCAGCCTCAATGTCGTTTGCATTGAGGTCGGGCATCTTGATCTCAGCGATCTCGCGGAGCTGCTCGAGAGAAAGTTCACCAACCTTCTTGAGCTGCGGAATGCCAGAAGCGCTCTTAAGACCAAGCTTTTCCTTGATCAGGAATGCAGCCGGAGGGGTCTTGCAGACGAAATCAAAGGTCTTATCTTCGTAGATGGTGATCTCTACAGGGATGATGGTGCCGGACTTGTCCTGCGTAGCGGCATTGAATGCCTGGCAGAACTGCATGATGTTAACGCCCTGTGCACCAAGTGCAGGACCAACCGGAGGAGCAGGATTTGCAGCGCCAGCAGGAATCTGGAGCTTAACAAAACCCGTTACATTCTTCTCAGCCATTTCAGTAAAATCCTTTCAACTGAAATATCTTGCTTACCAGTTTATGACAAGCGCCTCCACGAGAAGCCCCGTCCACATACGGGCGCGTGAGACGCATTGCATTCAAGATTAAATAGTAGCCACCTGATCGAAAGAAAGTTCAACCGGGGTTTCGCGGCCAAAGATGGAAACCATAACCTTGACCTTGCCGGATTCAGGGGATACTTCAGAGACAACACCGTCGAACTCCGACAAAGGACCAGAAACAACCTTTACCGTTTGTCCAACCTCGAGGCTAGTAGAAGTGATCTTCTTAGGAGCCTCATGGGAAGTACGTTTCATGATCTTGTTGTACTCTTCACGCGTAAGTGGAGCAGGATTACCCTGACTACCAACAAAACCCGTTACGCCCGGGGTGTTACGAACTGCAGCCCAGCTGCGATCGTCAAGTTCCATGCGGACGAGCACATAACCAGGAAATACCTTTTTATCGCTCTCCACACGACGTCCGCCTTCTTTAATCTCAGTTACCGTTTCGGTTGGGATCTGAATAGCGAACACATTGTTTTCGAGACCCATAGTCTCGATGAGGGTCTCGAGGTTTTTCTTCACCTTGTTCTCATAACCAGAGTACGTGTGAAGGACATACCATTTCTTCGTCATGGATTATTTAAGCCCCCAAACCAGACAGACTCGATATCGCAAGAAGGATGGGGGTTACTACCCAGTCATCGAGGATAGTGACGAAGACACCAAAGAACAGCAAAGCCAGAACAACAACGCCAGTCCACTGAAGAACGTCCTGCTTTGTGGGCCACGTTACGCGACGCATCTCAGAACGAACCGCGGAAAGGAAAGCAAAGCGCTTTTTCTTGGGCTTCGCGTCAGCCTTCTTTGGCTGATTCTGCGAAGAGGTTGCCTTTGCAGCAGCCTTGGTAGAGGAAGAATTCTTACCGAAGCTGAAGCGCTTCTTGGACTCCTCTTCTACTACCGGGGTGACCTCAGCCTGCTTTGCTCGCTCTTTTTTTGCGGCACGATTAGCAGATGCCTTGGCCCTCTGTGTTTTTGACTTCTTTGCCATACAACTTCCTGCTCTGGAAATTACTACTCTCTATACGCCAAACAAGCAGCTTCATGGAGCTGCTCATTAACAAGCTGGCAGGCCAGGAGGGACTCGAACCCCCAACATGCGGTTTTGGAGACCGCCGCTCTACCAATTGGAGCTACTGGCCTATTTCAGTTTCCGAATCTCTAGCGAGTTTCCTTGTGCAGGGTATGGGTGCCACACCACTTGCAATACTTCTTGAACTCAATACGATCGGGATTATTCTGCTTGTTCTTCTTGGTCGTATAGTTTCGACGCTTGCATTCAGTGCATGCAAGGGTGACCAAAGTACGCATCAATTCTCCTTTAAATTACGTATTAGCATTGCTTGACATTAGCACATGATTAATAAGGAGGGGAGTCTGCTTTGCAGACTCCCCTACCGAATTCATAAAGATCGTGTTATTTGACGATCTTGGTTACACGACCGGAGCCAACGGTGCGGCCACCTTCGCGGATAGCGAAGCGGAGGCCTTCCTCCATAGCTACGGGGTGAATGAGTTCAGCCGTGATGGTTACGTTGTCGCCAGGCATAACCATTTCAGTGCCCTCGGGGAGGTGTGCAACACCGGTGATGTCGGTGGTGCGGAAGTAGAACTGAGGACGATAGCCATCGAAAAACGGAGTATGGCGGCCACCCTCGTCCTTGGTAAGGATGTAAACCTGACCCTCGAATACCTGGTGAGGAGTTACAGAACCGGGCTTGCAGAGAACCTGACCACGAAGGATGTCCTCACGCTTGATGCCGCGGAGCAGACAACCGATGTTGTCGCCAGCCTGAGCCTCGTCGAGCAGCTTGCGGAACATTTCGATGCCGGTGCAAACGGTCTTCTCGGTATCCTTGATACCAACGATTTCGAGTTCGTCGTTTACATGCAGAACGCCGCGCTCAACACGACCAGTAGCAACGGTGCCACGGCCGGTGATGGTCATGGTGTCCTCAACAGCCATCAGGAAGGGCTTATCGATAGCACGCTCGGGAGTAGGAATATGCTCGTCTACAGCATCCATGAGCTCCCAGATCTTGTCCTGCCATTCCTTGTCGCCTTCGAGGGCCTTAAGAGCGGAACCGCGAATAATCGGGCAATCCTCGAAGCCGTAGGAATCGAGAAGCTCGGTTACTTCCATCTCAACGAGCTCGAGGAGCTCTTCGTCGTCAACCATGTCGCACTTGTTCAGGAAAACAACGATGTAGGGAACGCCAACCTGACGAGCGAGCAGGATGTGCTCACGAGTCTGAGCCATAGGGCCGTCGGTTGCAGCGATAACGAGGATAGCGCCGTCCATCTGAGCAGCACCGGTGATCATGTTCTTGACGTAGTCAGCATGGCCGGGGCAGTCAACGTGTGCGTAGTGACGCTTGTCGGTTTCGTACTCAATGTGAGAAATAGAAATGGTAATGCCGCGCTCGCGCTCTTCAGGAGCCTTGTCGATGTTCTCGAATGCGGTAAAGTTTGCGGTTGCAGTACCGTGAGAACCATCATTGCTGGACAAGGTCTTGGAAATTGCAGCAGTCAGCGTGGTCTTGCCGTGGTCAACGTGGCCGATAGTACCAATGTTAACATGCGGCTTAGAACGCTCGAACTTCTCCTTAGACATTATTCCTCCTTATTGGTGGGAATGCACAAATTCGCCTTGGTAGGCGAATTTGTAAACGATAAAGTAAAAGCTTACCGTGCGTAAGCGGAAAATTTGGTAGCGGTGACTGGATTCGAACCAGTGACGCCACGGGTATGAACCGTGTGCTCTAACCAACTGAGCTACACCGCCAAAATGGTGCCCACAAGCAGACTCGAACTGCTGACCTCTTCGTTACCAACGAAGTGCTCTACCTGCTGAGCTATATGGGCGAGATGGTGGGAGTGCAAGGATTCGAACCTTGGAAGGCTGAGCCAACGGATTTACAGTCCGTCCCATTTGACCGCTCTGGAACACTCCCGAATTCGCTTGTAATCATGTGCAATTTTCAAGCTGCTGCTCGGTTCGAACGTTGTTTCCGTTCAAGCGAGCAAGGGAATAATACGCTAGGTATCTACCCCGTGTCAACACTTTACACGCCCCCGGGCATGTCCATATGGCAATTTCTTTCACGAACCTTTCTTGATAATTGCAAAACACCAGGTCATCGTCATTTTATCCATTTGCATTACGCTATAAAAAATCGGCTGATCTGAGGTCAGATCAGCCGATTCCCAAAAACTTTTTCAAAAAAAATTTTTCAGCATTAGAGCAATTTAGCAGTCAGCTTCCAGGTACGAATCGAACTCGTCGGTAACTTCCGTGGATGGTGCCTTGGTAAGAAGAGAAACCACAATGATGGCAATGAGGCTCAGCGCAAAGGCAGGCAAAAGCTCGTATACCGCAAAGAAGCCACCCAACGGCTTTATAAACGTATGCCATACCAAAACAGCAATGGCGCCGGTAAGCATACCCGCCAAGGCGCCCTGCAAGTTAGTTCGACGCCAATATAGGCTCATGATGATCAACGGGCCGAACGAAGCACCGAAGCCCGCCCATGCGTACGAAACAACTTGGAAGATAGACGAATTTTCGTCGAGCGCGATAACAATGCCGAACAAGAGCACGGCAACCAAAGTAAGTCGGGCCACGATCATTACCTGAGAGTCGGTGGCATCTTTCTTTATTAGTCCCCTGTAGATGTTCTCCGCCACTGCTGAACCAGAGATAAGCAAGTAGGAAGACGAAGACGACATCGATGCCGCGAAAATGCCCGAAACCACAAGGCCGCACATAAATGAAGGCAAAATCATATTGGAGAGAACGATGAAAATGCTTTCGGCACTTGCCTGCGTGAGGAATTCCGTAGGAATAACCGCTCGTCCGATAAGACCAATAGACACCGCGCTGAACAAGGAGATAACAACCCACACCGTTGCAATGCGGCGGGACTTACGCAGCTCGCACGAATGGGTGGCACTCATAAAGCGGATAAGAACCTGCGGCATACCAAAGTATCCCAAACCCCATGCCAGACCGGAAACGATGGTGACCACACCATAAGATCCCGCTTCGCCGAACAGCGGCATTCCGCCTTCAACTACCTGCTTGCCAGCTTCGTCCAAGATAGGCGTTGCGATCTCGGTGCCCGAAAGGAAGCCAGGAATCGATTGCAAGAATGCAACCGTATTGTCGACACCACCAGCAGCCGTGATGGAGCCAACCAAAACAACCACCAGGGCGCAAATCATAATGCTGCCCTGGATAAGGTCGGTAGTACAAACGGAAAGATATCCGCCTACAAACGTGTAGAGAAATACGATCAAGGCACCGAGAACCATCATGGTTGCGTAATCGAGACCGAACAGCGTAGCAAACAGCTTGCCGCATGTTACGAAACAACTACCTACATAAATAGAGAAGAACAGCAGGATAACCAATGCAGAAATGGTCATAAGGATGTTCTTAGAATCATGGAATCGATTTGAGAAGTAATCAGGAAGCGTAATGGAGTTGTTGGCAACCTGGGAGTATTTGCGCAAACGCTTAGAGACAAACAACCAATTCAGGTAGGTACCAATCGCCAAGCCGATAGCCGTCCACATCGCGTCAGACGCACCAGTGAAATAGGCCACACCGGGAAGACCCATAAGCAGCCAACCCGACATGTCGGATGCCTCAGCAGAAAGAGCAGTGAGCCATGGGCCGAGCCTGCGCCCTCCTAAGAAGTAGTTCTCCGTTGATTGGTTCGACTTCTTCGCATACACGAAGCCAATAACCACGACAACGATGAAGTAGAGGAGCATTGCAAGCAATACCCAGAAATCGTGAGATACCATACCGTTCGCTTTCCGTTTTCCCATGCTGAGTAAAAACCCAGCGGCTTCACCTAACGCTGCGATAGAAACACAGCACTACGCACTTTAGTACGCAATAGTGACGGATTATACGACAAGCATGATTCGATTGGGTTAACGGGCTAAGAGAAGGGCCGTTTCGGCAACAACTACCCTAGCTATTGCATTTCAACCAGACGCGGGGCTCTTTTTCCATGCGCTGGAATTCGGCTTTGGTCTTTTCGTTGCTGAAGCCTTCCCCTCTGAAGCAAATTGCTCCGAAATGAGTAGATTCATCTGAAATTACCACGAGTTAACAGGCCAACAAAAATCGCATTTTGATCCAAATTTCTCAGCGTTGTTCTTCTTGATTTGAAAACTTCAAACCTAATGTTTAAAGATAAAAATACATCGCTTTTATTAATTATGAACACGTTTTATTAATGAGCTATGCAAAAACCGAGGTTCCAAACCAAGGGGCATGGCTCTTTGAAACTTCTATACCGGAAATGACGCAGAACGTTACTCAAGGCTTTTAGAGCAATAATCCAGCACGATGTCGATAAACTCATCGACTGTTTTGGAATGGCGCATTAAAGCACTCGAGCATAAATACATCTGATGAAAAGCTTCTGGTGCTTCCTTAATCCTGACAAGCTTGATGTCCCGATCGAACGAATCGAGCAGCCATGACCTACAGGCAATCGCCATCATATCGGGATTGCCAACGACCATTGATGCAAGGGTGATCTCATCCGAATAGAGGCAGTCAATGGCAAGATCGTAATCATTCACAAGGTTGGTCAGCTCCGCACCAAGTGGGCCGGTTAGGTTGTACGAGATTAAATGCTGGTCAGATAGATCGTCTAGAGAAATCTCATCGTAAGCGGCAAGGGGATGCAAGCGATTCACCACGAGAACAGCCTCCTGCGACCAGCACGGATCGAATCTAACCTCTTTATCTTTTCCCATTGTCCCCGCGAACGCCACATCGACGCTCCCCTTCTTGATGTCCTCTATCAAGGAAGGGGTTGAGGACTGGACCACCCTGACAAGAACGTCTCCATGGGTTTTCTGTCGAAACTGGTTGATAATGCGCGACCAATCTTTGCTCTGGACAGAGAACACCACGCCAATAACGATTTCGCTTCGAAGGCCCCCCCCCGCTTTTCTTGAAGCAGTTTTAATCCGTTGTTCAAGAAGCGCAACGAGATCTCTACGTATTCGTAGAACGCCTCGCCTTCGTTCGTAAGCTCAACGGACCCTCGCTTCTTCTGGATGAGGGGAACGCCGACCTCCTGCTCAAGTTTCGAAAGAGCAAGGGAAAGAGTCGAGGGCGTAATGGAGAGATGTTCCGCAGTCTCAGATCTGCTGCCCAGCTCAACCAGGGTTTTGAAGTAGGTCAAATGATCGAGGTTCATCTTGCCTCCCAGAAAGAATGCGCTAATTCAAACATTCGCCGACAGCAAGGAGCATACCAGACCCGCGCGAAAAGCGATCTCGATGCACACGTCATCACCGGTTAGAAGCAACACAGAGCACCTAAACGACCCGCAGCGAAAGCTGCATTTAGAACAAGGAGGATTTGATGAGGGGATTAGAGGGAATAAAAGTCGTTGAACTCACGAGCTACGTTGCAGCACCTGCTTGCCCAAGGATTCTGGGCGAAATAGGGGCAACCGTCTACAAGGTCGAACCCGCTTCGGGGGACGAGTATCGCACAAACGGCCCCGGATTCGGCATGCAGAAAACCGATATCGACGATCCCGCCTTTGACTACGCATCCATGAACAAGACGTTTGTGAGCATCAATCTGAAAAGCGAAGAGGGATCTAAGCTCCTTCATAAGATGCTCGACGACGCTGACATAATGGTAACGAGCTTCCGCGATAAAGCCCTCGGAAAGCTCGGGCTTGACTGGGAAAGTGTGCATAAGGCTCATCCTCATTTGGTATGGGGGCAGATGCGTGGCTACGGAGAATTCGGCCCCGACAAGAACACTAAGGGCTTCGACGCAACGGCGTATGCAGCCCGAGGCGGCTGGTTCGCGTGCCTTCCCCAGGCCAGCGAGGGATATCAGCCCATCAATTGGCCCGCAGCAATGGGAGATTGGAACGCCTCCTTGGCCCTAACCGCCGGCCTACTTGCGGCTCTAGCCCGCAAAGATCGCACCGGAGAAGGAGACAAAGTCACCGTAACGCTCCACCATTGCTCGCTTTGGCCTATGCAGATGATGCTCGGTTCGACGCAATTCGGCGATACCTGGCCAAAGTCGCGTTATAACGTCACCTGCCCAACCAACAACACCTACCAAACGAAAGATGGCGTCTGGTTCATCATCTGCTATGGAAGCTACGACATCTTCTACGACCACACCATGCGAACGATTGGCCTCGACGAACTGGTTGGAGATGAGCGCTACAACAAAGCCTCTGAGATCAACAATGGGTCAGGCAAAAACTCGGAAGTTGTTCGCATCCTCGAAAAGCAGTTCCTCACAAAAACCTGGGAAGAATGGGAGCCGATCTTCAAAGCAAACGAGATTCCCTACGAAAAACTCTACCTGCCAAGCGACATCCTTGCTGATGAAGAAGTGTATGCAAGCGACATCCTTCGAAAACTTCACTATGACGCTTTCGGCGAGAAAGTTATACCCACCTCGCCCATCAGGCTCGACAGTATGGGAGATCCCGTTTTGCGCAAGAGCCGTCCTGTTGGCTATGACACTGCCGAGGTTATGCACCAATACGGCTATTCGGACGACGAGATAGAGAAACTCGATGGGGACGCCGTTACTTGCTACCACGGCCCCGAATTACCCGAATCGGTATTTGAGCCGAGCTTCGGGCCTCGCTCAAAACGCGAGTAAACCCATTTTGGTCTCAATGGCCGGGCGGACACCTTTGGGGGATGAGCTGAAAAGTTCTGGTGCCCGATCGGCCATGGACATAGCAACCACGCAAGGAGGAGGAAGAAATGGCAACCGAAAAAATTGCCCGACAGGGCCTTACGGTCCGCCACGTTGGCGTTGTGGTAACCATGGCGCTAACATTGCTAACGGCTGTTGGCATTGTGTTTACGGCAGCAGGCCTATGTTACAGGCCAGTATCGCAACACTTCGGCGTTCAGACATCACAAGTCTCGCTATACATCACGTTCGTTTATTTGGGCCAATGCATCGGCGCTGCCCCAATGGCAAAACTGTTCGACAGGTTCAACGCTAAAACAGTATGCGTTGTAGCAGCCCTGATGGTGGTTATCCCCTACATGGGATTCTGTGTATACCCTGCGATTTGGTGCTACTGGGTAGCAGGCTTCATTATTGGCCTTGGCCTTGTATGCGTTGAATTCACGATGACTGCAGGCATCTTAAGCCGCTGGTTCCACACTAACTACGGCACCGTAACCGGCATTGTATTTGCAATGACCGGCGTTGGCGGAGTCGTCTGGAACATCATTGGCCAGTTCGTTCTTGGTCCCGACCTTCAAGGCTGGAGAACCCTCTACATGGTATTCGGCGTCGCAATCGCAATCGGCACCATTCCCTTTATCGCTATCTTCGTTAAGCGCACCCCTCAGGAGTGCGGAACCCTTCCCTATGGTATGCCCCTCGATGCCGCAGCAATGGAAGCTGAACTGGCAGAAGAAGCAGACAAGAAAGCAATCCAGGAGCCCGGCTTTGCAGCTAAAGACGTGTTGAAGATGCCATTCTTCTGGACCCTTGTTCTGGGCGCCGGCCTGCTGAACACAATCACAACGATGTCTCAGCTCTTTGCGACTTACGTTCAGTTCCTTGGCCACGAAGGCTGGGGAGGTCAAGCCCTGGTCGCACTGCTGCTCCTTTCGGGCACTCTTGAAGCGTTCGCAAGCGCAGGCCAGGGCGGCGGCAAGGTCCTCATCGGCTTCATCGAGTCCCGCTCCGTTCTTGTTGCCCAGATCATCGGCTATGCAGGTGGCGTTATCGGCCTGTGCATGATGTGGTGGCTTCCCAAGCTGTTCGGCGAAGCGGGCATCTGGCCCATGTTCTGCGGTGGTCTCTTCTACGGACTTGCCTACGCATGTTCCACGGCAATGCTTCCGTTCATCGTTCGCGAAGTATTTGGTGGCCGAGATTTCGACAAGATCTATTCCTGGATGATCATGGTGTTCAACGGCATTGGAGCACTCGGCGCAACCGGTTGGGCTCTGGTATCCGAGAACTTCGGATGGGACGGTTTCTTCATCGGCGGCATCGCCGTACTGACCATCACCTTCGGCTTGCTTGGATACACCTGGATCGCCGGCGATAAGGCCCGTCGCAAGACTTGGTTCAAGAGCGACGCGGAACTTACCGCAGAAGCCCACAAAGCCGAGATAAAGGCCGAAGCCTAGCCTCATAGGCCATCCCCCACTCTATGTGTTCAACACATCGCCCCGCGCCCAACCGAAATTGGGCGCGGGGAACCGAAAGGCGCTGACAGAGATGATCGATTTTAACCTGCTTTGCAACATCCTTAGCCCCGGTATATTTGTGATCCTCGCCGGAGGACTGCTAACTGGCTACGACACCGCAACGCTCATCGTTATCGGAGTAATCGGATACAGCATCGTATTCCTAATGAGACGCCTTGCAAAAAAGCAGGACAACAAATAACCCGCTTAAACCAACTTCACTTCAATAAAACAACCGCTCGATACGCGCCAATGAGGGGTGCTTGGGCTCGTGTTGTCAAAACCCAGAAAGGAGAACCTCATGCAAAAGCCATTTGAAAACATCGTCGTACTCGATCTCTCGCGCTATCTGCTTGGCGCATACACAAGTCTCTTTTTTGGGGATCTGGGAGCACGCGTTATTAAAGTGGAGGACACCAAGACTGGCGACCTTGTTCGCGGCGAAGAGCCGCAAATGAAGGGCGAAAGCTACTACCATTACGCATTGAACCGAAACAAGGAAAGCGTTTCTTTCAACTTGAAAGACCCCGAAGTTCTCCAGAGCTTCTACAAGATGGTCGAACGAGCAGATGTATTGGTGGAAAACTATCGCCCTGGCGTTACAAAGCGCCTGAAGATTGATTTTGAAACATTGCACGAAATCAACCCGAAGCTTGTTTATGTGTCGTTTTCAGCCTACGGACAAAACGACCCGCGCAGTCTTGACGCCCTTCACGACATCAATATTGTCGCTAAAACCGGCTATTACGATTTAACCAAAGGCGCCGTTGCCCTGCTTCAGCCATCCGACCTCGCCGCCGCGATGGTGGGAATTCAAGGAGCTCTCACCGGCCTGCTGGTAAGAGACGAAGCCGACGGCGGCCACATCGATGTTTCTATGTACGATTCACTGCTTTGGTGGAACGCCATGCTTGACAGCAGATGGTTCTTCTATGGCAAGGAGCTCACTTCGGGAATGAGGGAGTATCCCTCCGTCGGATACAACGTGTACAAAACAAAAGACGGACGGATGGTCTCCTTCGGATTGTACGAGCATAAGTTCTGGAACGAATTCTGCGATGATATTGGACGACCGGATCTTTATGACATGCTCAAAGACACACCGGAACAAAATCCTGTCGCCTATCAAGCAGTAGTGGACTTTGCCGCTTCAATGACCTACGAGGAATGGGAGAGCTGGCTTGAAGACAAATCCTATGCCATCGCTCCTTGCTTGAACAAAACCGAAGCCATCGAGCTCGCCATGGAAACCAATCCAGAAATGCTCAATTACATCGATTTTCCCCGCTTCGGCGAGGCACTTCAGACCAACACTCCGCATGTCATCGGCTCAATGAGGTCGGATCTAGCCACGGCAAAAGAACCAGCAGAGCTAGGTGGGTCGACCAGGAAAATCCTTTCTTCCTTGGGCAGCACCGATGACGAAATCGAGAAGATGATTGAACGAGGAGCAATCAAATGCTCAGCCGCCTAAGCAAGAACACACAGTAGACACCTATCTCTAGCAGCCCACCCAACTTGTGCTGCTTCTCTCCTTACCCTCGCGCGCCGATGATCCCCCTTGATCCCGATAGTCGGCGCGCATTCTTTTTCGCAAAACATACCTCGCCCAATCATCTACCTCACAGGCGAGGCCCCATGACAAGCGTGATTCGATTGGGTTAACGGAGTGCCAGAGCGGCTTTTTCGGCAAAGAAACCCTAACAGTTGCGCTTCAACCAAACACGCAGTTCGTTTTCCATACGCTCGAACTCCGCTTTGGTTCTTTCGTTGGAAAAACCCTCTTTTAGACCCAAAGGCTTCTTTGCAATCTCAAAGATTTCGCCCTGCTCCACCAGAATCTTACGACTCTCGGCATAGGTAAGCTCAAAAGCGAAGCAGAGAAAGCCCACAACGTAATCAGCGGGAAAAACTCGATCATTGCGCTTTACGCAGCGACGCTCGGCAAACGCTTCGAGCACCGAAGAGGAAAGCCTGCTTTGACGCAACGTATCGAGAGAGACGCCCAGAATGGTATCGGCATCGCTAAGGCTGACGGTGTGGAGAATGTCCAGCTTATCGGCATCGCGCACAATGTTGCAGAAACGCCGCGTTCTATCAGGCAAATCGTCAGGAAGGCGATAATCACCATGAGAAGCTATCGCGGCACGGATCAGCTGATCTTCCTTGGATCCCTCGACAAAATCTCTCATGCGCACCTTGCCAGGGGCGAGCCCAGCAAAAAGAGCTATGCCGGGATTTCGACGTGAAGCCCTCCCGCCAGACGATTCGGGGACTTCGAATGGGGGCATCCCGGCAGGTTGGCTAAACAGCACCTCTGCCCCCAATTTGGCATGATTAGTTGAACGCGCATCCGAAAACGTGCCCCAACGGCGCAGCTGTTCGAATCGACCCATATCATGCAGCAGTCCAATCGTCCACGCCAGATCAAGATCGTCCTGTTTCAAGCCATTGCTCTCGGCAATCCGCTCGCATAAACCGGCAACCCGTTTTGAGTGCTCGATCTTCAATGCTATGCGCTGATTGCAAGAATCGTATGCCTCGACGTAATCCGAAAATGCCCGTAGGACTTTGCTGCGATCGATTTTCATTTCAGCCCTCTTTCTTTCTCCCTAAGCTTACCCTTGCTCGAACCACAAAACCGCAGAAACATACAGCTTCAATCTCTGGCATTTTCCGTGTCAGAATACAAAAAAGCGCGCCCCAGCAGGAACGCGCTAGATAAATACTTGCCAGGTTGGAACTTATGCCTCGAGGAGCTTTTCCACAGAAGCAAGCTTAACGCAGCAAACGAATACCTTCAGTGCCGACTCGAGCTCTTCCAGCGGAGGAAGCGTAGGGGCAATGCGGATGTTGGAATCCTTGGGATCGTTCTTGTAAGGATAGGTAGCACCAGCACCCGTCATGGTAACGCCAGCTTCCTTGGCCATAGCAACGATATGCTTTGCAGTTCCTTCGGGAGCGTCAAACGAAACGAAGTAACCACCACGAGGATTGCTCCAAGAACCGCAACCAGTGCCAGCCAAACCCTCTTCCAGCATCTTCAGAACCAGCTCGAACTTCGGGCGAATGATGGAAGCATGCTTTGCCATGTGAACAGCAATTCCATCGGCGTCTTTGAGGAAGCGAACATGACGCATCTGGTTCAACTTGTCGTGACCGATGGTCTGAACGCCCATGCGCTTCTTGATTTCAGCGATGTTTTCTGGGCTTGCAGCCATAGCCGCAACACCTGCGCCAGGGAACGTTACCTTTGAAGTGGAAGCGAACTTGAAATAGCGGTTGGGGTTGCCAGCCTCAACGCAGGCCTTGGCGATATCAAGAAGCTGATCCTGCTGTGCGGCATCGTCATAAAGATGATGCACAGTATAGGCGTTATCCCAGAAGATACGGAAATCTTCAGCAGCGCATTTCATGGAAGCAAGTCGACGCACTACCTCATCGGAATAGGTGACGCCGCCGGGATTGGAATACTTGGGAACGCACCAAATACCCTTAAATGTAGAATCGTTGGCAACCAGTTCTTCGACAGCGTCCATATCGGGACCATCGTTGGTCATGGGAACAGTAACCATCTCGATACCAAATGCCTCGGTAACGCCGAAATGTCGATCGTAACCAGGAACAGGGCAAACAAACTTTACTTTATCCAGCTGGCTCCAGGGAGTAGCACCAAGCGTGCCAAACACCCAGCAACGCATGATGGTGTCATACATGATGTTCAAGCTGGAATTACCGAAAACGATGGTGTTCTCTGCTTCGTCATCGAGCATGGAAGCCATGAGCTTCTTGGCCTCCGGCAGACCATCAACTACGCCATAGTTGCGAATGTCGGTACCGTTTTCAGCCTTGCAATCATCGGAAGAAGGCAGGATGTCCAGCATGGGCATGCTCAAATCGAGCTGATCGGAGCCCGGCTTACCGCGCGCCATGTTCAGGGACAAACCCTGAGCCTTATAGGTTTCGTATTCTTCGGTGAGTGCAGTTTTGAGCGTGGTAAGCTCTTCCTTCCCCAGTTCCGCGTAAGTGGGCATCATGCTTCCTTCCATCTGCCTTACAAAGCGACTGCATCTTGCACCCGCTAGGTCTACCAATCTTTTTCAGTATAGGTGTTGCCTGCGCCACTCGCAAAAGAAGTAACACTATTAGGGTTCAAGCACAAAACCCTGCACCATATTAAGGGTGGGCGGCAACTTCCCTCTTTGCTAGAAACATCTCATTTCGGAGATCGCGCAATCATCGTACTTATTGCCTTCGTACACCGAATCAATTCTCAGTGTAATCGAGGAAGTGTTTACCGCTGGAAAGCTAATCGACTGAACCACTCGATACGAATCGGCAAGCGTTACCTGCGCTACCATGTCACCTGAATCAGCGATCAAAGACACCTGCTTCGGGCGCGCATTCTTGTAATAAATGTCGGTAGATTTACCGTAACCAGCTACCAATTCCAAGCAGTTTACCGTCGCCTTGCCACCAGAAGCGCGAGATATCGTTACGCTCTGACCTACCCCCGAACTGGAAGAACCCTCAACCCAGGCAGTGTTCCAATCCCCATCGCTTAAGTTGCTTGCAACATACGTGCCGTATTCGCTCGCGGGAAGAACCGAGGAGGCGGAATAGCTATTCAACTGGCACGTGCTCATCTCCCCAGAAAAGCCCGACAACGTACGAACCGATACTTCGGTCTGCGCTGAAGAGCTCTCCTTCTTGGGAGCAACAGAGGAATCAGAATTCTTAGAGTCATGGGAAGATGCGTTGCTGCTGGGGTCGTCGGTCTGTTGCTGCGAGGCAGCATTGGCAGAGGAAGCCTCCCCTTCATCCGAAGCGGGACGCATGAACAAAACCAAGCAAACAATAACCGCCAACACAGCGACAAGAGCCATGGAAAGAACAATCACCGCTTTGTTGACCGGCTTCTTGCCTGCCGCAGCGGGAGCAGACGAGGTAGGCGTTTGCCCTTCAGCTCCTTGCTGGCAGTTAGGCTCTGGGGCAGAACTCTGAGACAAGCCGCAATGAACGCAGAACTTGTCCTCGTCTTCCAACTCTGCCCCACAGTGAATGCAGTACTTCACGAAAGAACCTCCTGAACAGCACCGAAAATATCCTCAGGTGCTGAGACACGTGCCGACGCCATTGCCAATTCTTCATCGTCACCAAAACCATACGTGCACCCGATGAAGGGAATGCTTGCTTTCATAGCCACTTCCCCATCATGGAAGCGGTCGCCCACCATTACGCGAGGGGTGGCATGGCGCTCCGCCACCTGCTGATATATCTGCCATTTGGGCATTTCGCCAAAATCTTCAGCACAATAATAGGCATCAAACCAGGCATCCAAGCCAAACATCGCACGATGGACCTCGCAATAGCGGGTGCGACAGTTGCTGATAAACGCAAGTTCGTAGCCGTCAGAGCAAAGCTCGTCGAGCATTTCGGGTACCCCTGGGAACAATCGAGCCTTGCCTTCCTCGGTAAGACGGTCCATTTCATTTCCCACGATTTCCGCCGCCTGACGCCATATTTCTTCAGGAAGGTTGGGGGCAAACGTGGTCCACATGGCTTCCGTGGTCCAGCCCAGCCACCTGCTAATCCATTCATCGGTAAACTCTTGTGGCGGCATGTGGCCCTCGGAAACCAGCCAAGCATATGCCTTGCGAAATGCAGGACCATAGATTGCCATGCTGTCATGCAGGGTTCCGTCGAAATCGAAGAACACCGTTCCTTTAACGCTGGTACCGCCTGCGAGCTCAATAGCATTTTTTGCCCATAACGAATCTTTCAGAACCGTACGGCCCACACCCACTAAATCGGCTTGGCCCTTCTCCAGAATACGCTCGGCACCTTCAAGAGTCCTCACGCCTCCGGTCACAATAACGGGGACCGTAGCTGCTTCGCGGATCGCAGCTGAGTCTTCACCGAAATAGCCTTCGGCCTTAGAGCCGTCACCGCGATAGCCGCATAACCCGCCCGAGATATCCAGCAGATCGACTCCTGCTTCCTCGAATATCTTGCACGCCGCAACAGCATCTTCCCTTGTTGCTCCACCTTCTTCATAATCACAGGCACCCAAGCGAAGCGCTAACAGGTAATCAGGGCCCACCTCGTTTCGGACCGCCTCAATGACTTGGCAATGTAGGCGAGTACGCCCTGCTATGCTCGCGCCCGAATAGTCGTCTGTGCGCTTATTGGTTATTGGGGAATAGAACTGGCTCAAAAGGTATCCATGTGCCGAATGGATCTCGACGCCATCGAAGCCAGCTTCCTTAGCGCGACGCGCCGCAGACGCAAAGTCGGCAATAACCTGGTCGATTTCTTGCTGGGTCATAGCATGCGCCTGCACTGCCTCCCCTCTTGTTGTGGTGTAAGGCATTGCACTTGGAGCGGGCGCCGTCAGGGATTCACCGCCCAAAGCAGAAATAGACTTACCACCAGCGTGGTTGATCTGCGCTACCACCTTACAACCATTGCGATGGATGACCTCAACAAGCCTTTTCAGGCCGGGAATGTCATCGTCTAAGGAAAAAGAAACTTGTCCCTTGCTCGCCTGGCCTTCTTTGCTGATATAGCTATGCTCAGCGACCACTAAGCCAAAATAGCCGCCCTTCGTCTTTTCGTCGTAATACTCGCACAGGGCATCGCTCACTTTACCCTGCCCCTCCGATTTCTCGGTAGCCATCGGGGGCATTACCAAACGGTTGCGTAGTCTGACTTTCCCCAGAGGAAGAGGGTGAACCAACAAAGACATATCAGCTCCTTCGTTGCAGCAGCGAAATACTATTAATACAGGATACTTGTTGCCCTGCTTCAAGGCAAAAAACGACCCCAACTCCTGCGATGAGCTGCACCCTTTTCTTAAGCATCAGGAAATGGGTGTGGGCCCACAACGGAGCGGGGTCGTTGCCGAATTTGACGTTACGCCTCGATCGTCTTGATGAGGTTAACCATTTCGATGGCGCTCGTTGCGCAGTCGAAGCCCTTGTTGCCAGCCTTCGTGCCAGCACGCTCAATTGCCTGTTCGATGGTGTCGGTGGTTACCACGCCGAAGAGTACAGGCACACCGGTCTTCAGGCCAACCTGGGCAACGCCCTTGGCGGCCTCATTGCAGACCAGGTCGTAGTGAGACGTTGCGCCACGGATTACCGCACCCAGGCAGATAACTGCATCGTACTTGCCCGATTCAGCCATCTTCTGAGCAACCAGCGGAATCTCAAATGCGCCAGGAACCCACGCGATGTCCACGTCTTCGTCCTTGACATCGTGACGAAGCAGACCATCCATTGCGCCACCGATCAGCTTTGAAGTGATGAACTCGTTGAAACGAGCGGCTACAATGCCAACCTTGATGCCCTCAGATACGAGCTTTCCTTCGAGAGTGTTCATATGCGTTTCCTTTCGCCATCCCCAGCGTTTTAACGCCTGGGGCTAATTCCATTCGTTTCGGGATGCAATCCCCTATTGCCTACAGGCAGTTCCGTTATTCCTCGACGCTTTCGAGAATATGACCCATCTTTTCCTTCTTTGTTTTCAGGTAGAAGCGGTCGTGGTCGGTCGCAGGCATCTGAATCGGCACACGATCGGTGATTTCAAGACCGAACTCGGAGAGCTGATAGACCTTATCGGGGTTATTGGTCAGAAGGCGCATGGTCTTCACGCCCAGATCGCGCAGGATCTGTGCTCCGATGAAGTACTCGCGCTCATCCCCCTTGAAGCCCAGTGCAAGATTCGCCTCAAGCGTATCCATGCCCTTATCTTGCAGCTCGTAAGCGCGAAGCTTGTTTACCAAACCGATGCCACGACCTTCCTGGCGCATGTACAGAACCACGCCACGGCCCTCTTCGTTAACCGCGCGCATAGCGGAAGCGAACTGATCGCCGCAATCGCAACGCAAGGAACCGAATGCATCGCCAGTAAGGCATTCCGAGTGAACGCGAACCAGCAGATCTTCCCCATCGGCGATATCGCCTTTAACCAGAGCAACATGGTGCTCGCCATTGAGCTTGTTGATGTAAGCATATGCACGGAAGTCGCCATACTTGGTGGGCATCTTGGTGTCGGCCACACGCTCTACGAGCTTGTCGTGCTTCTTGCGGTAATCCTGAAGAGCCTTAATCGAGATGAACTTCAAATCCCACTTCTCGGCGAGCTCGATAAGCTCGGGGGTGCGCATCATCGTACCGTCATCACGCATGATCTCGCAGCACAAGCCGCACTCTTTCAAGCCGGCAAGACGCATCAGGTCTACCGTTGCCTCGGTGTGGCCGTTGCGCTCAAGAACGCCGTTGGGCTTTGCCATCAGCGGGAACATATGGCCAGGACGACGAAAATCCTCAGGACGAGCATTCTCATCAACGCACTTTCGAGCCGTATAGCCACGTTCCTCAGCAGAGATGCCGGTCGTGGTGTCGACGTGATCGATCGAAACAGTAAATGCCGTTTCGTGGTTGTCGGTATTGGTGGTTACCATCTGAGGGAACATGAGCTTACGGCACAGGTCAATGCTCATGGGCATGCAGATCAGGCCCTTTGCATATTTCGCCATGAAGTTCACGTTTTCGGTTGTAGCGAATTCTGCAGCGCAGATGAAATCTCCCTCGTTTTCGCGATCGGGATCATCGGTGCACAAGATCACCTTTCCCTGGCGAAGATCCTCCAAAGCCTCTTCAATGGTACTGAACTGGAACATTACTATCCTCTCATGCCTCCCACACCTAAATGGGGAAGCGCTTTTCCTGTTTTGTTATAGGAGCCGAGCCGCTAAAAGCCATTGCTCAGCAAAAATTCTTTCGTGATGCCGCCCTGCTTCTGCGATACCGTCCCATTTGCCTTCTCGACATAGGGGCTCACGACCGAAGCAGATTGACGGACCGTTTCGTCTGCAAGCTCCGGAGAACAAGCCAGAAGGCGTTCAACGTATTTGCCGACACAGTCGTTTTCGAGATTCACCACATCGCCCACATGCTTGGTGACCAAATTGGTCTGTGCGCGTGTGTGCGGAATGATGGAAACGCTGAAGCTTTCAGAGTCGACTTTTGCGACGGTGAGACTGATGCCGTCTATGGCAATAGAGCCTTTTTCGACAATAAAGCGCAGAATGGAAGCGTCGCATCCAATGCGATACCACACAGCATTGTCATCCTCGTCGATGCTTTTCACCGTGCCCACACCGTCGATATGGCCCGAAACGATGTGACCGCCGAAACGCCCACCAGCGAGCATGGCGCGTTCCAGGTTCACGGGGCTTCCCGGGCGCAGCGCACCTAAAGACGAACGGTTCAGGGTTTCATGCATGACATCAGCTGAAAAGCCGCTACGCGTAAAATCGGTTACGGTAAGGCAAACCCCATTCGTCGCAATGCTGTCACCCAGATGAACATCCTCAAGCACCTTCGAAGCTGCAACGGTAAGCACACAGGAATGGGCTCCTTTGCGAATGGAAGCCACTTTGCCGACTTCTTCTACAATGCCAGTGAACATTTACTTCACCTCGCATTCAATGAGCAGGTCTTGACCGAGCTGGGTCACCTTCGGGCTAGACAGCTCGATGGCGTACTTGGGAGCCTCGACGCCAAAGCCCCCTACCGGGCTCGGCGCTGCTGCTCCACCGAAGATCTTCGGGGCAACGTATGCCTGCACGCAAGAAACCACTTCATAGGCCAAAACCGACCAATTGATTTCTGCGCCACCTTCGACAATCACGCTATCGATACCAAGCTCTCCGAGCTTTTCCATCAGGATCTCGATGTCCACATGACCCGCCGCCTCGGGAACCACGATGACGTCGCACTCCCGCTCGCGATACGGCAAGTGCTTTTCCAGATCGCGTTCGCAGGTTGCTATGTACGTGGGGATCTCCGCAGCCGTCCTCACTACCCGAGAATCGAGCGGTGTACGCAGGTGCGTGTCACAAATGATGCGAATAGGGTTCGAGCAACGGGGCTTAAAGGTGCCGAATCCACGCAGAGTAGAGTCGGCGCAACCCTCCAGATCGGCCTCAAAAGCAGCCTCGTCTTCCGCCATCTCCTTTTCGAGCAGATCCTCGAAATCGGATTCATCAACCACTTGCAATTCTTCTACGTCGGAAGATTCAAAGCTGTCCAATCGGCAGGTAAGCAACGGATCGTCCTTGATGACGGTGTTGACGCCCACCATGATAGCGGCATAACGTTGACGATCGGCATGAACGCGCTTGCGAGCCTCCTCGCCCGTAATCCACTTCGATTTGCCACTCCTTGTGGCGATCTTGCCATCGAGCGTCATCGCGTACTTCAGGATGACATAGGGTTTACCCGTTTCGATGTAATGGAAAAACGCTCGGTTGATTTCTTGGCATTCCTTAACCAAAACGCCCTGGACAACTTCGATGCCCGCCGCCTGGAGCTGAGCAACGCCGCCGCCATCAACCTTGGGGTTGGGATCGGGGGCACCCATAACCACTCGGGCAATGCCCGCTTCTATCAGCGCCTCGGTGCACGGGGGCGTTTTGCCGGTATGGCAACAAGGCTCGAGCGTTACGTAGATAGTTGCACCTTCGGTGGCTTCACCTCGTTGACGACAATCGGCAAGAGCCTGGCGCTCCGCATGGAGTTCGCCGAAAGCGGGATGCCAGCCTTCGCCGATAATTCGACCATCGCGCACCACAACCGCTCCAACAAGAGGATTGGGATTGACCCATCCGGCACCGCGCATAGCAAGCTCCAAAGCTCGCTGCATGTACTCCTCATCAGTCAAGGAACTGCACCTCCTTTCATATTCGTTGTCGCGAATACCATCTTGAGTGGGTAAGCGACGAACGGAGATACATCCTGTATGAAAAAAGCCCTGGAACATAGCGTTCCAGGGCTTTCACATGACAAACAAGCGCGGCCAAACGACCGATCCGATTCATCGTCTTCTTCCATCCGGACTGTAACCGTTGGCTCTGGATTTTCACCAGATCAGCCTTGCCTGCACAAGGGTCGCGGGCTTTGCAATTGCTTCCTTGCAGAAGATTTTGCGTTACCGCCAGTGAGGAGTTTCACCTCGCCCTGAAGACCGTATTCATTTTCCATTGGTTACTATAGCGCACTACAGTGCCCCGTCAAGAAAAAAAAGCCGCGAGATAGTGCATCTCGCGGCTTAGTTAGACAGCCTTACTTGGGAATTAGCTTAACCCGAGCACTGCGCTTACAGATCCTTGGAGCCTTCCACACGACCCTCAAGGTAAGCCCAGAAATCATCAACGTCTTGCTGGATCTCTTCCAACAGGGCTTCGTTGCCAGGCTTGAAGAGGTGCTTGAAGCGGCCCTGAGGCTTCAGGAAGTCCTTTACAGGAATAAGGTTTTTGTCGCGAACCGGAGTGAGCTTCCACTTGCCGTTTTCGACCTCGAACAATGGCCAGAACTTGGAGTTTACCGCCATGCGGCAGATTTCTGCAGTCATGCTGGAGTCGATACGCCAGCCGCGGGGGCAAGGAGCCATAACGTTCAGGAAAGCAGGACCGTCAACGGCAATTGCCTTTTCCGCTTTGCTTACCAGGTCACGCCAATTGCCTACGGTTGCCTGAGCAACATAGGGAACACCATGAGCTGCCATGATGGAGGTAAGATCCTTGCGCTTCTGGGGCTTGCCCTGCTGTTCCTTACCAACTTCAGACGTAGTTGCCCATGCGCCCTTAGGAGTTGCAGAAGAACGCTGGATGCCCGTGTTCATGTATGCGCCGTTGTCGTAGCAGACATACACGATATCGTGACCGCGTTCCATAGCGCCGGACAGAGACTGCAGACCGATGTCGTAGGTGCCGCCGTCGCCGCCGAAGGCAACGAACTTGATCTTCTTGTCTGCAGGGATCTTGCCTGCACGCTGAAGACCCTTGTAAGCTGCCTCTACGCCAGAAATAGTTGCGCCCGCATTTGCGAATGCATTGTGAATGAATGGAACGTTCCACGCGTTGTCCGGATAGATGGAAGTGGATACTTCCAGGCAGCCCGTTGCCGAGCAGCACACAACGTCATAGTCGTTGCGACCCATAAGGACCTGGCGCACTGCCATAGATGCGCCGCAACCGCCACACAGGCGATGGCCAGGAGCCAAATCGTCGGGGCGGGCAGAAAGTTGCTTGATGTTTGCCATTGGATGCCCCTTACTCTTCGATGCCGAGATACTTGATGGAACCGTCGCCCTCGCCTGCAGCGCGCGCCTCAAGGTCAGAGAACACAGTGTTCATCTGCTCGAGGGTGATGTCTGCACCGCCGAGACCCACAACGTAATCGTTGACAAGAGCGTCAACCCCATTTGCGTGGAAGGCAGAGCGGACCTCGAGCGCCAAAGGAGCATGCGGGGAACCGAAGGAATCGGAACGATCCAGAACAGCCACAGCCTTAGCGTTTTTGCAAGCTTCAGCAATCTGCTTTGCAGGGAACGGACGGAAGATACGAGGACGAACAACGCCGACCTTTTTGCCCTGCTCGCGCAGCTTGCGAGCCTGGAAACGAGCATTGCCTGCGCAGGAGCCCAAAACAACGATGATGTAATCAGCGTCTTCGGTACCCCATGCATCAACCAGCTCGAACGGACGACCCGTGATTTCAGCCCATTCCTTGCCATGGCGCTCAAAAGCTTCCATAGCGTTGTCGAGAGCGTGGCGCTCGGTGAGCTTGTACTTCATGTAGCCGTTGCCAAGCGTTGCGAACATGCCCTGGCCAACAGGGTTTTCAGTATCAAGAAGAGGGTACTTCGGCTCGTAATTGCCTACGAAATCTTTTACTACCTGATCTTCTTCCATCACGCAGCAATCCATAGCGTGCGTGGTAACAAAGCCATCGAGAGTGGTGAGAACCGGAAGCAGAACATTGGGATCTTCGGCAACCTTGAACGCGATGATGGTGTTGTCGTAAGCCTCCTGAGCGGTTTCGGCAAACATCATGCCCCAACCGCAGTCACGAGCACTCATGATGTCGGAATGATCTCCGTGGATGTTAATAGGAGCGGAAAGCGCACGATTGGCATTTGCCATAACAATGGGGCAACGCATGCCGGACGCAATGTGCAGTTCCTCCCACATGTAGGCCAAGCCCTGGGAGCTTGTTGCGGTTGCAACACGCGCACCAGCAGCAGAAGCGCCAATACATGCGGAAAGCGCGGAATGCTCGGATTCGGTGGGAACGTATTCGGTGGTTACCTTTCCGTCGGCAACGAACTTTGCATAGCCTTCAACAATGGTGGTCTGAGGAGTAATGGGGTAAGCCGCCATAACATCAGGGTTAACCTGACGGAAGGCATCTGCCACCATCTGGTTGCCCGTAGCGGAGAACATCTTCTTTTCTGCCATGGTTACTCCCCCTTCGCTTCCTGCTCCTGGGCTTCAGCCTCGGAGATAAGCTCGAGTGCGCCGAACTTGCACTCTTGAACGCAAACGCCGCAGCCCTTGCAATGGAACAGGTCGATGCCCGTCATTGCGCCGTCTTTAACCTCAATGGAGGAATCGGGGCAGTAAGCCCAACACAGCATGCAATTGGAGCACTTCTCGGAATCCCAGATAGGACGATTGGAGCGCCAACCGCCGGTGTAGCAGTTGGTTGACGTGCCGCCTTCGGGGCATACATAACCGGTCGGAAAATCTTCGGGCTTCCAATTATCGTAGTTGGAACCATCAAACTGGTACTTGGACATTATTCTTGCACCTCCTGATAAGCGCGCTCAACGGAGGCGAGGTTCGCGTCGATCATTTCCTGGGAGAACTTCTTGCCGAAGGTGATAACCAGGCGTTCCTTGACCTTTTCAACCGGGAAAAGACCCGTGATCTTAGCCAATGCGCCTACGATCGGGGTATTAGGCATGTCCTTCTTGATGGTTGCAAGTGCGATGCCCGAAGCATCAACTACAGCAACACGCATGCTTTCAGGAGCACCTACCGCTGCACGGGCTTCAGCAGCCGTCATTGTGGTGTTGAACAGGAGGATACCGTCTTCGGGCATACCCTCCATTACGTCTGTAGAAGCCAACAGGGTGTCATCCATGATGATAACGATGTCGGGATTCTGAATGTTGTTGTGAACCTCGATGGGATCACTGGATACACGCGTATACGCCTTCAGGGGTGCTCCCGTACGCTCCGGGCCATATTCGGGCATAGCCTGGATGTAGTTGCCCTGCAGCAGTGCCGTGTCCGCGACAAGCTTCGCCGCCGTAACCGCACCTTGGCCAGCACGTGCATGCCAGCGGATTTCGGTCAACTGTGACATACCTCTCCTCTCGCTTAAGGTTTGCTTTTTAGAAAGCTTCTTAATTGTAGCGAGCACACGTTTTCGCCCTTTAGGGGTTTCCGAACGTGTTAGATATAGGTCGGTAGACGGAATTCGGCAGTTGCCACTGGTTGGGTTGTCGGGGCGAACGGCAGATAATCAAAATACTTACCCTTTTAGTGGCTCGCATAAAATTCAGTATTCTTGTTTCCTAATCAAAAAAACGGACCAGACAAGACAAGCTCATCTGATCCGTTAATTCGTTCAAATGCAATTGAAGCAACCTCACGAGCCTCGCGTTGCTATGCAGCTCCGCACCCCATGGAGACCATACACCTACGTCCAGAACTCAACCATTTCGATAAGGTCTTGGTAAGCCCATGCGTATACATCGGAATACCAACCGGTTTCAGGTATGAAGCAAATCAGGGTGGAATACAGCAAACTCAGGAACACCAATACCCCTAGAACGCGAAGGAAGAGGCGATGCGCAAGCACTTTGGGGACCGTAGAGCTTCCTACCTTCAGCTCAACATCGCGGCAATCGTTTTCTCTATCAGGAGCCAGGGCATCGTTCGCAATGAAGCAAAGCAAGATTGAGGGAATCAGCATCAAGATACTGTAGTCGGCGGTATAGCGCTGCAGAATGCCCGCCATCTGAGCATCAAGGCAAGCAACAATGAGCGCAGATGCCAGCATAGTCATCACGACACTGGCAACGGTATGGGTAGAACGTTCTCTAATACGATAGGAAAGTATCGGCTTAGCAAATGCCAGCACCCACAAAATAGGCAAGCATACTAAAATGCCACCAAATGTTACTTCCTTGATAGTTTGACCTAAATACGTAGTATCAAACGTGGTTGGCTGAAGCCAAGGAAACACGCCGGTAGTAGTTGGGGTCTGCAGGAAATATGCGAACAAAGCCGGCAGCAAACGGCCAGCGTTCATGCCACGCTGCGTCATGTCGTTTACCGTAAGGTTGTAATTTGCTCCAAAATCGAAGAAAGAGCCGAAGCGCGCACGGTTATACATCATGATGCCAGCGGCAACAACAAAATAGGGCGCCAAAAGGCACGCAAATTCCTTTGACCCCTTCTTAGTGAACAGGTGCTTTTCAGTAATGAACTTGCGCCAAAACAGCGGGAACGCCAACAGCGAGAAAATGAGGAACTGAGGACGACAAGCAACCACAAGGGCCATGCACAGAGAACCAGCGAGGTACCATCCTGCTGCTCTTTCCGTTGACCGACCGTGAAGCCAAAAATACAAGCCCCATACCGTAAAAGCCAAGGCCATTGCAATTGGGAGTGAATAGAACGTTGGGAACTTCGCTAGATACAGCATGCCCGAACAAGCCACCAAGGGCATTTGCAGCAAGAGGAACAAGCCTAAGCTAACACGCTTAAAATGATGCCGCGCAAATCGATCCATCAGAGCCGTTACGCCCAGCACGAACATAATGCAGGCAATTAAAACGCCAATTGCCGTTGGGAAACTAGACCCCGTAAGCAGGTAGAACGGCAAATAGAACAGCAGCACTGGCAACACGCCGAAATACACATAGTAATGACCCTCGTAGTACGCCACATCGAACAGGTATGACTCACCTGTCTGCTTCTGGAGTTCATCGCGTGCACCCTTGTCGTAGGGGTTGTCCATGTCTACCAGCCATTGGGGAGGCTCCACTTCCAAATACAGCTGGCCATCAGCCATAGCCTTCGCGAGCTCAGCATACTGCTGGGCATTATCTCCACCAACCTTATAGGTGTTTACAATGCTGTGGCCATCCCAGGAGCCCGAATTGTAATTAGCCGTAGCAATACCAACCTGGTTTGATCCAAGTAAAAGGTACGCAGTAAGAACGAAAATCTCGCAAGCTGTTGCCAGGACGATGCATGCACGGGAAAACCTCGGATGTTCCTTAACTCGGCAACGATAAATGCTCGAGCCGGGTCGAAACACATAAAGCAAAAGCAGAACGGCAAACGCCAGGAAATAGCGTAGACCATTGAACTCAAATGGCTGACGCTCATTGATGACCACCGTATTGAGAACAACAGGGTACCGTGCATCATCACTTACGATTTCGATGCGCAGGTTCTGAATTGTGCCTGAACTCTCAAGGTATAGATACTGACTTTGCTCGCTATACGTTGAAACGTCTATTTCGGGAACACCAAATGTATACTCGGTCGTTGAAAAATAGGTTTCATGCGCAGCGTCGGTAAAGCTGATTTTGACCTTAAGGTTCTGAGCAGGCTGCGAATTATCGAAATCAAGGTGGATATTATTCACCACTTTATTGAGATCGTAAAAATCTACAGCAGTTTTCGACTCAGTAAACTTGTACTGCTCGCTGTGCCCTAAACCGAAATTCGAAGTTCCCGTATCGTTTGCATCAAGGCTAATGCGATCAGCTAAATTGATCGGCTCATAGGTAGCCGATCGAAAATAGTTCATATTGAACAGAAAGATTTCGAGGAGCAACGCAACAATAGCAACCACGAAAATGCGGGATAGCGCATGTTTAATTCGACCTCGATTGGCTTTGGCGAGGTCTATGCAGTCAAATGCAATGTCTTCAATAGGTTTCATAGCGAATCATTTTACAAGATACACTTACGCCATATTGCCCACGCACTACTCTTTCAGAAGAAGCACGAGAATAAAAAATCCCCGCACCAAACGATGCGGGGACACATTAAGACGCTTGCTTACAAGCCGAGCGTGGAAACGATTGCGTCAAATACTACCTGAGGATCGCGGTCGCCATCGATCTCCCTCAGAAGCTCGCAACCACGGTAGTAATCGATGAGCGGAGCAGTAGAGCTCTCGTAAACATCAAGGCGGTTACGTACCGTAGCTTCATTATCGTCGTCGCGCTGGTACATTTCGCCATTGCACTTAGGGCAAGCAGCGTCAGCGTCGGAACCGATGTAACCGCAGTCGCGGCACATGCGACGAGAGGTAAGACGCTTAATGATAACTTCCTTGTCAACATCAACAAGAAGAGCAGCATCAAGAGGACGCTCGAGGGAAGAAAGCTCCGAATCAAGCGCAACGGCCTGAGTGGAGGTGCGGGGGAACCCGTCAAGGATGAAGCCATTGGCGGTATCGGCATCCTGCAGACGCTCTTTTACGAGGCCAATTACAACTTCATCGGGCACAAGATCGCCAGCATCCATGTACTTCTTAGCCTCAAGACCAAGAGGAGTCTGGTTCTTAACGGCAGCGCGAAGCATGTCGCCAGTGGAGATGTGAGCAAAGCCATACTTCTCTACCAGCTTTGCAGCCTGAGTGCCCTTACCAGCGCCCGGTGCGCCCAGTAAAACGATATTCATGGAAATGTTCCTTTCGTAACACGATAGAAATCGATCAATCTATTTTAACAAATTGAAGCGTATTAAGGGCAAAGTGACATTGCTCAAAAAAGAAAGGCGGCTAATTGCCGCCTTTCTTGTTACTTGAAGAATCCGTCGTAGTTGTACATTTTCAACTGCGACTCGATCTTATTCATAGTGTCCAAAGCAACACCGATCATGATGAGGATCGAGGTACCGCCAAACGCCTGAATCAAAGAATTGTTCGTAAAGAAGAACAATATGGAAGGGATAACCGCAATGGCTGCGATGAAAATCGCACCAGGAAGCGTAACCCTGTGCAGAACATCCTTAATGTACTGCACGGTATTCTGACCAGGACGAATACCGGGAATAAATCCACCCTGACGCTGAAGGTTTTCCGCAGTGTCCTCGGGATTGAAAACAATCGAGGTGTAGAAGTATGCGAAGAACACAATGAGCAGCGCAGTGAGGATCCAGTTCACCCAACCTGCCGAAATAGCATTGGCAACCATGGTGAGCCAATCAACATTGAACAAAGCAGCGATCTGCGCAGGGAAGTAAATCAAGCAGCTTGCGAAGATGATAGGAATAACACCTGCAGCGTTGATCTTGATAGGAAGGTAAGAGCTCTGACCGCCCATAACCTTACGACCCTGAACGCGCTTTGCATAGCTAATTGGGATACGACGCTGAGCACGCTCTACGAAGATAATCGCAGGGATGCAAAGCAGCACTACAACCAAAATAAGAACGGTTACTGCAATGCCCATACCCATATCTGCATTCAGGTTGATCGACGAGAAGATTGCCGACGGAACCGAAGAGATGATGGAAACGAAGATGATCAACGACATACCATTGCCAACACCGTGCTGAGTAATGAGCTCGCCCATCCACATGATCAAAGCAGTGCCAACTACAAGAGTGAACACAACCAAGATGTCGGTGACGATCTCAGGAACAGCGGTGCTGAAAACAACACCATAAGCCTCGGACTTGAAGAGGAAAAGGTAACCAACAGCGTTGATCAGACCCAGACCAAGCGTAAGGTAACGCGTAACCTGAGTAATGCGACGCCTGCCCGTTTCGCCCTCTTTAGCCCAGCGGCCAACGGCAGGGATAACACCTTGCATCAACTGCATAATGATAGATGCAGTGATGTACGGCATAATACCCAGTGCAAATACCGAGAAGTTCGACAAAGCACCGCCAGTGAAGAGGTCGAGCATAACCATCGAGACACCCTGCTGAGAAAAAGAATCAGCAAATGCCTGGAACGGGATGCCCGGCACCGGCAGGTAAGCGCCGAATCGGTAAAGCACCAAGATACCAAGAGTGAACAGGATTTTATTCCTGAGCTCAGGTACCTTGAACGCCTGTACGAGGGAACTTAGCAAGGCTCTTCGACCTTTCCGCCAGCTGCCTCGATCTTAGCCTTTGCGGAAGCGGAAACCTTGTCAACCTTAACGGTTACAGCCTTGGTGATTTCGCCGTCGCCCAGAACCTTAACAAGATCGGTGGAGTGCTTGATGATGCCCTTAGCTACGAGGGATTCACCGTCTACCACTTCGCCAGCTTCGTAGTACTTCTCGATACGGCTAACGTTAACGGGAAGGTACTCAACATGGTTGATGTTGCGGAAGCCAGGGAGCTTAGGAAGACGACGAGCCAGAGGAGTCTGACCACCTTCGAAGCCGTTACCCTTAGCGCCGCCAGAACGAGACTTCTGACCGTTCAGACCACGACCAGCGGTCTTGCCGGTACCAGATGCGGGACCGCGACCTACGCGCTTGCGGCTGTGACGAGAACCCTCAGCGGGCTTCAGATCCTTAAGTTCCATGTTTTCTTTTTCTCCTTTTTTACGCTGTCTCTACCCCACCGATTGGAATAGAGGTCGGCAGCTCGCCGCCGACGAACTTACAAACTAGATCATTATGCCATAGGTTGAAATCAAATGCGGGGCAGAAGTCAATAAGTTAGATACAGCCCATCATAAGTTCAACAATTGAATCGAATGCTCCGCAGATGCAGTAACCGTGCTAGACCTAAAACGATATTATTTCAGGCTTTTTCCTTGCACTGCGCTTCGATCCGCATAATGTCCTACTACGAGAATAGAAAAGCCCCGCTCAGTGAGCGGGGCTTTAGCATTTACAGTTCTTCAACCTCTACGAGGTGCTGAACCTTGAAGATCATGCCACGAACGCCAGGATTGTCTACCTGCTCAACCGTGCGACCGATCTTACCAAGACCAAGAGCCTTCAGGGTGCGACCCTGATCGTACTTGTAGCCGATGGAGCTCTTTACCTGGGTGATGCGCAGTTTCTTTGCGTCAGCCATTACTAGTTCTCCTTCCAGCCATAAATCTTAGCTACAGAGATACCGCGGCGAGCAGAAACTGCCTCGGGGCTCTGCATTTCCTTAAGACCTTCAGCAACAGCCTTAACAATGTTAAGAACGTTGTCAGTGCCGAGGGACTTAGCGAAAACATCCTTTACACCAGCGAGTTCGAGAACGGCACGAGCTGCGCCGCCAGCGATAACGCCGGTACCAGGAGTAGCGGGCTTAAGGAGAACGCGACCAGCGCCATACTCACCGATGATGTCGTGAGGAAGCGTGCCAGCCTCGGTCAGAGGAATGGAGAACATGTTCTTCTTCGCATCCTCTACGCCCTTCTTGATGGCGGTGGGAACTTCCTGGGACTTGCCCATGCCGATACCCACGCGACCCTTGCCGTCACCAACAACTACCAGAGCGGTGAGTGCGAAACGACGACCACCCTTGACAACCTTGGAGACGCGATTGATATAGACGACGCGTTCCTGAAGTTCGGGAACGCCTGCCTGGTTTTCTTGCTTACGAGCCATAGACCTTAACCCTCTCTTAGAACTTCAGGCCTGCTTCGCGGGCACCATCGGCAACTGCCTTGATGCGACCGTGATACAGATTGCCACCGCGGTCGAATACAACCTCGGTAACACCGTTTTCCTGTGCTTTCTTACCGATGATCAGACCGAGAGCTGCAGCACCATCTACGGTAGCACCGCTCTTCTCGGTTGCCTTGAACTCGGGACCGAGGGTGGAAACACCACAGATGGTCTTACCGGCAACGTCGTCGATAACCTGAGCATACATGTTCGAGTTAGAACGCGTAATGCACAAACGCGGACGGGCAGCCGTACCAGAGATCTTGCCACGAACACGAGTGTGACGACGGCGCAGCCCAGCCTGTTTCTTTTGAAGCTTCTTCATAAGTAGATTCCCTTCAATACTTCGCTACTGAGCTACTACTCAGACTTTGCGGCCTTGCCGAGCTTACGACGGACATACTCGCCTTCATAACGAACACCCTTGCCCTTGTAAGGCTCAGGCTTACGCCATGCGCGGATGTCGGCAGCAACCTGGCCGACCTGTTCCTTGCTGATGCCCTTTACGATAATCTCGGTCTGGCTAGGAACTTCGAAGGTAATGTTTTCAGGAGCCTTAACGATAACCGGATGAGAGTAACCGAGCTGGATCTCCAGATCAGAACCCTTGAGCGCTGCACGATAGCCAACGCCTACGAGCTCGAGCTTCTTGGAGTAACCATCATGAACGCCCTCTACCATGTTGTGGATAAGGGTGCGCGTAAGGCCATGAAGGCTCTTTGCCTGACGGGAATCATCGGGACGCTCAACAATAACTTCTTCGCCCTCAACCTTGATGGTCATCATGGGGTTGAATTCACGAGTAAGTTCGCCCTTGCTGCCCTTTACGGTAACAACATGGCCGTCAACCTTAACCTCAACGCCAGAAGGAATAGCAACAGGGATCTTACCAATACGAGACATTTGTGCTCCTTCCTTCCTACCAGATGTACGCCATGACTTCGCCGCCGACGCCTTCCTTGCGTGCGTCGCGGTCGGTCATAACGCCCTTGCTCGTCGAAATAACAGCAGTACCAAGACCACCGAGAACGCGAGGAAGCTCGTCCTTGCCAGCATAAATGCGCAGACCAGGCTTGGAGATGCGCTTGATGCCGCGAATGGTGCGAGCCTTCTTCTCACCATACTTGAGGGTGATAGTCAGAACGTCGCGGGGCTGAGCCGGCTCAATTTCGAAGCCGTTGATGTAGCCCTCTTCCTGCATGATGCGGGCGATTTCGACAAGCTTCTTGCTGGACGGCATGGAAACCGTCTGCTTGCCAGCAGAGTTTGCGTTACGCACACGCGTAAGCATATCTGCAATAGGATCGTTCATGCTCATTGTTGTGTTTCTCCTTTGTTCATGATGAGCCGAAAAGCCGGTTCGCATGCACCCATGATGTATGCGCCTTGACTAACGGCACTCAACAACGTGACTGGGTTGATAAGGTTCCTACCAGGAAGCCTTGGTCACGCCGGGCAGTTCGCCTTTGTTAGCGAGCTCACGAAGGCAGACGCGGCACAGACCGAACTTGCGGTAGTACGCACGGGGGCGACCACAGCGAGCACAGCGATTGTGCTGACGCGTCGAGAACTTCGGCTCTCGCTTGGACTTGGCGATCATCGATTTCTTAGCCATTCAAAATCCTTCTTTCCTATAACCAATTCTCTTAACGAGAAGTTAGTTTTCCTTTTTGAACGGGAAGCCCATGGCATTCATAAGTGCCTTGGCGCCTTCATTGTTTTCAGCCGTGGTTACGAACGTGATGTCCATACCACGAGTGCGATCGATCTTGTCGTACTCGATCTCGGGGAAGATAAGTTGCTCGGTGAGGCCCATAGTGTAGTTGCCTCGACCGTCGAAGCTGTTGGGGTTGCAACCACGGAAGTCACGTACGCGAGGAAGCGCAGTGGACATCAAGCGGTCGAAGAACTCCCACATGCGGTCACCGCGAAGGGTAACCTTGCAACCAATTGCCTGGCCCTCACGCAGATGGAAGCCTGCGATGGACTTCTTAGCGCGGGTAACCATAGGCTGCTGACCGGTGATGGTACGCAGGTCGGCGATTGCGCCGTCAAGAAGCTTCTTGTCGCCAGCGGCACGACCTACACCCATGTTAATAACGATCTTCTCAAGGCGAGGAATCTGATTAACATTAGCGAGACCGAGCTCCTTGAAAAGCTGGTCGCGTACTTCGTTTACATACTTTTCCTTCAGACGAGGAGTAGCCATTGTCCTAAAAAACCTTTCTCGATGAATTAAACGCAAGATTTCCGACCTTGCGTCCCCCGCATTACGCGGGGGTCATAAAAGCACGGCTAAATATTTTAGTCGATATCTGCGCCACAATGCTTGCAAACGCGAACTTTTTTACCATCTTCACGTTTGATGTTGACGCGAGTTGCCTCCTTGCAGGAGGGGCAGATCAGCATAACGTTGGAGACATGGATGGGAGCCTCAACGCTAGCAATGCCGCCTTCAGGGTTTGCCTGAGTCGGGCGCATTGCCTTCTTCATCATGTTGACCTTTTCAACGGTGACGCGCTGAGCCGAGGGGTTGGAAGCGATTACGATGCCTTCAGCACCCTTATCCTTACCAGCAAGAACCTTGACCTTGTCACCCTTTTTGATGTTCATCTTTGCCATGGATGTTCCTCCTACAGCGTTTCCGGTGCCAGGGACACGATCTTCATGTACTTCTTGTCACGAAGTTCGCGTGCAACAGGACCGAAGATACGCGTACCGCGGGGAGCGCCGTTGTTGTCGATCAGAACGCAAGCATTCTGGTCGAACTTGATGTAGCTGCCGTCAGTACGACGAACTTCCTTCTTAACGCGCACCACGACACAGCGGACGACTTCGCCCTTCTTAACGTTGCCGTTGGGCATTGCTTCCTTAACGCTGCAAACGATGACATCGCCGAGGCCCGCGTAACGGCGCTTGGAGCCGCCCAGGACCTTGATGCACTGCACCTTGCGAGCGCCGGAGTTGTCAGCAACGGCGAGCATGCTCTGCATTTGAATCATGTGCTTATCCCTTTCGATGCTTCTAAGTAAGCAAGTGCCTACTTAGCCTTCTCAACGATGTCGAGAAGGCGCCAGCGCTTCATCTTAGAAAGCGGGCGGGTTTCCATAATCGTTACGGTGTCGCCTACACCAGCTTCGTTGTTCTCGTCATGAGCGTGAAGCTTCTTGGTGGAGTTAACCATCTTGCCATATACAGGATGGGGCTTGCGCTCGTGAACTTGCACGACGCAGGTCTTGTCGCCGGAGATGCTTACTACAACACCCTGGCGAACCTTACGAGAGTTACGTTCTTCACTCATATTGTTCAAACCTTCCTAGCTGCACCCTAAGCCTGAGCGGCCTTGAGTTCACGGTCGCGCATCTCGGTCTGGATGCGGGCGATGTCCTTCTTGACCTGCTTGATGCGAGCGGTGTTGTCGAGCTGGCCGGTAGCCATCTGGAAGCGCAGGTTGAAGAGCTCTGCACGAGCCTCCTTCAGTTTAGCCTGCAGATCTTCACCCGAAAGTTTCTGGATCTCTGCTGCTTTCATTTACTCCTGCCCTTCTGCCTCACGCTTTACGATCTTGCACTTGATGGGCAACTTGTCGATAGCCAGACGAAGAGCATCCTTAGCGGTTGCTTCGTCAACACCATCGATCTCGAACATGATGCGGCCGGGCTTTACTACAGCTACCCAACCCTCAGGGTTACCCTTACCCTTACCCATTCGAGTTTCAGCAGGCTTCTGCGTGATGGGCTTATCGGGGAAGATCGTGATCCAAACATTACCAGTACGGTTCATGCGACGAGTCATTGCGATACGTGCAGCCTCGATCTGGCGGTTGGTGATCCAATGACGGTCCAGGGCCTGAATGCCCCAAGTGCCGTGGTTCAAAGTGGTGCCACCCTTGGCGTTACCCTTCATAGAACCACGCTGCACCTTACGATGCTTGACGCGCTTAGGTACCAACATTACTTATCACCCCTATCGTTATTGCGGCGACGGGAACGGTTAGGACGGGAAGAACCCTCGAGTGCGGGCTGCGGAGCCTTCTGGCCAGGCAGAACTTCACCGTGGTACACCCAAACCTGGATACCAATGGAACCCATGGTGGTTGCAGCGGTAGCGAAGCCATAGTCGATCTTCGCACGAAGGGTGTGCAGCGGCACGCGACCTTCGCGATACCACTCGCGGCGGCTCATTTCAGCGCCACCCAGACGACCAGCGCACTGGATACGGATACCCTTTGCGCCGCTCTTGCGGGCAGACTGAACGGCCTTGCGCATTGCACGACGGAATGCAACGCGGTTTTCAAGCTGCTCAGCAACGGACTGAGCGATGAGGCTTGCGTCGAGTTCAGGACGCTTAACCTCTACAACCTCAACGGAAACCGGGCCGTTGGCGATCTGGTTGAGCTTCTTGCGAAGTGCGTCAACCTCTGCGCCCTTCTTGCCGATTACAACGCCGGGGCGAGACGTGGTGATGATGACCTTGATCTTGTCACCAGCGCGCTCGATCTCTACGCGGGAGACAGCTGCATGGGCGAGCTGCTTGTCAAGGTAAGAACGAATAGCGAGGTCGTTCTCAAGGTTCTTCGCATAGTCCTTGTCGGAATACCAGCGGCTACGCCAATCCTCGGTTACGCCGAGACGGAAACCGGTGGGGCTTACTTTCTGACCCATACTATGCCTCCTCTCGGGTTGCTACGATGACGGTGATGTGGCTGGTGCGCTTGCGAATGCGAGCAGCAGAGCCCTTTGCGCGGGGGCGGATACGCTTCAGCGTGGGGCCCTCGTCGGCGAAGCATGCCTTAACCACGAGGTTCTCGGGGTTAGCGGCACCCTTCTGTGCAGCGTTTGCAACTGCGGAGTTCAGGGTCTTCTCTACAACCTCAGCAACAGCGCGGTTGGTGAAGCGGAGGGTTTCCTGAGCGGCAATAACGTTCTTGCCGCGAATCTGGTCGAGTACGATGCGTGCCTTGCGGGGCGAAACGCGTACGTAGCGAGCGATTGCTTTAGCTTCCATGTTTCACCCTTTCCTTACTTGTCGTGGCCGCGGAAGGTGCGAGAAGGTGCGAACTCGCCCAGCTTGTGGCCAACCATGGATTCAGTAACGTAAACCGGCACGTGCTTGCGACCATCATGCACAGCGATGGTGTGACCAACCATCTCGGGGAAGATGGTGGAAGAACGCGACCACGTCTTGATGACCTTCTTGTCGCCAGCTTCGTTCATCGCAATAACGCGATCGAGAAGGCGAGGCTCCACGAAGGGACCTTTTTTCAAACTTCTGCTCAATGTTTCTCCTTATGCGATCGGGCGCTACTTCTTGCGACGGCGGATGATCAGGCGGCTCGAAGCCTTCTTGGGGTTGCGAGTGCGATGACCCTTGGTAGACACGCCCCACGGAGTAACAGGATGACGACCAGAAGACTTGTTCTTGCCTTCGCCACCACCATGAGGATGGTCGACAGGGTTCATTACAGTACCGCGAACGCTGGGGCGGATGCCCATCCAACGGTTACGGCCAGCCTTGCCGATCTTGATGTTGCCGTGCTCGGCGTTACCAACTTCGCCAACGGTTGCGCGGCAGGTTACGAGAACGCGACGCATTTCGGAAGAAGGCATACGCAGGATTGCATACTTGCCTTCCTTGCCCATCAGCTGAATGCTGGTGCCAGCGGAACGAGCGATTGCTGCACCGCGACCAGGCTGGAGCTCAACTGCGTGGATGAGCGTACCAACGGGGATAGCGGACAGGGGCAGTGCGTTGCCGGGCTTGATGTCTGCATCAGCGCCAGATACTACCGTTTCGCCAACCTTGAGGCCCTTGGGCTGAAGGATGTAGCGCTTTTCACCGTCTGCATAGTGCAGAAGAGCGATGCGAGCACTGCGGTTGGGGTCGTACTCGATCGTGGCAACCTTGGCGGGGATACCGTCCTTGTTGCGCTTGAAGTCGATGATGCGGTAACGACGCTTGTTGCCGCCACCCTGATGACGCGTAGTGATACGGCCATTGTTGTTGCGGCCAGCCTTCTTGGGCAGGGGCGCCAACAGGGACTTCTCGGGCGTAGTGCTGGTGATCTCAGCAAAGTCCGAGACAGTCTGGAAGCGGCGTCCAGGGCTCGTGGGCTTGAACTGTTTTACTCCCATTTTCTTCCTTTCTACGGGTTCGAACTGCAGGTTCGGACCCTTGGTCTTATGTGGACTCCATCACCGCCATGGGGGCCTTTGGGAGACAGCCCTCGGCGATTCCGAGTTTCCACGCGTCCGGGTGTATCCATCAACAGCCAGACGCAACTGAAAAGTATACTGATTGCCTATGTAATGCGCAAGGGATAATCGAATTGAAGCAAGTATTCGCAAAAGATTCACAACCTGGCACGAAATGAGTCGAAATTGGCAGTAAATGGCAATTTGGCTGCCTCGCTATTTCATCATAGGCTCCAATGCCGCCATGCAATAGAGACATAAATCCGCATGCCCAAATTTGCTTAACAAAGTTCCTTATTTAGTTCGCGCGCAAGCTCAGGCAGGAGCTTCGCGAACGTTTCCTCACGTTTGTCTCTCTTCAACTCGCATTCCCAAATCACATGCACCTTCCAACCATCGGCGATAAGCGCCGCTTCGTTTTGTGCATCACGTTCTTGATTGCGGTTGAACTTTGCCACCCAATATTCGGTGTTCTTCTTGGGAAGGGAAAGGTTGCAATGCGGGCAGCGGTGCCAATAGCAGCCGTGGATAAAGAGCGCCACCTTCTTCCCCGGCCACGCCACATCGGGGCGTCCCGGAACTTTCCATTGCAAACGATAGCCGCCCAGGCCCGCTTCGCGAAGGCGCTGTCGAACTAGAAGCTCGGGTTTGGTGTCTTTACGCTTGTTGCCCTGCATAGATTTATGCACCGCATAGCTCGACGCATCGGGCGCTGGAATACGCACATGGGCATACTCAACTTCGCCCTTACCCGCGCGCTTGGCACTCTTCCGTTCGCACTCGAACGAATCCACTTCATCATCCGTTGCAGGCTGCACGCCATCAAGCGCCGCGAGCCAACGTTCACTTAGGCGATCGAAGCCCCATGCCGCATTTGCGGGGCTCGTGGAAGGCAGCACTTCTGCTTCTATTCCTACTTTATATAGTAGGTACTTTTTATACAGGCGACCCGCTGTAGCCCCATTGCATATAACGCGCTTGATGGGGGCCGTGCGCGTGATGAGTTCCACTTGGGCGGGCACCGCATTCTTGATGCTAGCGTCGCTTGATCCTTTGATGTCGCATTCCTGGATAACGTCCCATAGTGCAATGCCACACGAAAGCAGCATTTCCTTCTTTTCGGAAATAGCTTCAGGCACAGGCTCCTTCGCAATGGCGGCAAGCACACGCCAAAAGCGATTCTGGGGGTTGCCGTAGTAGAAATCGTTCTTGCGCGAAAGCACAGAGGGAAACGACCCCAAAACCAGCACGGTGGAACGCTCATTGAACACGGGCTCGAACCCGTGGGATATATGTTGGTAGGTTGCCATACTGCATAAGTATAGCGAGGCGGTCTACCGTTGAAAGGATCTTCGACTTCTTGCCTGAACGCACTACCCCGCGAATCTCCTGTCCTCCTGAGGCCTCACCTATTCGCCACGCAGGCAAAACCGGGAACAAGATCGCTAGCCTTATGGTGTTGGTTATTTTTTTACTCGTTTATAAACACTTTTTTGGGATTCGAAATCAGCTGAACATAGGGGCATCGAAACCCCGTTGGAAGGAAATCCCATGAGTGCAAAACATGCTTGCAATGCCCAAACCTATACCCGAACAAAAGCCGGAGCCTCCCCTGCCGCCAAAGCAGCAAGCCTGGTCCTGGCAGCAGGACTCGCACTGCCCACGGTGTTACCGACGTTGGCGCACGCACAGAACGCCTCAAGCACACAGGAAAACACCCCTTCTCTACATAAAGCAGCAGAAGCCAATAGCCGCTCAACGGCAGCGCTCATTCGTCAAAGCTTGCAAAACGCCAAAACTGCCGCGGAGCTTCAGGCGGTGCTTGCCGCTGCGCAAGAAGCCTACAACCAATCGGAAGCCGAATACGACAAGGCAGCAGCACCCTACAACAATGCGGTATCTAACCGAGATGCCGCTGCGCAGACTTACTCGAATGAAAAATCGGCAGCAAGCAAGGCACGCGACAATGCAGATGCCGCGCTAGCAAACGAGATAGAAAAAGCCCAAGCTGCCGCTGACGCCGGCGAAAAAGAGCTGGCAAACGCCCGCACGACGCTCTCCGATGCAAAATCCAATGCCGCAGAAAAGCAGAAAGCCTACGATGAGGCACTGAATAAAGCCGCCGCGGCAAACGATGCCCTTGCTGCAGCAAAGGAAGCCGCCAAGGAAGCAACGCCCGAGGCATTAGCCGAAGCACAGCAAAAATCATCCGAAGCCCAAGCTGCACTCGATAAAGCAGCAAGTAACCTTTCTCAGGCGCAAAGTGAGCTGAGGGCAGCCCAGGCAAAGGTTGATGAGGCAAAAGCCGAAAGCGAGCAAGCGCAGCAAAAACTGACGGCAGCCAAAACCGCAAAAGCGAACGCCGATAACGCTGTTGCGAATGCAACCGCAAAGCTAAACTCAGCTAAGGCCGCGCTCGATGCCGCGAAAGGCGGCGTGTCCGAAGACGCCCTTGCAGCCGCGCAAGCTAAAGTCGATTCCGCACAGACAGAGCTAAGCGCCGCGCAAGAAAAGCAGCAGAAGGCCGAAAGCGCGCTGTCTGCTGCGAATAGCTCCGTTTCGACCGCCGAAACCGATCTGGCAAAGGCAAATAGCGCTGTTGCCACCAAGGAAAAAGCAGCAACTGACGCCCAGGTCACGCTGGACGCCGCAAAGAAAGCCGCAACTGCTGCCGAAAACGACCTCGCTAGCGCCAAAACGGAAAACGCTGCAGCAATCGAAGCAAAGCAGCGCGCTGACGAAGCGGTAGCAGCCGCACAGTCGGAAAAGGAGAAATCAGACGCGGCAGTGAAGCAAGCAAAACTCGACAAAACCGCAGCCGATTCCGCCGTATCCGCTGCCCAGGCAGAGGTCGACCGCATCAACTCCGAAATCGATGCCGCAAACGAGCAGGCAAAGCAAGGGTCACTCGGCTTCGTGAACTGGATGCTGAGCCAGGAGAACCTTACCGATGAGCAGAAGAACGACCTGGAACGCGCTAAGCAGGTAATCGAAAAAGCCACAACGGAGAGCTTCGACAAATATGCCTACGGGGACAGGGCTTCCTTTATGCCGGAAGAGCGCAACAACATGGTTACCGTGATTGGCGATGAAAAGGACGCCACCAGCCTTGTCAATTTAAAGAAAAGCATCGGTATCATGAAGAAGATCAACGAGTTGCGCGCTTCAGATGACAACTTCGTAGGTGACATGAAACGCAACCCCTCCCTCACCAACTTTTACTTCATGGCGGTAGCGCAAACGGGTGCCGACCGGGGTGCGGGACTTCGCGACCATTCTTTGTTGCAGGTAAATTGCGAAAATCTTGCATTCGGATACACTGACGACCCAACCATCGGTTGGTACAAGAAGGAAAAGCGCACGTTTGACCAAATCAAAGACGAACTCGGCATCACAGAAATCAACGAAGCAACCCTTCAGCAGATTAAGACGGAAGCAAAAGCTCGTAACGTCGTAGTCGGCCACTACACCAACCTATTCTGGGCAGCCGATCAGCTTATGGGCGTTGGTTTTACGCAGTATCGAACCACCGCATGCTATAACGCATCCTATTTGAGCAACTACCAGAATAAGTATTCCAAATACGCCAGCTACACCATTGACGAGTTTGAAGCGCTCATCGATGCCTATCAGGAATACCTAGACAACCCAGGCGGCGCGGTAAGCCTCGACCAGCAGCTCGAGGCAGCGAAGGCGGCACTTGCCCAGGCGCAAACAAAGCAATCTTCGGCTGGCGAAGCGCTGTCCGCAAAGGAGCAGGCTGCAACGACGGCACAGCAAAACGTCGGACAAGCCCAGGCAAAACAGACAGAAGCGCAGAGCGCGGTTGAGGTGTCTGAGCAGAGCGTTTCTGAAAAGCAGAAAGCAGCAAAAGCCGCCCAGGACGCCGTAGCGCAAGCCATACAAGCACTGAACGAGGCAAATGCGCAGCTCGAAGAAGCGAAGAGCAACGTTTTCACCAAACAGCAAGCGCTGGCTGCTGCAAAGGAAAACGCAAGCGCAGCTGAGGCAGACCTTGCAGCAGCGAAAGGCGAAACGGAGGCAGCACAAAGAAACAAAGATGCCGCCAACGAGGAACTTGCGGGACTCTCCGCCGAGCTTGCTCAGGCACAGGAAGCCTACGACGCCGCACTTACCATCCAGGAAAGTGCCGTTGCCAAGCAAAATGAGGCTGCAAGCAAGCTGAAGGCTGCAGAAAACGACGCCGCAAATGCCGCCGAAGCACTCAAGCAAGCAGAAGCCAACGCGGAAGCAAAGCAAGGCGAAGTAGCGAAAGCCGAACAGGAGGCGGCCAACGCAAACAGCAAGCTCCTTGACGCGCAAGGCAAATTCGCACGCCTGAACGGCCTTGTCCTTGCAGTAGAGCAGGCGCAAGACAAAGCGGGCAACGCCAGCACAAGCGCCGCCGACGCCAAATTGGAGCTTGACACAGCCAATGCAGCGATCCACGCCGCCGAAGCGGCCGTTGCACAACGAGAACAGGAAAGCACAGCTTTTGCTGATACGTTAGCCGCCGCAAAAGCCATTAACGCCAACGATGCCTATGGAAACGGCATCACCGACACCCGCTTTGCTGATCTCGACGCCCTGTATACAGCAGCACGCGAGGCGCAAGCGAAAGCCGACGCCGCTAAAGCCGAGCTTGAAGCAGCCGAGCAGGAAGTAGGACGCCATTCGGAGCATTACGTTGAAGCGTTGCTGAACTACCAGGAAGCAGCAGAAAACCTCCGCGCTGCCCAAGCAGCCTACGATGCCGCACTTGCCAAAGAATTGGCGGAACAAGAAGCGGCAAACCAAGCAGGAAGTGCCAACAACGCCGCAAACCCAACGACCACTCCCGCAAAGCTGCAGCTTAACAGCAAGCAAGCAAACGCCAGCCAAGCGAATAGCGCATCGCCCAAAACCGGAGACAACAAAGCGGCAGGTACGTTCGCCGCACTTGCTGGAGCAGGAGCGGGAGCCGCCCTGCTGGCAGGACGCAAACTTCGTCGCACCAAGCACGTGAAGTAGCCAAAGCCCAAAGCGGCCCCATCAAGTCAGACACCGCTTGATAGGGGCCGCCACTATAATCTAAACGTTTCCAACACCAAACTGGCTCATCACCCGATAGAAGCAATTGAGGCGCCTGCAGCTCGCCAGGCTCGGAGGCGCGAGGCAAAACAAGTGTGCTATTTCTTCGGCATAATGCCCAATTCGCTGATACGCTGCGCAACCTGCTCAGCAGAAAGCACCCCTTCTTCCATACAGCGTCGCACAAATGGCGCACCGGCTCCAGCACGCAAGTCATCATCAACTTTGTGTTTAAATGTGGGGTAGCCCACAAGGTTTTTCCGTACCTGATTTTCCGCTTCTTCGGGTGTTTTCCTTTTATTTGCACGCACATTGCTTGAAAGCTCTTCGGCATATACCGTTTTCGCAATTTCCGAAACCGACAGTTGCTGATCAATAAACAGTTCGCGGCACGCATCGCGCTGTCGCTTTACGCGAGCGTTTTTCGCTTTTGTTTTGCACTGTTCGCTGCAATACGTACGCGAAATGCCACGATGTCCCGCCAAAGAAAAACCCTTACCACAGATTTCGCAATAACCAATTTTTACCTGACCCAACTGGCGAGAAAAGCGATACCAAAGATAGCTAAGATAATTAGGGAACACCATGAAGTCATCGCTTTCTGTAGAGCGAAACACATCGATACCGACGCCCTGTAAATGAAGGGAAATGATCGCATGCACCAACTTTTGCAGGTGCGGAACATCTTGCTTGCTCGACTCTGCCGGATCGAGGATCAACTCCTCCGAAAGACCGAAGTAGTTGGAGGGTGGTTCATTAACCGGGAAGCCTATCTCTTCAGAAGCACGTTCTAGCAAAGCCTCAAAACCCGCTTCGCTGGCTGCGTCTCCTTCCGCGAAGGCAGACAACGCGGCAGCAAAGTCGAACGCGGTAATCTCCCGCTTAAACGCAAACAAGGTCACTGTCATATAGCTGCCGAAATCATCTTCACCCAAATCGAAGAATGCATAGTCGTACATACCAGGCGCAGAAAACTTCTTGAAATGAGGGAATTCAGGCATTTCCGCGAAAAATGCGCTCGTAGTTCCCTCGGCAATATTCACAGTGAACGAAAACATATCAAAAGAGTTGCTAGTTGATTTATTGTGCACATGGATCTTTGCAACCAAAGATCCATGATCGCTTTCGATATTCCCGTTTATCAGAGCATAAGGCTTCCGGCCATTAAGCACTTCCTGCAGGGTTATCACATCTTTAGCCATGTGCGATTCCGTGATCCAATCGGCAACCGCTTCTTCAGCATGCGCCCCAAACAAGGGCCCCGTTTTTAGAGCAAGTTCCTGAATAAGCATATGGTCCAAACGACCATCGGATCCATAAAGAAAAGCTAGGTCTTCTACACCGAATTCACGCAGTTTGTCCTTTTTGACTGCCCCCGTAGTAGCTTGCGCAACACCCGAATCGTCAAATGAAAATTTAATGCTCGCCTGAGATCTCTTCCCCTCCAGGCTGCAAATAGCCTGCTTTACGGGAAACCGTCCCTGCGGGGTTTGCAATTGATCCATCAAGTCCATACAATATCCGCCTTAATTCGGTACCCCTTCAAACCATACGATATGGAGTAGATTACTACTTTTTTACTCTTTCAATGTCACTTTTTCCGAGCATGTTTCTAAGAGATTATAAGCGTGTCGAAAGAAACAGCAGATAGAAGGAGGGCGTAATGAAAATACCTAAAGCATTCGAGACAGCGCTGCAAAATAAGGAAGAACTTGTGCTTATCGCAAGCGCCAACCCCCTTCTTTGCAATTCCAACTTGGAGTCTCTTTGGGAACTGGAAGGCTTCACGTTACGCGCCGCATTCTGCCTTGTCGACAATCTATTAGAGCGAAATGGCTACCAATTAGTCCTAGGCGATGAAATGAGATGGATTTATTCAGATCCCTGAGAAAAATTCGGAAAGGCTCATGCCAAATCCATCGGCGATCTTTTCAAGAACATCAATGCTGGCATTACGAGAGCCCGCTTCAACGCGAGCAAGATATGAACGCTCTACCCCAACCATCAGGGCAAGCTTAGTTTGAGAAAGGCCGTTTACCTTCCTCAACTGCCGGATGCGCATCCCAATAGCTTGTCTCGTAGCAAGTGTCATGCTGCAAGCCTAATTCGGTCTATACTAAAGCATGTGTCCTATCGGACACAGCTAACAGCAAAGACAGCCAAACAGGGTTCGCAGCCAGCCGCTTTAACCAATCTGTTTACTACGCGCAAATGCGCCCAACGAAAGGAACCAACTATGTTTTGCCCTAATTGCGGAAACGAATTGCGAGAAGATGCCTACTTCTGCGGCAGCTGCGGAACGCAAGTTGGTAACGCCATCCAGCCGACACAGCAACGCCCCGCCAACCAGCGCCCTCTTACCGCCGAGGATTTGAAGAACTACCACGAAGCCGCACGAGCAGAGCGTGAATTTGAGAAAACGTCGAAAGAACCAGCGAATATGCAGTGCTGATGGAAGATGAATATAAGCACCTGAAATCGCGCTTCACCGTGTGCACGATACTCGGAGTGATAGTCGCCGTTGGATTTGGCAGCATGCTGATGAGCACGGCAAGCTCTCCGAACATGGATATCTCCGCTTCCTCCATGGTTGTTACAACGATTATCACCTGTGGACTTTTCTTCTTTGTTCCCTTCGGAGTCCTCCCTATTATCGATTTCGTTAAAAACCACGGATTTGTTGTCTGGTTTAGCGTGATCTTCCTTCTCATCCTCTTCTATTTCGTCTTTTTATTTGCATTCTTTGCCGGGATTCCTAGTTTCATCAGCCTTCGTAACAAGCTCAAAAAGACAAAGGCAGAAGCAGATCTTGCAAACGAGCAGCTTTCCGCTCTTGTTGCTTAAAGAAAAGAGGAAACAGTGTTTTGCACCCAATGCGGCACAGAAAACAAAAATAGTGACACAACCTGCATCGCCTGCGGAACTCCGTTAGCATCGACACGAATCCAGGAAAACCTTTTCGATGGCTACTCTTCAAGCATCAACGTGAAGCTTGACAAACTTCACGGAATCAGTCGGAAGTTTTACCTAAACGAAGCAGAAGAGACCAAAAAGCGAATTCGAAACAAGCTTATCGTCTCCGCGGTTATTGCTATCCCCCTCCTGCTGTCTTGGTTTGCGGCTCTTGTTTCCCACCTCCCCGAAGTTTCAATCCCCGAGCTTCAAACGGCAACTTCCGGCGAATTACACGCGGCCGTAATGAGCCTGATGACTCCTCTCGTACTGGGGCTTGCTCCACTCGGTATCTCAACTGCGACCGAATACCTCCGCGACCATCAGGAGTACAAAAATATCGCAATTGCCTTGATTGTCTTTTCTTTCTTCGGACTTGCAGTCGTGACCATTCCCGCCCTTGCCATCTCGGGAATCCCCGGCTTCTTCTACCTGAAGAACAAACGTCAAAAAGCAATTGAAGAAATCAAGCAATACGGCTCGAACTAAACAATCAAGCCATACACGAAAGGAACTTCCATGTTTTGTCCAGAATGCGGAAAGCAGATCGAAGAAGGTGCGCTGTTCTGTCCGGAATGCGGCACGAAAATTGCCAAGCAAACTCGGCAGCAATCGGCAGATAGCGCTCAACCGCAAGAAAAAACACCGACCACAAGCACAAGCCCCAAACCCGCTACGGAAGCCGCACGGACATCCGCAAACTCTGCATCTGAAACCGATGCTGCAACGGAACCTATAGCAGAACCGAAGCCGGAACCTTCGCAAACTGCCGCCACCCAGGCTGAAACAACTCAACCCAAGCCAGAGGGAGAAACCGCTGGTGCAAAAGCAGGTAAAATCATCGATGACACCGTAAACAAGTTCAAAGGGCTCGACAAAACCAAGAAGTACGGCATCTTGGGTGGCGGCATCGCAATAGTTGTTCTGGTTGCAATCATTGCTTTCATCGTGCCCCTATTCGGGGGCGTCCCCACCGATGTAGCCCGCCAGGCATTTGCCCAAAGCCCTCTGGCAACCAACGGAGCGGTCTCCAGCAACTACACCAATGAATCGGCCTACGAAATCAAAAACTTTAAGATCGACAAGCAAGAAGACCCTCTTGCTGGCTACGATTCCGATACCCGCCAAATGGCAAAAGCCTGGTACGGCACCGACCAGCTTAAAACCGTTTACTTCTCAGGCACTATTGCCAACGATAGCTTCGAAACAAACTTCACTGGCAAATGCGACTTCAAGAACGTTAACGGAACCTGGAGCAAAGCTTCCGACTACTCCCTAACCATCGACAGCAAAGAAACCAAGCCGCTGAAGGGCGTAGACACGCTTAGCCAGAAGAGCAGCTCAAGCAACGTGAGCTATTCCGACTTCAACTCCGATTTCAACGAATCAAACGGCACCTACACTTCCAACGCCACCAGCACCGTAACCTATACCTATTGGTTCGCGACCGACACTGCCAAGGCATCTCAGAGCTTTACCTTCGACCCGAGCTCTGGCTGGAAAGCCTCAGGCGATGCTACTACCACCGACCAAAACACCGAATGGACGCTGAGGGATAAGACGTTCAAGTATTCCGGAACCGAAGGAATAGTCAGCAGCGCCAATATCGATGCCTCCATTACATTCGGCGAAGCATCCGACGGGAGCATGTCCGCAACCTACAGCACCAACTACACGCCAAGCGCAGGAATGAACAACGTAGGCATAACCTACAATTCCGCATCGGTTAAAGGCACGGCAACCGGCAAAGCGACCCATAAATTTGGCGACAACAGCTTCAGCATCACGCTTAACGACAGCGGACAATCGGTTGACATCACCTGCAAGTACAGCAGCTGGACGGGCAGCTCCGATTCCAAAAACGCCATCAATGTAACAGAGAACACGAAAACCGTCTGCGCAAACGCAAAGTATGGCGGCCCGCGATACATCAACTTCTCGAACTACACCTTCACCGAAGCAACTCAGACTAACGCGTAATATCCAGGTGGCCGCATCCCGGCGATGCGGCCACCCTTCCTGCCAGAATGGAGCAACCCATGTTTTGCAATGCATGCGGTACAGAAAACAAAAACGGCGCAGCCTACTGCAGCGCATGCGGTGCAAAACTTGACAACAACCACGCACCCAGCAAAACCGCAAAAGCATCCCAAAGTGCATTCGAGACAGAAAAAGCGAAGCACGATGAACAAACAGAGCTTGCACAAATGATTTATGGAATCTGGAAGCAAGTCGAACCACAAACCAACAATTACAACCAAATCCGCTCCATTGGAGAGCGAATTGAGCGGATCAAAGCAGCTTCTGCCCAAAACGATGAAACACCCACAGAAAGCAAATTAGGCTACTCGGTTATCGCAGCAGCAATAGCTACCATCATCTTCTTCCTTCTCTGCTTTCCGAACACCTCAGACCCAATCTCAGCAGCAATGGCTTTTGGGCCTTTTCTGATTCCCGCTGTCGGTTTCTACCTTGCGTATCGTGCCGCAGAGAACAAGAAGAAAAGGCGGAGAAAGAAGTTCAATAAAAAATTGGCTGCATGCAAGGATGAGGCACGACCAATTTCCACGAAAATCATCGCGAATTACAACTCGATTCCGGACAACTTCATTAGCTTCGAATACGCAGACCCCGGAACTCTCTACATGATGTATCAAATTGTTTCTACGGGCCGAGCCGACACCCTCAAAGAAGCGATTCTTTATTTTGACGAGCTCTGCCACAGGCAGAGAATGGAAGACATCGCATTGCAGCAGCTGAACGTCACTCGCCAAATTTTCGATCAGACAATAGAAATCAGAAAGTCGCTCGCTTTTATTGAATCAATGTCCGGCGTTATGGTTATAAATACTTTCCGCTAAAAATTGATTCACTATAAGCCAACCCATACACCTTCGGGCAAACCGAGCATTGCCGATGCTGCATCGTTGGCAAATCCTGGTAATTAGTTAATCTGACCTGCTCTTATATGAGCTATTATCGGCTATTGTCACTCCCTTATCTATCAAGGAGATTCTCATGTTTTGCCGCCAATGTGGAAGCGAAATATCCAACGAAGCAAAATTCTGCAACTTCTGCGGAACAAAAACAGTAGCGCCAAAACCGCGGAAGGACAAAAGCGACATTTTCCCAGATGCCGATAAGTCAGCAGGTGGCAAAAATGACACTTCAACCAACGAGAAGCCCGCAATCCCTTTACCTGATTGCACCGAGGCAAACTGCGAGAGCAGCGGCGCAAATGAGAAAGATAATGAGAGCGGCGAGGCGCATCGCGGCTGCGATACCTCGAAGCAAACCGCAGAGGGAACAGCTAATGCCCCCGAAGCCAGTAATCTGAAAGCAGCTGTTGTGCAAAACAAGAAGCGCTCTCGTCGTCATATGCCGATGATCCTGCTTGTTGCTCTGGCACTAGCCCTGGCAACTTCCGTGGCTTACGCTGCGTACCGCGTATACAACGACGTTTGGCTGCCCTATCAAGCCGAGCAGGCGGCAAGAACCACATCAGCAAGCAATTCGGCAGGATCCGATGGAGACACCATCACAGGCAAAACAACGGGTGAACCCGAGAATTTACTTCATATTGCCGATATCCTGGCAATGGAGCCAACGGAAATACCGAGCTATATAGAAGCGCAAGGCATCACACCACAGCGAATAGCCCCATCAAAATACGCACTGGATGGCGGATTCCGGTCCGACAGAGCATTCGATGCATGGGTTCTGATACAGGATGAAACCAATAGCATTGTTACAGCTCAGGACAGCAAGGGCGAGTACCTCGATCCAGATTATTACAATCAAACCTACACCTCTATTCCCCCAGTACTATCGGTAGGCGATGCAGCGGTTCCATTTGAGGGCATAAATCAGTCTTACTTTACCGCCGAAAATCTTGAATCGGGAAGCTCACCCTCAAGCATTGTATTGACAAGCATTTCTCTCAATAGCCTCTCGGGGGAAGCATTCGACAGCTTTCTTGAGTACTGCGGGCTAGGAAAACCCCTTGCATCAATAGAAGCAACCCAAAAAGGCGTACTAATCTCAGCAGCAAAAACCGGCATTCTGAAAAACCAGAAAGGTGAAAAATACCTTTGGTACGCTCTTGGGCAAATCGGTAAAAACGGAAAATACAGCTCATGCACTATTGGATGCATGAAGGTAGATGTCGCCTTCTCAACGCTTGGCGCATCAACGAGCGCTAGCGCTTCATCTTCTGACCCCAAAGGGTATTGGAACGACGCCGACAACACAACAAAGTCAAAGCTAATTGCCAAAAGCATTCTCGAACATGAATACCAAAGCTATTCCAGCATAAACATTAAAGAGTAGAAAGATAGGCTTATGTACTGCACTGCCTGCGGGAATGAAATATCTGGGGATTCGAAATTCTGCACTAGTTGCGGCGCGCCAGTCGAATGTAAGCCCAAACAAGCAGCTGCGCCAATTCCGCCACAGGCGAACTCTGCTTCGCACGAACCCGAGCCTGAGCGAGTAAGACCCGCCTCCTGTCGGCCAGAACCAGCAAGACGGCCTAAAAAGATAAGCCCTGCGGCTAAAGCCGGCATTGCGGCTGCAGCCGTCGGCCTCGCTGCAGCCATTGCATTCGGCTCCTACAGCGTAAGCAGCAACTTCGTTACCCCAACTCCGCAGCAGAATAGCAATGCCGCTCCTACAGCAAGCGAAGGCCAAAACAATAACCAGGATCCAAGTTTCAGCACCCAGCAAACCAGCACCAACCTTACCGCAAACTGCAGCGTCAAGAAAACATACAACTACATCGAGGTACCCACCAATCCTTACAACTCCCCTGGTCAAAAAAGTAAAAATAAATGGACGTACGACCAGTTAATAAGTTCGAACAAGTCTGATGCTTCTGATCAGATCAACACGCTTATCAGGAACGCCGAAGACTCCTCCGCGAAAAGAAGCAGCAGTTTTCCCACTTCAGCCAGCGCGCTTAGCCAAGTCGAGTCCGAAGACAAATCCTGCACTTTAGGCCGCGATATTTCCGTCACCTACCTTAAGGGCAACGTGGTCGGCGTTTACGATTCGCGACTTATATCCGATTGGAAATCGCAGGACAGGCCCGTACTCTTGGGCGCAGCCTTCAACCTTTCCTCAGGCGAACCGGTAGACCCAGCCTCCGTATACAACCTGACGATCGACGAAACCATTTCTTCTGCAAAAACGGCAGTCAAAACATACCTATCGAAACATCCAAGTGACACCAAAACAACTGAAGTCGCCTGCTCGAAAATCGAAAGCAACATAAAAGGCGACGTCACCTCGGGCTTACAAGACAATCTTGAAGGCTCCTCCCCGCTCGTACTTACCGATAGAGGCTTGGTTTACATGACCTCTATTTACGAACTAGGAAGCTGGAGCTACGGCTGCCATGGCATAATCATCGCTTCCGACAATAAATCCCTTGTTGGCACAGAGGTCGACTTATCAACCATCCATAAAATTGATCAGTAATCTTGAGTAGGGAGAAAGCCCATGTACTGCCGAGAATGCGGGAGTGAAATATCTAACAAGGCAAAGTTCTGCAACTTCTGCGGGACAGAGGCTGTTAAGCCAAAAGCCCAGACGAATGAGAGCGTTGGCTTTTCTGAAGGTCAAAAGCCCAACGAGGCGCAGAACTCAGCCATTGCCGATGAGGCATCTGATGCTCTATCAGCAGCCGCAGAAAACGAAAGTGCCAAAACTACCGACGCAACGCAAGCGCAGCCCACCACCCAAACCGCAGCCGCACAGCCTGAAACCAGCAGCCTCAAAGCAGCCGTAGCGCAAAACAAAAAGCGCTCCCGCCGCCGCATGCCGATGATCCTGCTGGTAGCACTCGCCCTGGCCCTGGCAACCTCCGTCGCTTACGCAGCATACCGCGCATACACCGATGTCTGGGTTCCCTACCAGGCAGAACAGCAGCAAAAAGCCCAAGCCGAAAAAGATGCCCAAGATGCACAGAACGCATACGACGAGATCATTAAAGAGCACACAGAGGCTTTGTCTGCAAACGTATCCAGTATGTCGGATGCCGAAGGATTAACATCGAGTAGCTTCCCTCATGTCAATCCCGAGCTTTTGTTCAATATGGGCATGGGTTACTCGGCTTCAGAAGAATCCAATAGCTATCGCTATGCCGTAAAAGATGTCAATGGCGATGGCATCCCCGAGCTATTCATCGGAGAAACCTCGGGTGGCACCAGCACCATAGCGAATACAACCGTCTGGGATATATGGACATACCAGAATGGAGAAACTAAAAGGCTCGAAATGGGAATGAGAAACATGATGTTCTCGTTACGCGAGAACGGCCTTATTCTCACACTAGGGCGAGGCGGCGTGAACATTGTTGGGTTCGACATTAGCTCCCTAAAGAATTCAGCGCTTCACGATGTTGAAAACGAATGGGAAGAAGCAAGCAACGACTGGAACAACATCGCATCACTTTCCGAGGACAGGATCGAGTACCACGGCAGCAACCAGACCTCCAACAGCACAGGCACCGTTTACTACGAAGAAACGCAAAATGGGAGCACGATAAAAACGGGCTATTGCGCCACAGATCAATTCATCAATATGAGGGACGAGTTCCTAAGCAAATACCCCGAAGATACCTCCGTCGAATGGAAAACCATCCCAACGGACTAGGCGAATAGCTTTCAAGAAGTGGCGAGCGTAAAAGCACTCGCCACTCTTTTTAGTTCCGAGCCCTACTTAGCAGACACCGATAAGCGCCTTAGGCGAAGTTGGGCAGCGCTTCTCCAAGCAATCGGAATATGCAGCATATAGCCATCGATCCCCATCAAGAGCCCTCCGCTTTACAGATTTCAATAAAAACGTTTTACAGATTGCAATTCTGCACCTTTTCCGATTGGATTCGGCACTTTGAGCACCTTTTCCAACCAGTTTTAGGGCATTTCTTGCACCTTATCTACCCGTCCGCCATGCTGGCTGCAACTTCCTACACGAAAAAGTGACGCAATTTACTATTTTCCTATGCAAAAATGTGAAGCAATCGTCGATTTACCTATACAGAAATGTGAAATTGGAAGAAAATTACCCATAGAAAAACGTGATCAGGCATTAACGGGCAACATTCTGGAGGAGCATATGAAGCGGCAAGCCATGTTGAATCTCGTGAAATGGGCTGATTCCAGCAGACGCAAGCCGCTTATCCTTACCGGAGCAAGGCAGGTTGGAAAAACTTGGCTTTTAAACGAATTCGGCAAAGAGCATTTTGACAATGTTGCCTATATATCTTTCGAGAACAACCAACGCATGCTCGCCGTATTCGAAGGGTCACTAAGCCCCAAAAGGCTCATTCCTATCCTACAGGCCGAAAGCGGCAAGCGAATCGAGCCAAATAAGACCCTGCTGATACTGGATGAAATCCAAACTGTTCCGCGTGCAATCATGTCGCTTAAATATTTCTGCGAAGAAGCCCCCGAATACGCGGTAGCAGTAGCCGGCTCCTCTCTCGGCATTGAATTGCACGGAATCTCTTTCCCAGTTGGAAAGGTATCGTTTTTCGAGCTGCACCCTCTCTCGTTCCTCGAATTCTTGGATGCATTGGGCATGGGTCAAATTGTCGGCCTAATCTCCGAACTCGACTGGGATGCCCTTTCTCCTTTCCACGACCAGCTTATCGAACTAGTTCGCATGTACATGTACGTTGGGGGCATGCCCGAAGCCGTTTCCGAATTTGCGGCAAGCCAAGATTTCGGAGAGGTCCGACGTGTTCAAAACGAATTGTTGGAATCCTATAAAAAGGACTTTTCCAAATACGCCGACAAGCTTCTTGCAGAACGGCTTCACCTTATATGGAATGCGATTCCCGCAAACCTCGCAGAGGAAAACAAGAAATTCGTTTTCAGACGAATCAGGGAATCAGCACGCGCAAGGGAATTTGAAGACGGGTTGCAATGGCTTGAAGATGCCTCCCTTATACATCGCGTGAAAAAAGTGAATACACCAAATATTCCCTTAACAAGCTACCAAGATGATTCTTGTTTCAAAGTTTTCCTACATGATGTCGGGCTTCTTAGCGCAATGGCCAACATCCCTTCGCGCGCTGTTCTTGAAGGCGACAGGATGTTCCAAGAGTTCAAAGGGGCTTTAGGCGAGCAGTTGGCCCTGCAAGAAATGCTTTCCGCAGGCGTCCTGGTTAGCAGCTACTACCAAAATGATTCCACCCGTACCGAAATCGACTTCCTGGTTGACAACATCGACCAAACTGAAGGCGCTATACCTGTCGAAGTTAAATACGGAACCAACCTTAGAGCGAAAAGCCTGACAGCTTACGTTAAAAAGAACGAACCGCAAAAGGCTATACGCGTCTCCGCAGCCATGCACTCTGCTGATGGAGTAATCGAAGACATCCCCTTCTATGCGCTCTCCTCTGCCTTGAAACCTGAAAGTGAGAAGCAAATCGCAACTTTGCCAAATATCGTAATACCTGGAACGAACAAAGCCTTCTAATCACCCCAACCAAAAGCGACTAGAGGCTCAAGCCACACATAGCAACCAGCAATCCCAGGAACAAAGAAAGCCCGCAAAAGCGGGCTTTCTAATCTGCTTGCATGTGTTAACGAAACCGCATCTTGCACTACTCGGCGCGAAGGGGCTCAAGCGCCTTCAGCATGAACTCGCTGGCTTCAGCGCACAGCTCGTCAGTGGGAGCTTCGGCCAACACGCGAATAAGGGGCTCAGTGCCGCTTGCTCGCAGAAGAACGCGGCCGCGATCGCCCAGGAACTCTTCTGCTGCTTTAACCGATTTCAACACAGCCGCATCATTCATGGCCGCATCTTTGTCGGCAACACGCACATTGGTCAGCAACTGAGGATACAGCTTCACCGGAGCGCACAGTTGCGAAAGGGTTTCGCGCTCAGCGCGAATGGCCTCCATAAGACGCAGCGAGGTGAGGATGCCATCTCCGGTGCTTGCAATATCGCCGAAAATCACATGGCCCGATTGCTCGCCGCCCAGGCTGTAGCCATTGGCATGCATGCAAGCAAATACGTTCTTGTCGCCCACTGCGGTGGTTTCGTAGTTCAAGTTAGCCTGCTCAAGAGCCTTCAGCACACCGAAGTTGCTCATAACCGTGGGGACAACCGTTCCGCCCGACAAGCGACCATGCTTGTTCAGGTACACGCCGCACACATACAGGATAAGATCGCCATCTACCACGTGGCCGCGCTCGTCTACCGCAAGGCAACGGTCTGCATCGCCGTCATAAGCAAAGCCCACATCAAGACCCTGCTCCACAACAAGGCGTTGCAAGCGGTCAATATGCGTGGAGCCGCAGTCAACGTTGATATTGAAGCCATCAGGGGCATTGCTAATAACGCGAACGTCGGCGCCCAAAGCATCGAACACGGGTTTTGCAACCGAAGAGGCAGAACCATTGGCGCAATCAAGGCCAACCTTTACGCCCTGCAGGGAGAAATTCGCGCTGGCAATAAGGTGTGCAATGTAGCGATTGCGGCCCTGCATATAGTCAACCGTTGCGCCAATCGCATCGCCAGACACCATAGGCACTTCTTCGGGATATTCGCCGTCAATGTACTGCTCAATAAGCTGAAGCAGAGGCTCTTCCATCTTGAAACCCTGGGAATTAACCAACTTGATGCCGTTATCCGTATAAGGATTGTGGCTAGCGGTAATCATCACACCGCAATCAAATGCGCCGTCGGTGGTTTCGTACGAAAGGCCCGGGGTGGGAATAACGTGCAGCATATAGGCGTCTGCACCCGAGGCAACAAGGCCAGAGATCATACCGCTTTCCAGCATGTAGCTGGAACGGCGGGTATCTTTGCCCACAACGATGCGGGCCTTGCGGCCCTGGCGTGCGCCATAGTACCAGCCAATAAAGCGGCCGATTTTGTATGCATGCTCAACGGTAAGGTCAGCGCCGGCTACGCCGCGGAAGCCGTCTGTGCCAAAGTATTTCATTTCATTCTCCTGTTCACCAATGAGCGCTGTTTATAGCGTTTGCAGCCGCATCTAATAGCGGCATAACCTGTTCATTATCCTTCACTTGGCCCTAATCTGCACGTGCAGGAATGATCGAATACGAAAACGCCAGGTTATCTGCATTTAGCTGCCTGAATTTGCCGTCCCCTACCAGCTCGAGCCTTTGCGCACTCCAGGAGAACCATCTGCAAGGCGTTCATCGGAAAGGGACATTGCAAAACCCTACCGCACCGAACTATCCAGCATGGTGCAACGAAGCTTTTCGCACCTTGCTTTTCAACAAGGCGCGACTTCCTTTTCTGCTTCGTCGATTCAACTGGTCAAATATCCATATTTGTGGTGTTTTCGCACAATCGAATTGATGCGTTTAACCTGATCAAACACGTAGAGACACCTGATATAACACGAATTATCGAATTGGTGCAATTCTCATACAAAACGGGAATACGTAGGTGCATAGAGAAAAACGCGTTCAAATGCTAGGATAGCCATTGAGCTGCTGATTCGGTTCTTGTCTGAATCTCGGTTCCATTCAACACAGGAATAAGGAGAGGAACGCATTATGGATTTCAAGCTTACTGACGAGCAGGAGCTGCTCATTGAGAGCGCACACGAATATGCTACTCGCTACTTCACCGATGAGGCAGTAAAGCAGGCATATGAAGTAGATCATCACATCAGCATCGAAGCTGCTATGGCTTACCGCGAGGCAGGCTTCATGCTTCTGGGCCTTCCCGAAGAAGTTGGCGGTGTTCCGGTAGACAAGCTTACCGAGGTTCTCTTGGTAGAGAAGCTTCATGAGTTCACTGGCGTAACCCTCCCCTTCGTTACCGACTTCAACACCATCACCGACGTAATTGACTTCGGCTCCAAAGAGCAGCAGGAAATGATCATGGACGCTATCGAGAACATCGAAAGCACCTGCATCGCTTGCTCCGCAATTTCTGAGCCCGCAGCTGGCTCCGACAACAACGCTATGACCTGCGTTACCAAGAAGCAGCCCGACGGCACCTATCTGCTGAATGGCCAGAAGACCTGGGTTACCCTGGGCGGCCTCTCCATCTACACCATGGTTGTAGCAAAGGACGAAGATCCTTCCTACGAGAACGATAAGTACTCTCTGTGGCTCGTTCCCAACGACGCCCCTGGCTTCACCATCGGTCACCTCGACAAGGTTGGCCAGCAGGCCATTCCGTTCGTTGACCAGTTCTTCGACAACGTAGTTCTCACCGAGGACATGCGTCTGGGCGAGCCTGGCATGGGCTGGAAACTTCTCATGAAGAAACTTGAGTTCGAGCGCTGCCTGGTTGTTGCATCTTCCCTCGGCCTTGCTCAGGCTGCTCTGAACGACGCAGGTGCTTATGCATCTGAGCGTATCTGCTTCAACAAGCCCATCGCTCACCAGACTCAGATCCAGCTGCATCTCTGCGAGATGGAAAACATCATCCAGAACGTACGCACCCGTCTGTATCAGGTTGTTACCATGATCGACAACGGTGAATCTACTCGCCTCGAGTCTGCACTGCTCAAGGGCTATGCTTGCCGCGAGCTCACCCGCGTTGCCGACCTTGCAATGGCAATCTACGCAGCTATCGGCTACACCAAGGAAATCCGCGTCGGCCGCATCTGGGCAGACCTCCGCGGTAACGAAATGGGCGGCGGCACCACTGAAATCATGGACTACATCGCCGGCCGTCAGCTGGTTAAGAAGTACAAGGCAAAGTAATTCGCCTCTTCACCTGCACTCTTTTCGCAAAGCGACCCCTTTTTTGGGGTCGCTTTTTTGCGCTTATGTACCGTTTACCTAGTTTCTTTTCCGCTTAGTTAAATAGAATCACTCTCGAAACAATTCTGTAACGGATCGGTATACTAAAAAGTTGCGACTCTAGAACATATGCACGTTCAGAGCTGCATCCTATCCCCAATCCTCCCATTCAAGGAGACATCTATGAAAAAAATTGCAGAAGCATGGTCGAGCTTGAGCCTTATCAAGCGCATTATCATCGGCCTTGTTATCGGCGCTTTGCTTGGTTGCTTTGGCCCTAAGGATCTCGCCGTTATCGAATTGCTTGGCACCTTGTTCGTTAGCGCCCTGAAGGCAGTTGCGCCGTTCTTGGTATTCTTCCTGGTTATCAATGCTTTGTGCCACACCAAGCTTCCTAAATCCATGAAGACCATCGTGGTGCTGTACGTAGTTAGCACCCTTGCCGCCGCCTTCACCGCCGTAGCAATCAGCTATGCATTCCCCGTTGAGCTCACCCTTTCGGGCGTTGAGGCTGCAGACAAGGCAGCACCCACCGAAATCGCCGAGGTACTTACCACCCTCATCGGCAACATGGTAGTTAACCCTGTTGATGCGCTGCTTAATGCAAACTACATCGGCATCCTGGTTTGGGCTGTTCTTCTGGGTATCGCAATGCGCTACACCACCGAACCCACTAAAGATTTCTTTGCGAATATGTCGCACGTTATCTCTATCGTGGTTCGCTGGATCATCACCTGCGCTCCGTTTGGCATCATGGGCCTTATCTACACCTCTGTTTCTCAGAACGGCCCTGAGATCTTCATCGAATACGGTCAGCTGCTCCTTGTTCTTTTGGGCGCCATGTTCTTCATCTGCCTCGTTGTGAACCCGCTGCTGGTGTTCATCAACATTCGCAAGAACCCCTACCCTATCGTTTTCCGTTGCATCAAAGACTCTGGCATGTACGCCTTCTTTACCCGCAGCTCTGCCGCTAACATCCCCGTAAACATGGAGCTGTGCAAGCGTCTCGGCATTCGCAAAGACACCTACTCTGTCTCCATCCCGCTGGGTGCAACCATCAACATGGCTGGCGCTGCTATCACCATTACCGTAATGGCTATGGCTGCTGCGCACACCATGGGCATTGCCATCAACCCCGTTACTGCTGGCATCCTCTGCGTTCTGGCTGCAGTGAGCGCCTGCGGTGCTTCCGGTGTTGCCGGCGGCTCCTTGCTTCTTATTCCGCTGTGCTGCTCCTTGTTCGGCATCAGCAACGACATCGCCATGCAGGTTGTGGGCGTTGGCTTCGTAATCGGCGTTATTCAGGACTCCGTTGAAACTGCCCTTAACTCCCTTTCCGACGCGCTGTTCACCGCTACTGCCGACTACAAGGAACGCCGTGAAGCTGGCGTACCCTTCCAGGTTGGCAAAGACGCAGACGAATGGAAGCCCTCTACCGCTGAATAGTCTCCTGCTTGCTAACAATTGGCCCAACACACAAAACGGGTGCTCGATGCTCTCGAGCACCCGTTTTTTATTTCTGCAAAGCAGGGATAGAGCAAGGCTGGTCGGACCCTCTACGCGCTCCTCGCCGAAAGACAACGATTGAAAGCATATACGGAAAGCCCATAACCGATAGGTAGGTAGAGAGCTAACAGTCTAGTTCCCTCCCGTCATGGAGAACCTGCATCATGTCTCGCGTTAACGAATAGTCTTCATCGCAAGGAAGCTTATCTCTGTCTATCCACTCGGCACTCTCCAATTCGTGGTCGTCGAGCTTGATACAATTCGAACCATCAAGCTCGCAAAAGAAGCCAAAGAGCAGCGATGAAGAAGGAGGCCATGGCTGACTTTTGTAGTAGCGAAGATTCTTCACCCTAAGTCCCACTTCCTCCATTACTTCTCGGTGAACAGTTTCTTCGACGGTTTCTCCCATCTCGCAGAACCCGGCGATAAGGGCATAGCGCTTGTATTCACGGTTCGCATAACGGGACACAAGAATCTTGTTACACTGAGTGTCAACAATACCCACGATTACCGCTGGAAAGAGCTTGGGGAATTCCATGGCACCACATTGAGGGCATCGCACCATGCGCTCCACCATGTCGTGCACCAATGGAGCTCCGCAACGACCACAGAATCTACGCGTTGCATACCAGGTGTCGTATTCGTAACCTACTAACCCAGCAAATGCCCTATGCTTCGGACCGAATTGCTTGAGCTGGGAAATCGGCATAAATTGCCATTTAGCCTGGGTACATGAATCATCGGCGCGCACGGAACGACTGCCTTCGATCAATTCATCAAGGACACTGCAATCTGTCTCGCAACGAAAGTATCCCGTATCCCCAACCGTGAACAGGAAAACCGCTTCAGGTGTCATTCCGTCAGCTCGCTGAATTACTTCTGCGGAATCGGAAACCACAGCACCGATATCGGAAAGCATCTTAAATGTCGGAAAGCGCAACGTGCCTTCCCTGGCGTCCTCTGAAGCATTATGAGGGGGAGTATCGATCGAAACAAGAACGGTGGAGCCTCGGTACACGAGGACCCTGTCAGTAGGCTCTGGATTGATCCATGCAAAATCATTGCAAAAAAAATAAGGCGCTATATCCTGCAGCATTGGTACCTCCTAGGCGTACCAGCTAAGCGTACACCCTTACCTTTAAGATGGTGAAAAAGAAAAGCCCCAGAATGCAACAGCAATTCCAGGGCAAAAAAGAACCGCTCCGAAGAGCGGTTCTCTGCTAGACAACCTATGCCTGAGCGAAGATCTCGATCTGGTCGCCTTCAGCAACCGTAACCATGGCCTTCTTCCAGGTGCGGGTCTTACCAAGCTGATAGCGAACACGCTTCGGCTTAGCCTTAACGTTAATGGTGTTAACCTTAACGACCTTTACATCGAAGATAGCCTCGATTGCCTGAGCAATCTCGATCTTGTTAGCAGACTTTGCTACCTCGAAGGTATAGACATTGTTTTCCATGCCTTCATATGAGTGCTCCGAAATGATCGGGCGAATGATTACCTCGCGGGGATCCTTCATTATGCAAGCACCTCCTCGATGCGGGTCAGGGCAGCGTCGGTAAGAACGAGTGCCTTGTTATCGATGAAGTCGAGCGTGTTGAGCTCGGAAACGCCGATCACGCGAACCTTGGAGAGGTTGCGGAAAGACAGGAAGGTGTTCACGTCGTCATCGGGAACGATGATGGTAACGCGACCTTCAAGACCGAGATTCTTCAGCACTTCGGCAGCCTGCTTGGTAGAAGGCTTTTCGAAGGAAAGCTGGTCAACAACAACGATCTCGCCGTCAGCAAGCTTGGCGGAAAGCGCAGAGCGCATAGCCAGCTTTACAACCTTTGCAGGTACCTTGAAGGCGTAAGAGCGAGGATGAGGACCGAATACGGTGCCGCCGCCTGCCCATTGAGGAGCACGGATCGTACCCTGACGAGCACGGCCGGTACCCTTCTGGCGCCAAGGCTTCTTGCCGCCGCCACGAACCTGACCGCGAGTCAGCGTGTCGTGGGTTCCCTGGCGCCTTGCAGCGCGCTGGGAGCGAACCACTTCGTGCATTACGTGCACGTTAGGCTCAATCTCGAAGACTGCTGCGGAAAGCTCGGCGTCTTTAACCTTCTTGCCGCTCGCGTCCTTCATTTCAATAGTTGCCATAATCTATAAACTCCTTCGCACCGTTCTTACGCCATGCGAATGCGAACAACGCCATTCTTGCCGCCGGGAACTGCACCCTTGAGCATGATGAGGTTCGCCTCTTCGTCAACGCGGATTACTTCAAGGTTCTTGGTCGTAACGGTATCGCAGCCCATGTGACCCGGAAGGCGAACGCCCTTGAACACACGGGAAGGATAAGCGCACTGGCCAACGGAACCGGGAGCACGATGGAAGTGTGCACCGTGTCCGCCAGGGCCGCCTGCGAAGTTGTAACGACGCATAACACCTGCGAAGCCCTTACCCTTAGAAGTACCGGTTACGTCTACCTTCTTCACCTCAGCGAATGCAGCAACGGTAACTTCTTCGCCAATAGCATGCTCGGAAGCATCCTCTACGCGAACCTCGCGAAGATGGCGAACGGGCTCAACACCCTGCTTGGCGAAATGGCCAGCCATGGGCTTGTTGACCTTCTTTTCCTTGATGGTGCCGAAGCCGAGCTGAACAGCTTCGTAGCCATCGGTAGCGGTGGTCTTAACCTGGCATACCTTGTTGGGGTCTGCCTTGATAACCGTAACGGGCGTAACCTGGCCGTCTTCGTCGAAGAGCTGGGTCATGCCGATCTTGGTACCGTAGATAGCGTTAATCATTCAGTATCACACTCCCCTACAGCTTGATCTCGATGTCAACGCCAGCAGGAAGATCGAGACGCATCAAGGAATCAACCGTGGAAGGGGTCGGATCCAGGATGTCGATCAGGCGCTTATGAGTGCGCATTTCAAACTGCTCGCGAGAGTCCTTGTTTACGTGCGGACCCTTAACTACGCAATACAGGTTGCGCTCGGTCGGCAGCGGAATAGGACCGGAAACCTTAGCACCCGTCTTCTGAGCGGTGTCTACGATGAGCTTGGTGGACTGATCCACGATCTCATGATCGTAACCCTTCAAGCGGATGCGGATATTCTCTTTAGCCACTTTAACCTCCATAGTGAGCGGTGGGAAAGCTTAGAGCCCTAGGGCCTAAGCGTTGCCACCAGCCTTGCTGATAATCTCTTCTGCCACGTTCTTGGGCACGGGCGCATAGGTGTCGAACTGCATGGTGTACGTAGCGCGACCCTGGGTGCCACTGCGCAGGTCGGTTGCATAACCGAACATCTGGCCCAGCGGAACCTTAGCGGAGATGCAAACTGCGTTGCCACGCTGCTCCTGGCCCTGGATGAGACCACGACGGCTGGGGATATCGCCCATAACGAAGCCGGTGTACTCTTCAGGAGTCTCAACCTCTACAGCCATAACAGGCTCGAGGATAACAGGATCGGACTTCTTCAACGCGTCCTTGATTGCCATAGAGCCGGCAACCTTAAATGCAGCCTCAGAAGAGTCAACATCATGGTAAGAACCGTCGATGAGCTCAACCTTGATGTCCTCAACAGGATAACCAGCCAGAACGCCGGAGTTGAGTGCTTCCTGAATACCCTTGTCGATAGCGGGGATGTATTCCTTGGGAACTACGCCGCCAACGATCTTGTTCTCGAACGTGTAGCCTTCACCGGGCTCCTGCGGGTACATGTTGATGATGGCATGACCATACTGACCACGACCACCGGACTGACGGACGAACTTGCCCTCAGCACCGAGTACCTCATGACCAGGACGCTCGCGGTATGCAACCTGGGGCTTACCAACGTTAGCCTCAACCTTAAACTCGCGAAGCAGGCGGTCGATGATGATCTCCAAATGGAGTTCGCCCATGCCAGCGATGATGGTCTGGCCGGTTTCATGGTTGGTGGAAACGCGGAACGTCGGGTCTTCCTCGGCGAGCTTCTGCAGAGCGATGCTCATCTTATCCTGCTCAGCCTTGGTCTTAGGCTCAACAGCAATGTCGATAACAGGATCAGCGAACTGCATGGACTCGAGGATGATAGGAGCATCTTCGGCGCAGAGCGTGTCACCGGTGGTGGTGTTCTTCAGACCAACAACAGCAACGATGTCGCCAGCGGAGCAAACGTCGATGTCAACACGGTTGTTGGAGTGCATCTGCAGAAGACGGCCGATGCGTTCCTTCTTGTCCTTGGAAGCGTTTACCACGTAGGAGCCGGACTCGAGAGTACCGGAGTATACGCGCAGGTAGGTGAGCTTACCAACAAACGGGTCGGTCATAATTTTGAATGCCAGGGAAGCAAACGGTGCCTTCGGATCGGAAGGACGCTCGTCTTCTTCGCCGGTCTCGGGGTTGGTGCCCTTGATGGCAGGAACGTCGAGAGGAGAAGGCATGTAGTCAACAACAGCGTCGAGCAGTTCCTGAACGCCCTTGTTCTTGTAAGCGGAGCCTACGAAGACGGGGTTGAGCTTGCACTCGCAAACGCCCTTGCGGATAGCAGCCTTGAGTTCCTCAACGGAAACCTCCTCTTCCATGAGGACCTTTTCCATCAGATCGTCGTCGCAGTCTGCAGCTGCTTCGAGCAGTTCCTGATGATAGAGCTCTGCATCTTCCTTGAACTCAGCGGGGATCTCGTCCATGGGCTCAGGGTAGGTCATGCCCTTGTCGTCGGCCTTGAAGTCCCATGCGGTCATGGTAACCAGGTCGATTACGCCCCAGAAGTTGTCCTCAGCGCCCATGGGCATCTGAGCAGCAACAGCAGGTGCGTCAAGACGATCGCGCATGGTCTGAATTGCATGGAAGAAGTCAGCGCCAACACGGTCGTACTTGTTGATGAATGCGATGCGGGGTACACCGTAGCGCTCAGCCTGACGCCATACGGTTTCGGACTGAGGCTGTACGCCGGCAACAGCATCGAATACGGCTACGGAACCGTCGAGAACGCGCAGGGAGCGCTCTACCTCAGCGGTGAAGTCTACGTGGCCGGGGGTGTCGATGATCTGGAAGCGGTATTCCTGACCATCCTTCTTCCAGAAGCAGGTGGTAGCTGCAGCGGTAATGGTTACGCCGCGCTCCTGCTCCTGAACCATCCAGTCCATGGTAGCTGCGCCATCATGAACCTCACCGATCTTGTGCGTTTTGCCCGTGTAGTACAGGATGCGCTCGGTAGTGGTGGTTTTACCGGCATCGATGTGGGCCATGATGCCGATGTTGCGGGTATGCTCCAGAGAAGTCTTAGCCATTATTCCTTCTCCTACCAACGATAGTGCGAGAATGCACGGTTGGATTCTGCCATCTTGTAGAGGTCTTCGCGCTTCTTGATGGATGCACCGGTGTTCTCGGCTGCGTCCATGATTTCACCTGCGAGGCGCTCCTTCATGGTGTTCTCCTTGCGCTTGCGGGAGAAGTCTACCATCCAGCGGATGGCGAGCGTGGTTGCACGGCGGGAGTTAACCTCCATAGGAACCTGGTAGGTAGCACCACCAACACGCTTGGGCTTAACCTCGAGCGTGGGGCGGATGTTGTCCATTGCCTTCTTGAATACGGTCAGGGCGTCCTGGCCGGTCTTCTCTGCAACGATGTCGAATGCATCGTAAACGATACCTTCTGCGGTAGACTTCTTACCGTCAAGCAACACCTTGTTGATCAGCTGCGTGACCAAACGGTTGTTGTACTTAGCGTCCGGCTGCGTTTCGCGGCGGACTGCTGCTGCACGACGCGGCATATATCTTCCTTTCGGTTTATGCGACTAACTGAATCGCGAGGGTTACTTAGTTCTTGGGCTTCTTAGCACCATAGCGGCTGCGTGCCTGACGACGGCTGTCGACGGCTGCGCAGTCGAGAGCAGCGCGGATGATCTTATAACGAACACCAGGAAGGTCCTTTACACGACCGCCACGGATAAGCACCATGGAGTGCTCCTGGAGGTTGTGGCCTTCACCGGGGATGTATGCGGTAACTTCCATGCCGTTTACGAGACGGACACGAGCAACCTTACGAAGTGCCGAGTTAGGCTTCTTAGGGGTGGTGGTGTACACGCGGGTGCATACGCCACGCTTCTGGGGGTTGCCCTTGAGCGCCGGGGTCTTCTGCTTGTCGACCTGCTTGGCGCGGCCCTTACGGACCAACTGATTGATAGTAGGCAAAGCTTCAGCTCCTTTTCTTTACTATCACTTACTAACTTTGCTTTCTGTGCGTTCTGCAGATACGCACGCGAAAACATACGCTTCTACCCGAAACGCGAAAATGAACTTTATCACCGGGTATATACCTTGTCAAACGCCACGCACCCGGGCGTGTCTATCTCTTCACAATCTGTTTTCGCAGATCAATAAGTGTTTCTTTCAGCGCTGATCGCGTATTCCCTCTCATTTTTCAAATAATTCTGGACTTTTTTATCCGATGCGAGAAGAGCTATTTGCCGCTTATAGATGCCGAACGGCAAAACATCACCGAAACCATTCCGAAACACAAGCCTGCGTGTACAATACAGGCATCGAAACAACGCAGCTCCGACGCGCGCTTCGCCTTCAAGGTGTAGCGCGTTACTTATATATAGTATGGAGCCGCACAACGTAAGAGAAAGAAGGGGAACATGAAGAATACTGTTGCCACATTCAAGAAGATGAAGAATGAGGGCACCAAGATCTCTATGTTGACTGCTTACGACTACTCCACCGCAAAGTTGGTTGACGAAGCGGGAATCAATTCGATCCTTATCGGAGATTCCCTGGGCATGGTTATGCTCGGCTACGAAGACACGCTTTCGGTAACGATGGAAGACATGATCCATCACACCGCCGCTGTAGCCCGTGGCGCCAAGAATGCGCTTGTTATTGCCGACATGCCATTCATGAGCTACGAGGTATCGATTGAACAGGCCGTTATCAACGCCGGTCGCCTGATGAAGGAAGGGCGCGCCAACGCGGTAAAGCTCGAAGGCGGCGTGCGCGTTGCCGAACAGATCAAGGCCATCACCAAAGCAGGCATTCCCGTATGTGCCCATATTGGCCTTACGCCTCAGTCGGTCAATGCCTTCGGCGGTTTCAAGGTCCAGGGCAAAACTGCCGAAGCAGCCCAGCAGATGATCGACGACGCCTTGGCGGTCCAGGAAGCAGGCGCATTCGCCGTTGTGCTGGAATGCGTTCCTGCAAAGCTTGCTGCCATCATCTCAGAAAAGCTCGACATCCCCACCATTGGCATCGGCGCAGGTGCGGGTTGCGATGGCCAGGTTCTGGTCTATCAGGACATGCTTGCCTTGTTCAGCGATTTCAAGCCCAAATTCGTAAAGCACTTCGGCAATATTGGTCCGCAAATGACCGCCGCTTTCAAGGCATACGACGAAGAAGTCAAGGCCGGCACCTTCCCCTCAGAAGAGCACACCTTCAAGATCGACGAAGAAGCCCTGGAAAAACTTTATTAATTAGTAGAAATGGTTGGGCGCAAACCCAACCATTTCCTTTTTAATAGCGCTATGCTGTTACCCAACAGCAAGGAAACAAGCGAGGGATTGCATATACGTCAGCGAGCGGCGCATCCAATAAGATAGATTGCCCCGAAAAAGGAGCGAAGCGTACTTCGTACGCGAGCGACGAATGAGGAGCAAGATGCTTATTGGGGCGCCGCGCAACGTCAGGGCGTCTCATGCGATCCTTCGTCGTTCGACAGAACGACGAAAGGAACAAAATGAAAATCATCACCACTGTTGCCGAGATGAAGGCACAGGTCGCCGAATGGAAAGCTGAGGGGCTCACCATTGGCCTCACGCCTACCATGGGTGCATTGCACGAAGGTCATATGTCGCTGATGGAGCGCGCCGTAAAAGAATGCGACCGTGTAGTTACCAGCGTCTTCGTGAACCCCATCCAGTTCGGCCCCAACGAAGACTACGACAACTACCCCCGCGACCTGGAACGCGATGCGGCTATCGCGGAATCCAAGGGTGTTAGCGTAGTATTCCATCCCAAGCCCGAAGAGATGTATCCCAAGAACTACAACACCTATGTTGTTATGGAAACCCTGACCGACACGCTGTGCGGCGCGAAACGCCCCGGCCACTTCCGCGGCGTATGCACGGTTGTGAACAAGCTGTTCAACATCGTGCAGCCCGACAAGGCATTCTTCGGCCAGAAGGACGCCCAGCAGCTTGCCATCATCAAGCGTATGGTTGCCGACCTCAACATGAACGTAAAGGTATACGGTTGCCCCATCGTTCGCGAAGAGGATGGTCTGGCAAAGAGCTCGCGCAACAGCTACCTTTCCGCAGAAGAGCGCAAGGCTGCACTGTGCCTTTCCCGCTCCATCTTCGCTGCGCAGGATCTTATTGAAGGCGGCGAGCGCAATGCTGACATCGTTCGCACTGCCGTTCGCGAAATCATCGAAGCAGAGCCTTTGGCGCAGATCGACTACATCGAAGTAGTTGACCTGGGCAACATGCAGCCCGTTGATTCGCTCGGCGAATCTGGCCTGGTTGCTATTGCCGTTTACATCGGAAAAACTCGCCTTATCGACAATTACTTGTTCGATTTTGACGAATAAGCTTGCACGCAGCGCAATATTGCGCAAGAATACGGCAGGTTATGCGCAACCGCGCATAATAGCTACTACGCAGTGAAACCTCGAGTGGAACATCATGCGAAGAAGGAAGGTTCAAACCTAATGCTGCTGAATGTGCTTAAGGGCAAAATTCATCGTGCAACCGTCACCCAGGCGGAACTTGATTACATCGGCTCCATCACCATCGACTCCGAACTGATGGAAGCAGCCGGCATCCAGGAATACGAACTGGTTACCATCTCCGATTGCAACAACGGCAATCGTCTTGAAACCTATGTTATTGCCGGCGAGCCTGGCAGTGGCGTAATCTGCCTGAATGGCGCAGCTGCCCACCTGGTTACCGTGGGCGACAAGGTAATCATCATGAACTACTGTCAGATGACTCCCGAAGAATTCGCCGATCCGGAGCATGCACCTCACGTGGTATTCGTAGACGACGACAACAAGATCAGCCGTCTTACCCGCTACGAAAAGCACGGCAAGCTGGAAGACTTGAAGTAAGCAACAAGCACTTCCCTACCGAAACGAAACGGGCACCCAATCGGGTGCCCGTTTTTGTTGTCCCAAATCAAAACCGTTTAGAGCTAGCCGCATTACTGGACGTAACAGCAAGCGGTGGGAAAATAGGGAAAGGTCCCATTTTCCCACAGGCCTATTTTCAGTCGAATAACAAGCCCAAATCAAAAGCGGGCACCCAATTGGATGCCCGCTCTAGTGGGAAAATGGGACCTGTCCCTATTTTCCCACTACATTGCGTTGCCAGAGTGGAGTCGTAGCGTCTCCTAAGACAGAGGCGGAATAACCTGCTTCTTGCGAGACAGGATGCCGTCTACCCATTCGGCCTTCGTAGCGTCGATACCGAATGCTTCAGATACGGGAGCAACGTCGCCTTCGCAGATGAACTTGGAGCCCTCGTTGAAGATGTCGGTAACAAGCAGAAGAGCAAACTTGTAGCCGTTTTCGGCAACCTTCTGGCGCAGGAACTCGCGGTATTCGGCCTCGCGCTCCATGGCAACATCGAGCGTTACCGTTTCGTGCTGGGCAACCATGTATACGTCGTCGCCCTTCTTGAATTCCTTGGAGTCGTGCGTGCACAGCTCTTCAACGGAAAGATCGTTGTCGCCGCCGCGCATCTTAAATACCTCAAGACCGAATTCGGTAGGCTTCTTGCCAATGATGGCACCAAGCTTTTCTGCCTGAACCAAGTCGTAATCAGTGCAGGTGGGGCTCTTGGTAATTACGGTATCGGTCATAATTGCGGAAAGAAGCACCGTAGCAATAGCAGGGGTTACCTCAACACCAAGCCGCTCATAGAGCTTGGTTACGATAGTTGCCGTAGAGCCAACGGGGATGTTCAGGTACAGGATGGGGTTGCCGGTAACCACATCGCCAGCGATGCGATGATGGTCTACAACCTCAACGATTTCAGCATCGGCAATGCCGTCAACCATCTGGGTGGACTCGTTATGGTCAACCAGGATAACCTTGTCGCCTTCGCCAACCTTTTCGATAAGCTTCGGAGCGGGCAGGCCAACCTGCTCAAGGATAGTTGCGGATTCTTGAGGAAGCGGACCCAGGCAGCAGGCAACATATTCTGCCTCCGGCTCAGCCTTCTTTGCCTCAAGGGCGTTCTTCAAATATGCGTAGCTCACCGCTGCTGCGATGGAGTCGTTGTCTGGGTTCTTATGACCTACGATAAAAACCTGGTTAGCCATGTAGCCTCCTCAACAAGCGCGCTTCGGTGCGCGCAAACGTGTAGAACTTATCTATTGTAACGCGAAATGAAAGAAGGCCGCACGTTTACGTGCAGCCTTCAGGAAATGCTCGGTGCGCATTAGGTCCAGTTGGTTTTGCGCCAGCGCAATTCACCTCAAACAACCCTGCGGCGGCATTCGTCCGACTGTTCTGAGTGCCTAGTTCATTTGCAGCGCTAGCCGATCTTCACAATAGGCGCGTAGTCCTTCAGCAGCTTCTTGGTTTGACCGGTGCGACTGAAGCGTACATGCAGCGTATCGCCGTCCACTTTGGTAATGGTGCCACGGCCAAATACCTTGTGATCTACCGTATCGCCCTTGGCAAACGTCATCTTCGCCGCCGCCTTCTTCTGGGCTTCGGGCTTCACCGCAGGGCGTGCCTGCTGGCGAGGACGAGACCCTGAGGCGCTCGACTGACCGAACACGCGACCGCCGCCCGCCTCGGAACCAGAGCCGGCAATGCCGCGACGGCTGCCGCGCTTTTCCCAGCCCGAGCCAGAAAAACCTGCAGAGCCCATTCCGATACCCTTGCGCAATTCCAGCGGAATTTCGCTGATGAAGCGCGAAGGTGGGTTGGCGCTTGACTGACCGAAGATCTGGCGCGTGAAGGCGTTGGTAAGATAGAGCTTCTTGCGCGCACGGGTAATGGCAACGTAGGCCAAGCGGCGTTCTTCTTCCAAGCCCTGTGAATCCTGAGACGAATTGCCATGGGGGAACAGCGATTCTTCCATACCCGCCACGAATACGCAGTCGAACTCCAAGCCCTTTGCGGCGTGGATGGTCATCATGGTGATGGCTTCGCCGTCTTCCGCCACGGTATCCATATCGGTACGCAGCGTTACCAATTCCACGAAGTCAGGCAATGAATTTGCCTGGAAGGTGCGCACGGGAGGCTCATCGTCTGCCTCTGGCGCGCCTTCTGCCGTAGGAGGCTCGAACAACGCATCGGCATCGTCGTGCGTTTGGGCGTATTCGTCTACTACACCAAAGAGCTCCTGGATGTTCTCAATGCGGCCAGCAGCATCGTCGGAATTTTCCGCTTCAAGGACACGAATAAGGCCCGCCTTGTCCACGATGGCTTCAACCACCTTGCGCAAGTCGCCAGCATAACCCTGAGCCTCGTGGATGAGCGCCACGAATTCCGCGATGGCCTTACGCGTTGCAGAGCGAATTTGATCGTCGGCAATGCATAGCTCGGCTGCTTGCAAAAACGTGATACCCGTTTCGCGAGCAACGTAATCGATGTGCTCTACCGTGGTTTTGCCGATGCCGCGCTTGGGCACGTTGATAACGCGATGGGCGGCAACGTCGTTGGCAGGGTTGACCACCAAGTTCAAGTACGCCATTACGTCGCGAATTTCCGCACGATCAAAGAAGCGCGTACCGCCGATAAGCCTATACGGCACACCGGCGCGCATCAGCATATCTTCAAGCATGCGGCTCTGCGCATTGGTGCGGTAGAACACCGCAATTTGGTTGTACGACATGCCTTCGCCGTGCTGATGCTCGATTTCCGAAGCAATCCAACGGCCTTCATCTCGTTCGTCGGTTGCGCTGTACACCGAAATTTTGTCGCCCGCAGGCTTTGATGTGAACAGCTTCTTGGGCTTGCGCGTAAGGTTGTTGGCGATAACCGCATTTGCCGCCGCAAGGATATTGCCCATAGAACGGTAATTTTCTTCCAGCTTCACTACGCGAGCTTCGGGGTAATCCTTCTCGAAATCGAGAATATTGCGCAGGTCGGCGCCACGCCACGAGTAAATCGACTGGTCGTCGTCGCCTACTACCATGATGTTCTTATGCGCTGCCGCCAAGAGCTGGGTAAGCACATACTGGGCATGGTTGGTGTCCTGGTATTCGTCCACCATCAAGTAGCGGAAACGGTTCTGATAGGCAGCCAACACATCGGGGTGGTTCTTCAACAGAAGCCAGGTGTATAGCAGCAAGTCATCGAAGTCGAAGGCATTTAGCTGGCGCAGGCGCTCCTGTAGGCGCGTGTACACGCGAGCCGCCACCTGACCCACCTGGTCGGATGTCTTTTCGGCAAACACTTCTGCCACCTGCAGGTCGTTCTTTGCCTGCGAAATACGGTTACGAAGCGCAGGGATGGGATAGCGCTTTTTGTCGATGTTGAGTTCGTCCATGATCTGTTCGACCAGGCGCTTTGAATCGCTGTCATCGTAGATGGTGAAGCCCTTGGCGAACCCTACGCGCTCGCAGTCGGTGCGCAAGATACGCACGCACATGCTGTGGAAGGTGGAAACCCACATGCCACGCGCGCCGCCACCGATAAGGCTCTGCAGACGCTCGCGCATTTCAGCAGCAGCCTTATTGGTGAACGTGATGGCCATGATCTGCCAAGGGGCAACGTTCAGATCTTCCACCAAATGAGCAATGCGATGGGTAAGTACGCGGGTTTTACCGGAACCGGCACCCGCCAAAACCAACAGGGGGCCTTCCGTGCACAACACCGCTTCGCGCTGAGGGCCATTGAGGGTATCAAGATCGATGGGCATGCAATTCGTCCTAACACAACAAACCGCACAGGCTCTAAGGCCTGCGCGGCACTCACGTTTTATTTCGGGTTGCTATTCTACCGCGCCAAGCGACAATGCCCCACCCTATCCGCAGTATCCCTACGGTTTGTTCGAATGGGCAGATGGCGACAGACTCATTTATCCAAATAACCTTCTATAATCCCTTTTGCCGCAGAAGGATTATCGGCACTAAACGATATTTTTAAGACAGCGCCCTTGCTTGGTTTCCCGTTGATAATCACCTTCGAATCCTCGTAGATACATAGTGTGAGTTCATTCGTTTGGGAAGCGTTGTTCAAATAAAGATGTCGGCCCGAGCGAATAAGGCCGCCTCTCTTTTCTAGTTCAACTTTCTTTAGGCAAACAGAAGATACGCATTCCCAGGGTATTTCGACTTGATGCATAATCCCACACCGCAGGACAATCCCCTCTTCGACCGCATAGCATGGCATGGTTTTTGAACCTACGACAAAACCAAGACACCAGACGAAACCATAGACCGACAAAATCAGAACCAATACCCGAACCACACTTCGAGCTCCAGCGAAATGGACGCAAACCATGTCCATGGAGACAATCTCTACAAAGGCAATGGCAGCCAAGAAAACACCCGTTACGCGCCAATCTTTCCCATAGGGTATTTCCTTAGCCCCTGAAGGCAAATCCGTTTTTCGAGTAACGAACAAGCAGACGGACCTGAACATGCGGCTCTCGATTTGCATAGCACGAAAAACCGGAGCGGGAATATACTCTTTCGCAATGCCCGAAGCCGCATCTCTGACCTTTCTGCAAACAGGCACTTCCGTTCGCTCATCGAAAGCGACCCTGCGCCATATAAGCATCAAAACGATTAAAAGGAAGAGGACTTCCGCAACAATGCCTATCGTAAATACGTCAAGATTCATCGTTTCTCTTTTCCCAAGAATCTAAACTGACCGCAGAAAGAAAACCAATTCACCCCAAAACAAGCAAACTAACAGGTTAAACTTTCAAAATCGACAACGAGCTTAAGGTGTGGGGTTACCCCATGGTCAAGAAAAACCAGAAGGATGTTTCCCATGTATGCAGGAAAATTCGCTCAAGTGTGCCAAACAACAAAAGACACCCTTCGGCACTACGATGAAATCGGCCTGCTTAAGCCCACTTCCATTAACGAGAATGGATACAAAGTTTATTCCGCATCTCAGATAATCGACTTCCTTACCATTGCCTCGTTGCAAGATGCAGGATGCTCCCTTGAAGAAATCAGAAACTTCCAGAGACAGCATGACCCCGCAATGACCCTTCAGCTTTTCAATGACAAGAAAGGCGAAATCGAAGCAAAAGCTAGGGAAATTGAAAGAAAGCGACAGCTTATTGAATCGGCAATTGCATCGCTTCAGACGCAAGAGGAATGGCAATCAGATAAGTTGGGCAGTGTAAACAACTGGCGCCTGGTCGAAGAGGAAGAATCCTACTTCCTGTCGACAAGAATCCCTCTGCAAAGTAGCAACCAGGAAGAGCTATTTCTGAAAATCGCCGAACATGAAAAGTCATTCAAGGAAGAATCTGAAAGAAGCAAGCAATCTCTCCCCAACCTCTACAAGGTTGGCAAAGACGCATTCTTAAAAGGCGACTACGAAAGCGATTTCAGCATAAGCTCTGAAATTTCAGAAAGCACAGCTAGCCTGGACAAATGCGAGAAAAGACCGGCAGGACTTCGTTTTCAATCTATGCACCGCTTCTCTTTCGATAAGACGAATGAACCTGCTTTTCAGGAAGATAACCCACTATTTTCCTTACTAAGCGATACAGAAAAATTGCTTAGGGAAAATGAGCTAGAAACATGCGGAGATTTGCTAATCAAGGAAATAGCCACCCTTTTGAACTCCGAATCGCATGAAGTTCAAATAATGCTTGATATCCCTGTTGCGCATAAAAACAGATAGGTGTCTAAAAAGAGAAGCTAGTTCCTGCTGGAAGGTTTTATCAGCGGAGCAATTATTGCGGCCGCGGCGTAGCCCACTACGAGAATCAGACCAGGAAACATTTGGAAAAGAGCGTAGTAAATCCAACCGTATACGCTGCCATAAATGAAAAGCGAATATGTCATGGTGAATCCGACAAAAGCAACTAGAGATATGACACCTGCGAACAAAAGCAGCTTTCGAGAGTTCGATTGATTTGCGAGGTAAAGAAGCGAAACGACGAACACCGCGGCAAACACGATGCTAACAAGAACCTCAGCAACCGTGCTGGCGAACATAGCCGATGGGTCGAACTTAAATTGAGCTTCCCCGCGAAAATCCCGGTTGGCCTGGAGAACCCAGGGCATGACAAAACCCAAGAACAGCGAAACCAACACAGCAACAACTCGCGATTGTACGTTCTTCGAAAGGCGCATTTTCTTCCTTTCTCCCGGAAGGATATGAGCGACCTTAACATTGTTTTGGCTGATAAGGCTTGAAAAACGTCCTGATTGAACAGAATTTTCGCCCTGCGGCAAGCATCTAAAAAGATGGGGCTTTTGGCGCATTTCACTTTGCTTGCAAATTGTCCGAAAGCACTAAAAGCATCAGTCCCTATTTGACAGTTCCTTCACCCAAAAACAAAAAACGCCCGAAAGGGCGTTAATGGACTCACATTATCGGACGTAACAGCGAGCGGGATTCTGGCGAGCACAGATGCCGCGAAAGACCGTGCCAGGCGTGCTTCGCACGTCCAGCGGGCTTGGAGCGGCAGCTGTGCTCGCCAGAATCCCGCGCAGCGTCATAACGTCTCATGCGAGAGTTGCGCTGATCGTAGATCAGCGCAACCTAAACGATCTTCTTGCCGAAAACTGCGGCGATCTCGCGCAGCTGGGCTACCAGTTCGGTGAACTGAGCAGGCGTAAGCTGCTGGGGACCATCGGAAAGCGCTTCAGTGGGGTTCGGGTGAACTTCAATCATAATGCTGTCGCAACCAGCGGCGACGGCGGCATATGCCAAAGAAGGCACCAAGTCGCGTACTCCAGCGGGATGCGAAACATCCACGCAAATAGGAAATATCGACTGCTTGTGAATAACCGGAACAGAAGAAATATCAAGCGTGAAGCGCGTAGCGGTTTCGAAGGTGCGCAAGCCGCGCTCGCACAGCACGATGTTGTCGTTGCCGCCCATGGTCAGATATTCCGTAGCAGAAAGCCACTCGGAAATACTGCCCGCAAGGCCGCGCTTCAGCAACACCATCTTGTGAGACTGGGCGGTAACCTTGCCAACATTCTTTAGCAAGCTGAAATTCTGCATGTTGCGAGCACCGATCTGAAGACCGTCAACATAGGAATGCACCATTTCGCAATGAGCGGAGTCCATTACCTCGGTGAGGGTTTTCAGGCCGTACTTTTCAGCTCCAGCCTTCATGATCTGCAAGCCTTCTTCGCCCAGACCCTGGAACGAATGGGGGTTCGTGCGGGGCTTGAAGGCGCCACCGCGAATCCAGGTAAGGCCAAGGCCGGCAATGCATTCGGCAACTTCATTGAACTGCTCTTCAGATTCAACAGAGCAGGGACCAGCGTAAAGGGTGATCTCGTTAGTGCGAGTGCCGTAATTGGGGAGTGAGGAAAGTGGATTAATCACGGGAGGGTACCTCTTTCATAACCTTAAGGATTCCGCGATAGATCTCAGTAAGGTTTTCGTTATACAGAGGGCCCTCGTTGTACGTTGCAACGCGCGCAAAGATCTCTTCCTCGCGTTTCGGGTCATACAAACCCATGTGGGCATCGGGCTTAAGGGCTCGGATGTCCAAGGAATGACCGGCTCGCTCATTCAGAAGAGCGACGAGCTTTTGATCGATTGCGTCGATCTCGGCACGATGCTTCTCGATTTCCTCGAATGCCTCGTTCTTTTCCGACATCTCATACTCCTTTCACGAAAAGACGGTAAGCGCACCCTATAGGCGCTGTTAGCCTATGATAACAAAACGCCAGGCCAATAAGCCTCCTTGCGCCGCTATTACCCGAGTTGGGCATTATTGAAACAAGCTGGAAACATAGAACCCGTTCATACGAAAAACGGCCCCGAGGGGCCGTTAGAGCAGTTCTATTTTCGTGCTGGATCGTTGATGGCCGCTATAGCCAATAACGCGATGGAAACCATGATGCCGAACTGGCCGAAGAATACATCGCCCCTCCCTACCACATAGGAAGCGAGCGCCACCAATATAATGACAAGCGCAGCATAATTGCAGTAACGGGAAATGCACTTATTGGACCGTTCCCGCAACTGCTCCTTTTCCTCTTCGGAAAGAGCTTTGCGTCGAGTATGTTTTCTTCCTTTGCTCATGGTTTAAGGATACCATTCAACGCCTTAGAAAATACCAAGGGCCTTAGTGCCAAAGTAACCCAGCACAACCAAGCCAACAAATATGCGGTACACACCGAAAACGGTGAAGTCGTTCTGCTTGATGTAGCCCATCAAGAAGCGGATGGCGATCATACCCATGGCGAAAGCTGAAACAATACCAACCACCAGGACCGCAATTTCAACCTGCGTCATGGCAATGCCCGCCAAGAAGAACTTGACAGCTTTAACCATACCCCAGCCAAACATTACAGGGATGGCCAAGAAGAACGTGAATTCTGCCGCAGCAGTACGAGAGCAGCCGCACAACATACCGCCGATGATGGTGGCGCCCGAACGGCTGGTGCCAGGAACGATTGCCAAAACCTCAAAGAAGCCGATCTTCAGAGCGGTTTTCCAATCCATGTCATACGGATCAGTGATGCGGAACAGGGCGCTTTCAACCGACTCGGGGTCGGAAGCGTCGATTTTACGGGCGTGCTTGCCGCGCGGCTGCTCCGCCGATTCGATAACCTCGCGAGCGCGCTTGCGGTTGTGCGCTTCCAGGACAATGAAGATGATGCCATAGAAGATAAGCATGGCGGCAACGGTATAGGCGTTATAGAAATGGTCGTGAACCCAGTCGTCCAGGGCAAGACCCAAAGCTGCAGCAGGAATACTGCCGATAACAACCATGCCCCACATGTGCCATGTGTTGCGGCGCTCGGTTTCGTCCTTTGTACGCGAAACGGGATTCAGCTTATGCCAGAAGGTAACCACAACCGCCATGATGGAACCAATCTGGATAACCACCAAAAACAGCTCCAGGAACTTATCGCTTACATTGAGCTTCACGAATTCGTCGACCAAAATCATATGACCTGTCGAGGAAATAGGGAGCCATTCGGTGATGCCCTCGGTGATACCGAGCAGCAACGCCTTTAAGGCTTCAACAAGAATGTCAGGCGACATGCGCTTCCCTTCCGTAGAGTGCTTGATGCAATTTGCCTAGCAATGAACGACAAACAGCAAACTACCCACGCAAGGGTGGGTAGATGGTTTTCATCGTACGCGAACGCACGGTACTGCGGTGGTTTTTCATAAAAGACCCACCTGCACCACGCTCACCTGGTGTTTTATATATTACCTGCAGAATCAGCAATTTTTTTCAAAAAAGGGGGTTGACGGAGAGTGCCCCGATCCGTAATATACTGATTCGCGCCTTGGCAAAGGGTAACACCACCGAGGAAGCGATGCGAAAGCAACGCACAACTCATTGGGGTGTCGTCTAATGGTAGGACAGCGGTTTCTGGTACCGTATGTGAGGGTTCGACTCCTTCCACCCCAGCCAATATGCGCTCATGGCCTCGTCGTCTAGCGGTTTAGGACGCCGCCCTCTCAAGGCGGAGATCGTCGGTTCGAATCCGATCGAGGCTACCAAGTGTTCAGCCTGCAACTTCGGTTGCAGGCTTTTTGTTTTCTAGCCAGCAAATTTAGGTTATAGGAAAAGTGCACTCGAGCCGTTTTGGTTCTTAGGGCCATTTCGGGCCCTAGCCATTCCTAGCCCTACCCTGAACTGCCCATATGGATACGCGACAAACTGACCAAGCACGCTTTTCGCCCTATAGCCCCTTTTTGTCCTATGGCCCACTTTTCCCATAGCCCCACTTCGCTGGACTTCCCGACGATGCACACGCTGCGGCCGAGTCACCCCGCCCATAGCACCGTTAAGAAGCCGTCTACGGGAGACTGAAAACAAAAATTCGACTCAAACTGCAACTTTTTTGCGATTGGCAATTGTTGCGTGCCTTCCGATCGCAGACCGAGATACAAAACCGCAGGTAATCCGCCGTTTAGCGGCCGTTTTCGCTTTACGAGATTGAAAAATGAGCCCCTAATCGCAAAAAAGTTGCAAAGATGCCGCAATTTTTGTTTTCACGATGGGCGGACTGCTACGACAGGAACGAGACCATGCGAAAAACGCGTGAAATCCCCTAGCAAGGGCAAAAGGGCATCCCCCCCCAAAAAAAAGTAAGAAGGCAAAACCACACGAGCCAACCAGATTAACAGGGCAGACTCTGCGAAAGCGCAGGGTCCTAGCAACGGCGGCAGGGCAGAACCCGAGAAACTCACACGAGTCCTAGCGAGGGCAAGAGGGACCCCGCAAAAAACACACGACCCCCAGCAACGGCGGCAGGGCAAATCTCACGAAGGAGGGCTACAAAACAGGGGGCTCGCAAGACAAAAAATGGGGGTTGCAATACAGATATGGGGCGCAAGAAAAAAGGTCCGCCGAGGCTTCGGCGGACCTTTTCAGGAACGGATTCGCTATGCGAGCGAGGGATCCCACTCCACGATGCAGCTGTTCAAGAACGGCTTGGAATCGGGGGCGTCGGCGTTAACCATGCGGAACCTTGCCTCACCCTCGGCGGTCTTCCAAACCTCAGTGCGCAAACGAACGCCAGGAAGAACCGGCGAAGTGAAACGGCACTTGAAGCGAGTCATTGCCTCGGGATGACCAGGGAACAGCAGGGAGATAGCATGGCGCATTGCCACACCAGCGCTGCTTACACCATGAGCGATAGGGCGCTCAAGGCCAGTCTGCTCGGTATAGGACCAGTCGATGTGCTGCTGATGCCAGTCTCCCATCAAACGATACACAAGAGGCCAATTCAAACCATAGGTTTCCTCGTAAACGAAGTCTGGCTCACGGTCGGGATACTCGACAACATCCTTCGGAGGCTGCTCGCCACCCCAGCCGCCATCATAGATGCAGCAGTCGTACGTATCCACCGTGCACAGATGCGTACCGTCGGAAGAGTAGGACTTGCCTACCTGCTTGGAAAGAGATCCGCGTCCCTCACCACGATCCCAAATGGCTTCCTGGGTTACATAGGTCTCAATGTGGTCGGCCATCTTGAACGGCGCATGAAAATGAACGTCAATGCCATAATGCAGCGATCCGGAATAATCGAAACCGTAATCGAGCGTGGTGGTCATTTCCTCGTTAACTGTAAGCGGCACTGCGAAGATGGGCAGAACCTTAAGCTCAGGGTTTTTCGCATCGCCCTCGTTAACATAGTCAAGATCGACGTGGCCGTCCCAGCCAGCACCGCACCCCAACGCGCAAATCTCCAAATCCTTGAAGGTGTAGTCGCGCACAAACGGTCCGAAGGTCTTGCCTACGATCTCAGTCGAAATAGCCATTATTACTCTCCTCTCAGATCCTCAGCTGCCTTTGCGCGGCAGCATTAGCGCGAATTATGCCCACCTATCGGGGAAAACGCATCGCTAGATATTGGTTAGTAGTGGTCAAGGCAACGAAATCGAGGGGTTTCGGCGTGCTTTTCCCACATGACGTCGGCTAACTTTGCCCAGCCGCGTTTCACTAGTGTTGCCGGCGCCAATCCGGCGCAGACATACACGGCAGGGGCTGCACCAGCTTGGTGGCGGCAAGGGCTTTGCCAGCTTGGTACCCGGCTTGCGCGGCAAGGGTTGTGCCAACCTGGTACCCAGCTTGCGAGCAAGGGATGCCCCAGCCCGGGCCCAGCTTGCGAGCAAGGGATGCCCCAGCCCGGGCCCAGCTTGCGCAGCAAGAGCGGAACTACTCAAACAGGCAATCAATGCCGCAACAGACGGTGTCAATCGACCATACAAGCAACCAGCAACGCAATTATTCTCAAATCAGATAATTAACCGACGACCGTGAACTTCTCCCACTCGCTCCAAACTCCCCTCGCTCCCTATGGCTGAATGGAAGAATAAAAAGGTACCCATTCCGCTCCAAGGAGGATGACATGGAATTGCTCAAGGGGAAAACCGCAATCGTTACTGGCGGTACGCGCGGTATCGGATTCGCTATTGTTAAGGCATTTCTGGACAACGGGGCCAAAGTTGCTCTGTGCGGCTCGCGCGAAGGAACGGCAAGCGCAGCCGTTGAAAAGCTGAAAGCAATCAACCCCGACTATGAGGTAATGGGCATCTGGCCCGACATGACGGATCCCGACTCCATTGCCGCAGAATTCGCGAAGGTAAACAAAGCCTTCGGCCGAATCGATATCCTTGGCAACAACGCTGGCGTTTCCGCCCGCGAATCCATCTACGACTACGACCCCGCCGCGTTCGATAAAACCATGGCACTCAACGTCAATGCCGTGTTCTACTGCTGCAAGGCAGTTGCACCTTTCATGCGCGCCCAGGGCGGCGGCGCCATTATCAACACAAGCTCTATGGTGAGCATCTACGGTCAGCCTTCCGGCTGCGCCTACCCCGCATCCAAGTTTGCGGTAAACGGCCTGACGAAGTCCCTCGCACGAGAGCTTGCCACTGACCAGATTCGCGTCAACGCAGTGGCACCAGGCGTTACGCACACCGACATGGTAGATGCCCTGCCCAAGGAAGTTATCGATCCTCTTATTGCCACCATTCCGCTTGGTCGCATGGGCGAACCGGAAGACATTGCCAACGCCTACGTATTCCTTGCCTCGGACATGGCAAGCTACATCTCCGGCGTGGTTCTTTCCGTGGACGGCTTGGCACGCTCCTAACGCCGAAGAACGCAAGATAACCTCAAAGCTGCTAGCTACTAAAGGAGCGGCATCCGTAAGCACGAGCCACCTCCCATTTCTTGGACACGAGAAATGGGAGGCGGCTCAACAACGCGGATGCCGCTCCTTTTTAATCTGAGAATATGTCTTCCTCCCCAATCGCAACAAGGCCCATCAGGACTCTGCCAGCGCTATTCGTCGGCAGCAACAGAGACAGGCTCTTGCGAAATGGGATGCTTGGAAAGGTCGAGGCAGATGCTGATGTACTCCCACACCAGCAAAACCATCAAGATGGTCATAACAATAAGGTAGCCAATCACCGCACCCGGCAAGCCCGTGAAATCGATGAGCAAGATGGGCACGAACAGCGAAAAGCCGAAGGTGATAACGTACAGCTTCATAACCGACTTCTGGCGGCGCAGCACCGTGATTACCTGATACAGGAAGTCGATGATAGCCGTTACGCCACCTGCGGCGATCATGATGAAGCTCAAGCCCCTGAATTGCTCGAAATCGATGCCGTACATAAAGCTCATGATAGGAATGCCGATCCAACCCATAAGGAAGATAACCACCAGCGTTAGCGCGATAACCATGGCCACAATGGCAAGGATAACCAGATGGAATCGATTGCGCTTTTCGGCATCGGCCCACATCTGGGCCATGCGTACTAGCAACGGCTTGTACACAAAACCAACCGTAAGCAATATAGCCTGCGCCGGGAAATACAGCGCGTTGAAATACAGCTGGTTGTCATAGCTGAGCGCCGTTTCCATAACGAACTTCGGCATGTTGTCGATAAGGGCATACATGAACAGCGCGATGAACACTGGGAAACACTGTTTGAACAGGGCGATGATGCTCTGGGTACTCTGCCTACGCGATTTCGGCGTTTCCAACAACGCCAAGGGAAACGTAAGCACCAAGAACGTAGCGACGGCTGCCACTGCCATTGCGATACTGGAGACCCCCAAGTCACGCGTTACCAGCAGGAATAGCGAGAACACCACGAACACAACTACCGAGCGAAATGCCTGAGAGATTCCCGCAAGATAGAGCTTGTCTTTCTGCTGAAGACGCCCTTCGTACACGTCGGCCAAGCCGTCGATCATCTTGTACACGCACACGCCCATGCAGATGGTGAACATCTGCTCGCTGTATCCGCGAATTCCGCAGTACACATAGGCCACTGCCATCATCGCAATGCACGTGATTACGCGACTGATCTGGTAGTCCGAGAACGAATGCGTTTCCTTGATGTCGGAAACCTGATAAGTGCGCATGCCGTAATTGCCGATGATCATCAGCAGGGTGCCGATGATGAACGCCATGGAAAACATGCCCGCCTGTTCGACACCGCACAGCTGCGTTACCACAATGGTCAGGATAGGGAACACCATGCCCCATGCACCCGTGCCGATGGTGTTGCAAATGTAATCGCGCGTTGTTTTATGGGAAGCAAATTCTTCTTCCTGGTCGAACGACCCTTCAGAAACAACGCCCAGAAGACGGTTACACCAATTGTTAACCGCCCTTTTGACCGGATTCATCTTGCGGGGTTTGCGGGGTTTACTATCGGGCCGCTGCCGACGTCTGCCGTTGCCGCGCGTTTCGCGGAAGGTATCGGCAAAAGAAACCGTCGAGTCCCTTTTGCTCGCCTGCTGCGCAGCGGTGCGTGCGCGCTCCCTGAAGGATTGACCGCCTTGCGTATTCTTCGCGTGTCTTCCCTGCATGCTGATAGAAGCTAGCCTTTCTTTGTGCGGCGCCGAAAGCGCAAATACCACAAACGCAGGATAACCCTGCGTCTCAATAAGTATAGATCCCTCAACTCCGCGCCACGCTGCCCGAAGAAATGCAACAGGAAACGCGCACGGGGAATGCACGAGATTACCAGATCCTTTGCCGATACGGGAGAAACGATTCCCCATTAAGTCCTATCATGGGAGCTAACCCGCAAATAACAGCGCAGACACAGAAAGGAGCAAACTCATGAAGATCGGATCGGTAATTCTTGGCTTTGCGATGATATGCATCGGAATCGTCGACCTTGCCGGGCAAGCTCCCGTGCTGGGTATCCACCCTGCCGTCTGGTTCATACTAGGCGCGCTTCTTATTTGCTCCGATTCGGCCTGGGCAAAGTTGGCAAAAAAGAAAGCTGGCAAAAACAAGGGCGACGATTCGGAAAACGACGAAGGCCCAACGAACCAGGAGTAGCGCCCAGTCCGGGCATGCGGCCAGCGCCTTGTAACCGCCCCGAAACCGCGAACAAGCTTTGGACCCTGCCTGCACACGCGCCTAACACCTTCGTCGCATCGCATGCTGTACAATCGCCGCCCATCAAAACATGAGGCAATCATATAGAGGCTCAACGGGGACCGCCTGGCAAACAGTTCGCAATTTGCCTTAGCTCCACGGAAATGCCAGGTAGACGTCTCACACATATCCACTTCGAAACAACACGCCCTCATTTGAACATGCTTGCATGCGTTATCGAAAGTTCTCAGAAATGAGAACTTTTCTCATTTCTATTGACTAACGTCATTCCGCCAATAAAATGAGATTCGTTTTCATTTTATGCACCAACCCTCCTGGGGGGCGCATCCGCGCACACTAACGAAAGATAAGGCATGGCAAGCACAGGCAACACCAAGCAATACCGCACCAAGCAAAAGGAGCTTATCCTTTCCTGCATCCAAGCGCATCAAGGCGCCTTCTTCACGAGCAAGGACATCGTAAATGCCTTGGCTGACCAGGGCACCAAAGTGGGAACCGCTACGGTATATCGCAACCTTGAGCGCCTTGAAGAAGAGGGCATCATCGCCCGCACCAGCATCGAAGGCACGTCCAGCATTTGCTACCGCTTTCTTCCCGACGCCCCTGAAGACGTGTACTTCTTCCTGAAGTGCGAGGAGTGCGGGAATCTTTCGCCCATCGACTGCGGTGAGCTGCAGAAGCTCTACGAGCATGTTATCGAGCACCATCACGTACGCATCAATCCCACGAAAACGGTGCTGTACGGCCTGTGCGAAGCATGCCTGGCAAAGCGCGGTGAGTAGCGGATGCTCGAGCTTATTCCCCACCTTCTCGAACACGCCTTCGAAGACACCATCTATCTTGTTCCGTTTTTGTTGGTGACGTATTTCCTTCTTGAAGCCCTCGAGCACAAAGCCGGCAATCGAACCGAAGAATTGGTGCAGAAAGCAGGCAAGCTCGGCCCCGCCGTGGCCGCCGTGCTGGGCGCCATTCCCCAATGCGGCTTTTCCGCCGCTGGTGCTGTACTGTTTTCCAGCAGGGCAATCACTCTGGGCACCCTCTTTGCGGTACTGCTTTCCACATCCGATGAAATGCTGCCGCTGTTCATCGCCGAACAGGTTGACTGGCACGTAATGGCAGGCATTGTTGGTGTGAAAGTTGTCATCGGCATGGTCATGGGCTTTGCGATTGACGGAGTTTTGCGTTTCCGCCTTCATCTTGCCCAAACCAAAGCAACGCAAGAACACGATCACGAACACGCCCGTTTCTGCAACTGCAAACACGAACATGCCGAAGAGCACGCTTTCGGGCCCGACCATTGTCACAACCCCAGCTGCCATTGCGCCAGCGCGCATACTGGCTGGGCCGAAATAGCAGTAAGCGCGATTAAGCACACTCTTGAAGTATCGATAATCGTGTTTCTTATCTCGCTCGCACTGGTAGCCGTTATGAAGGTTGCCGGCGAAGAGGCAGTTGCCGCGTTCCTTGCCTCAAACCCTGGGCTTGCGATCTTCGGCTCGGCGCTGGTTGGGCTTATTCCCAACTGCGGAGCCAGCGTAGTGATAACCCAGCTATACCTTGATGGCATGCTGGGCACAGGCGCCATGCTTTCTGGCCTGTTGGTATCCGCAGGAGTAGGCATCCTGGTGCTCTTCGGCGAAAATCGTCGTGTCGGGCAAAACGTGGCAATCCTCGCGGGACTTTATGCCACAGGCGTTGCATGGGGACTCCTGTTCCAGGCGCTGGGCATCACCTTTATGTAGGTGCTATTCCCCGGCTTTAAGCCATTCCAAGATTTCCGGCAGCTGATCTTGATATTGGTTGTACCCGTCGAAGTAGCTAGCGCGCAAACGCTCCAGATCGGTGGTGCTGTTGCTTACAGCCATCTTGTCGGCATATACGATGAAGGCCTTCCCCTCCTCTGCTAATGCCTCGAGTTTTTCGAGCTCGGCGTTGTAGCGTTCATTGCGCGTAAGCAGGGCTTCTTTCACCTTCGGGTACCGGTGATAGCTGTTGGCGATTGCCTTGGCACTTGCGCCGATGTCGTCAACAGGCTTGCGGAAGCCCTTAGATCGCGTGAGGATGGCAAGAATACGGGGGCATCCTGAATCAAGCGCTAGCTGCAACGGGATACCAGCACCAACGCCCAAGCCGCCATCGTAGTAGACATGATCGCCAATATGAACCGGCGGCATTACCACCGGAAGGGTGCTGCTAGCACGCACACGCACCATCACGTCCTTCAACGTAGCCATGTCTTCCTTGTGCCAGACCACCGATTCGCCGGTATCGCGATCAAATGCCTGGATTGAGCAAGGGGTTGGATTCTGCGCAAACGCCTCGAAATTAAACGGCAATACGCCTTCGGGCAAACCGGCTTCCTCGTAGATCCAATGAGCGGAGAACATGCCCTTACCCTGGGCGAACGTCTTAGCGCCACCGAATTCAGGTTCCATTACCAAATCGGTAAAGCTGGTACGAGTGCGCCAAATGTCTCCCGAAAGATAGTTCACGGTATGGCTTGCACCAGCAGAAATACCGCACACGTGACCGAAGGTTATGTTCTGCTCAAGCAGAAGCGACGCCATTGCTGCCGTATAGCTCGCACGCATCCCGCCGCCTTCGAACATCAACACGGTATTAGCTGCATGGAAGTTTGCTTTCTTCATGGGTACCCCCTCATTTTTTCCATTCACAAGAATACCCCTGTTCAAGCCCGCTAAAAACCAACGGTCACCATGCTGTTGATGGAATTCGATTCGCCGCTGGCCCCTATCGAAGCCCCCTGGGCAGCTACGCACCCCTATTTTGCTAATGAAGTTCTCCCACCGCCACTCCTCCACTCAACAAAGGCGCCTTGTTGGATTAACCAGCTTCTTACCCGCCCTGCTTCACATCGCCCTCAGCTTGCGACACCGCTAAAGCGCAGTGACCAACCCTGATCACAAGAACGAACCTTACCTGGTTGCCAATGTATGAATCGCCGAAAAAATGCAATGAATCGGCACCGGGCACTCCGCGAACACCCGCAAGGATAACGGTATACTTTTTAAAGATGAGCTGGGATTTTGCGTTGAGGCCCAGCTTCTGCATCAAGCTGGCAGCTGCATGGGGAATCGCAGTGCCCGCCTGAACGCAAACCGTCTAACGGCCAAAAGGCGACGGAATCGAGGGGATCATGGACAAAGACCGCCGCGCCAACTTCCTACGGAAACTGCACTCGTTCGCGGGCGTATTTCCACTGGGAATCTTTCTCTGCTTCCATATGTGCGTAAACTACTCCGCAAACTGGGGTACCGCCCCATACGACACCATGGGCTCGTTTATGGCCCATATGCCCTACAAGGTTGTGCTGGAAACATTCGTGATTTTCCTGCCCCTTTTATTCCATGCCCTCTACGGCGTCTACATCTCCCTCACCTCGAGCGTTACCGTGCAACGCTACCGCTACTTCCGCAACTGGTGCTACGTACTGCAGCGTATAGCGGGCATCGTCACACTGCTCTTTGTGGTATGGCATATCTATGGCACAAAGCTGCAAGTTGAGCTTACCGGTGTCGATCCGAGCTATGCCATGGTGGCGGGAATCGTTGCCACGCCAATCGGGCTTGCGCTGTTCGTCATAGGCCTTCTTTGCAGCATCTATCACTTCTGCAATGGTCTTTGGACGTTCCTTATCACCTGGGGAATCACCGTTTCACCTCGCTCTCAGAAAATATCAGGCTACGTACTATTCGCCCTGTTTATCGCATTCGCTGCGTTTAGCCTAAAGGCACTGTTCGCCTTTGTCGGCTAAACCCGCACGCTACAAGAAAGAGGCTGTTATGAGCAAAGGATCAATCGCAGTTGTCGGTGGAGGCCTTGCGGGGCTGATGGCAACTTTGAAAATCGTAGAAGCAGGCTTGAGCGTTGACTTGTTTTCGCTCGTGCCCTTCAAACGCTCGCATTCCGCCTGCGCTCAGGGGGGAATCAACGCCGCGCTGAACACCAAAGGCGAAGACGATTCGGTAGACGAACACTTCGATGACACCATTTACGGCGGCGACTTTTTGGCGAACCAGCCACAGGTACGCGCCATGTGCGAAGCTGCCCCTAAAATAGTCAACATGTTCGACCGCATGGGTGTAATGTTCAATAGAACCCCCGAAGGCTTGCTTGACCTGCGCAGATTCGGCGGCACACAAAAACGACGCACCGCCTTCGCCGGTGCCACAACCGGCCAACAGCTTCTCTATGCGCTCGATGAACAAGTACGCGCCCTTGAAGTTGAAGGCAAGGTTCACACCTATATTGGTTGGGAATTCGTTTCCGCCATAATCCATAACGGCACCTGCTGCGGAATCACCGCACAGGATCTTACGTCTATGGAAATACGCGCTTTCCCTGCCGATGCGGTCGTTATCGCAACCGGTGGCTGCGGCGCCGTATTTGGCAAATCAACCAATTCCACCATCAACACCGGCTATGCCGCAGCTCGTTGCTATCAGCAAGGAGCGCTCTATGCCAACGGTGAATTTATCCAAATTCACCCCACTGCAATTCCCGGCTTCGACAAAAACCGCCTGATGAGCGAATCAGCGCGCGGTGAGGGCGGCAGGGTTTTGACCTACAAGGACGGAAAGCCTTGGTATTTCCTGGAAGAAAAGTACCCCGCATACGGCAACCTGGTACCGCGCGATATCGCCACACGCGAGATCTTCGACGTATGCGTGAACCAGCACCTGGGTATCAACGACGAAAACGTGGTGTATCTGGACGTTTCCCATATCCCCGCATCCATCTTGAACGCGAAGCTGGAAGGCATCCTGGATATCTACCAGAAGTTCGTAGGCGACGACCCGCGCAAGGTGCCCATGCGCGTGGCGCCCAGCGTCCACTACTCAATGGGCGGGCTTTGGGTAGGCCTTGATCAGCAAACAAGCATTCCAGGTCTGTTTGCCGCAGGCGAATGCGACTATACCCAACACGGAGCAAACCGCCTTGGGGCAAATTCCCTTCTCTCTGCTGTATTCGCTGGCATGACCGCCGGGCCCAATGCCGCCGCCTATGCCAAAGGGCTCCCAGAAGGCCAGAGCATCCCCCAAAGCGTCTATGAAGCAGCCACCGCAAAGGACGAATCGGATTACCGAAGCATTTTGCAGCTTGATGGCAGCGAAAACGCCTATCGCCTGCATCAGGAAATGGGCGAGCTGATGACAAAGAATGTCACCGTAGTTCGCAACAATGCGGCTTTGACCGAAACGCTGGTTAAGCTCGAAGAGATCGATGAGCGACTTTCCCGTATCGGCGTTCAAGACAAAGCAACCTGGAGCAATGCAAATGTGCCGTTCGTTCGCCAGCTTCATGGCATGGTTGATCTTGCCAAGGTCATCACAAAGGGCGCGCTGGAGCGAAACGAAAGCAGGGGAAGCCACTTTAAACCGGAATTCCCCGATCGCAACGATGAAGAATGGCTGAAAACCACTATCGCGCGTTACGACGCTGCTTCGCACAGCCCGGTGCTCAGCTATGAAGAGGTAGATACCTCGCTCATTACGCCTCGTAAACGCGATTACACGAAAGCTCATTAGGAGGAGGCTCGCTATGGATACAGAAACCGCAGTTCATGATCCTATTCGCCTCATCATCAAGCGACAAGAGGGCCCCGATGCAAAACCACACTGGGAAGAATTCAGCGTTGCCTATCAACCGCATATGAACGTGGTATCGGCCCTGATGGAAATCAGGAAGAACCCCGTAAACGCTCAAGGCAAACCAACTACCCCCGTGGTTTGGGAAAGCGTATGCCTCGAAGAAGTTTGCGGGGCCTGCACCATGATCATCAACGGCACGCCACGCCAAGCTTGTTCGGCTCTTATCGACGATCTAAAGCAGCCCATTCGACTGGAACCGCTAACCAAGTTTCCCTTGGTGCGCGACCTGAAAGTGGACAGAACCCTTTTGTTTGATGCGCTCAAAAAGACCCATGCCTGGATCGACATAGATGGTCCTTTCGATTTAGGACCAGGGCCCCGCATGTCTGCACGTACTCAAAGCTGGGCCTATGAGCTGTCTCGCTGCATGACCTGTGGCTGCTGTTTCGAAGCCTGTCCCAATACTGGGCATGCAAACAAGTTCGTCGGACCTGCCGCCATTTCCCAGGTCCGTCTGTTCAATGCTCACCCCACCGGCAAGCTGAACAAGCAAGAGCGTCTGCGCTCGATCATGGGAGCCGATGGCATAACCAGCTGCGGCAATGCCCAGAATTGCGTTCGAGTATGCCCCAAAGACATTCCCCTCACCACCTCTATCGCCCAGATGAACCGCGACACCACGGTACAGAGCATCCGAAATATTTTCGGAAGCGATGCCTAGCGCAATAATCGATATCAACGCATAAAAAAATGGGGCTCCGGCAGGGAGCCCCATTTGCTTCACTAAATACTATTTCAGCAGATCAGCAGCTACTTCTTTTGCGCAAGCCAAGCCATCGGCAAGTGAATTAACCACCAAGGTGGAACCATGCTTCGCGTCACCTGCAGCATAGATGGGCGTATCGCCCTCGTGCTTAACGCGATGCGTGCCTTCAACCATAACGGGGCGAACTCCGCGTCCGTCGACCACCTCGGCACCCAGGGCATCATAGATACCACGTTCGGGTCCGGTAAAACCGCATGCAATAAGAACCAGCTGAGCAGGCATGACGCGCTCGGTATCCATCTGACGCTGGGGAGCGCCCTGGCTCCAATCAAGCGTAACTACGCGCAAGCCAGTTACGTGACCTTCTTCGCCCAGAACCTCTACCGTATCGGCAGCGAACGAGCGCGGATCTTCTTTGAAATGCTCGATTGCCTCACGTTGACCGTAGTCGGTCTTTTTCACGAAAGGCCATTCGGGCCACTGGTTGGAAGCGGCACGCACCTCGGGAGGCGCAGCGTTGTACTCCAGCTGGTGCACGCTCTTTGCGCCCTGGCGAAGAGCCGTTGCGATACAGTCGGTGCCCGTGTCGCCGCCGCCGATAACAACAACGTCCAGATCCTTGGCGGAAATTGCCGGTTCAGTGCCGTTGATTACCGATTTCGTGGAAGAAGTGAGGTAATCAACCGCAAACACCACGCCTTTCTGATCGGCGCCAGGAGCGGCAAGGCCACGCGGAGCCGCTGCACCAACGGCAACAACAACCGCATCGAAGTCGGACTTCAGACGTGCCGCCACCGCTTCTTCAGATGCATCAGTGTTCAGCTCGAAGGAAATACCGCCTTCCTCGAGGAACTTGATGCGACGATCAACGATTTCTTTCGGCAGCTTCATGTTCGGGATGCCGTACATCAGCAAACCGCCAGCACGGTCGTGGCGCTCGAATACGGTTACGCGGATGCCCGCTTCAGCCAGCTGCCAGGCAGCACCCAAACCGCAGGGACCAGAACCAACCACTGCAACCTTCGGCGCATCGGCGGCAGGTTTCGGCAAGGGCTTAGGACCGCCCGCTGCCCACTGATGATCGGAAATGGCACGCTCGTTGTCGCGGATGGTGGTAGGACCCTCGATGGAGGCAAGGTTGCAAGCAGCCTCGCACAGCGCCGGGCACACACGACCCGTGAACTCAGGGAACGGATTGGTGAGCGACAGTCGTTCGGCCGCTTCGTCCCACAAACCGCGATACACCAAATCATTCCATTCAGGAATAAGGTTGTGCAGCGGGCAACCCGAAGGGCGAGCCTTGCCGAAGCTGTAGCCGGCCTGGCAGAACGCCACACCGCACATCATGCAACGGCTCGCCTGAACCTGCTGCTCCTCTTCGGAAAGAGGCAAGGCGAATTCCTTGAAGTCTTCGATAGCCTCCAACGCCGCACGTTCACCATGAGCAACGCGATCGTGCTCGAGATATGCTCCTGCTTTGCCCATTACTGGCGCCCCTTTCCTACAATCTCGTATGCCTCTTCAAGCGCTTCCTCATGGCTCTTGCCCTCGGCCTCTGCCGCGGCAACGATCTGCAGAACACGCTCATATTCAACCGGAATAACCTTTACGAAGTGCTGCTTCATAGCCTCGAAGCGATACAGCATCTTGATGCCGCGCGGGCTCTGCGTATAACCAACATGCTCTTCAATAAGGCTGTGGATAAGCTCAATCTCGGCATCGGTGGGAACCTCAAGCTTTACCGAGCCCATGTTGCAGCGGCTTTCCAACGTGCCGTACTCGTCGTATACGTAGGCTACGCCACCGGTCATGCCCGCTGCAAAGTTCAAGCCGACTTCACCCAAGATAAGGGCAGTGCCACCAGTCATGTATTCGCAGCCATGGTTGCCAACGCCCTCAACCACGATGGTGGCGCCGGAGTTACGCACGCCGAAGCGCTGACCAGCAAGGCCGTTTACAAAACCGCGGCCCGACGTTGCACCGAAGAAGGCAACGTTGCCCACGATGGTGTTCTCGTCGAACTTGTACGTGGCATCCTCGGAAGGATGAACCGAAAGGATACCGCCGGAAAGACCCTTGCCAAAGTAGTCGTTCGCGTCGCCCGTAACGTTGAGCGTAACGCCCTTCGGAATGAAGGCACCGAAGCTCTGGCCAGCAGAACCTTCGCAGTCGACGGTTACCGAACCATCGGGCAGGCCTTCGGGATGCGCCTTGGTTACCGCAGCGCCCAAGATGGTACCCACGCAACGATTTACGTTGGCGATGTCGGCACGGAAGCGAACCGGGGTCATATGCTTGCGAGCCTGCTCGGTCATGGGCAGGAACAGTGTGGAGTCAAGCGACTTCTCCAGCTCCACGTCGTACTTCATCTGAGGCAAGAAGTGACGACCTGCCGCACCGGGAATATGGGCACCAAACTCACATTCGCCATTGGCAAGCACCGAAGAAAGATCGAGCAGGTTCGCCTTCCAGTTGTCCGGCACCTCTACCTGGCGCAGGCACTCGGGATGGCCAACCATTTCATCTACCGTACGGAAGCCGAGCGATGCCATAACCTCACGCAGCTGTTCGGCAACGAAGAGCATGAAGTTCACCACGTGCTCGGGCTTGCCGCGGAAGCACTTGCGCAAGCGGCAGTTCTGCGTGGCGATACCAGCGGGGCACGTATCCTGCTGGCAGTCGCGCTGCATCAGGCAACCCATAGCGATGAGCGGCATCGTCGCGAAGCCGAACTCTTCAGCGCCGAGCAGGCAGGCAACGGCAACATCTTTGCCGTCCATCAGCTTGCCGTCAGCCTCAAGAACAACGCGGGAACGCAGGCCGTTCTGCAACAGCGTCTGCTGAGCCTCGGCAATGCCAAGCTCGAGAGGCAAGCCTGCATGCCAGATGGAGTCGCGCGGAGCAGCACCCGAACCGCCATTGTGGCCAGAAATCAGGATCTTATCAGCAGCGCCCTTGGCAACGCCGGTTGCAATGGTGCCAACGCCAGCCTCGGAAACGAGCTTCACGGAAACGCGCGCATTGGGATTTGCATTCTTCAAGTCGAAGATCAGCTCTGCCAAGTCCTCGATAGAGTAGATGTCATGATGCGGCGGAGGCGAAATCAAGCCAATGCCCGGCGTAGACTGACGAACTTCGGCGATCCAGGGATATACCTTCTTACCAGGCAGGTGACCACCTTCGCCAGGCTTTGCGCCCTGGGCCATCTTGATCTGGATCTCGATAGCCGAAGAGAGATAGCGGCTCGTTACGCCGAAGCGGCCGGAAGCAATCTGCTTGATGGCGGAGTTCATGGAATCGCCGTTGGGCAGCGGAGTCTCGCGCTTCGGGTCTTCACCGCCTTCACCGGAGTTCGAACGGCCGCCCAGACGATTCATGGCAATAGCCATGCACTTGTGGGCTTCCTCGGAAATGGAGCCGTAGCTCATAGCGCCCGTGTTGAAACGCTTGGCAATGTTCTCGGCAGGCTCAACTTCTTCCAGCGGAACAGGGGTGCGATCGGTTACGAAGTCGAGCAGATCGCGCAAGCGAATCGCACGCCCTTCCTGATGCAGGTGATCGCTGTATTCCTTGAACATCTCATAGTTGCCCTCACGGCAAGCATGCTGAAGCAAGTAGATAGTCTGCGGATCGATAAGATGCTCTTCACCGCCCTGCGGACGCCACTTGGTAAGGCCCAGGGAAGGCAGCTGCTCGGGCGCCGGCGTGCTGAGGATAGCTACCGCGTCGTCGTAGCGCTGGTTCTCTTCGCGCTGAACATCGGCAACGCCCAAGCCGCCCACGCGGGAAACGGTGCCAGCAAAGTACTGATCGACGAACTCCTGCTTGAAGCCAACAGCCTCGAAGATCTGAGCAGAATGGTAGCTCTGAACCGTAGAAATACCCATCTTCGACATGATGGAGGTAATTCCCGCGGTTACCGCCTTGTTGTAGTTCGCAATGCCCTCTTCGGCAGATACGGACAAAGCGCCCTTTGCCGCCAAATCAGCGATGCACTCATGGGCCATATAGGGATAGATGCCCGAAGCGGAATAACCAACCAAAGCAGCGAAGTCGTGTGCGGAAACGGCATCGCCCGTCTCAACCACGAAGTCGGCGAAGGTGCGAACGCCTACACGGATAAGGTGGTTGTGAACAGAAGAAACTGCCAGGAGCGAAGGAATGGGGACCTCGCCTTCTGCGGCGCGGTCGGAAAGCACGATGATACTTACCCCGTTGCGCACGGCCTTCTCAACGCTGCATGCCAAGTTTTCCAGTGCCTCTTTCAGGGCGTTCTCGCCGTCTTCGCGACGATACGTAGCGCTGAAACGCTGGGCCTTGAAGCCAACGCGATCAACTGCGCAAATGCGATCGAACTGATCCTTCGTCAGCATGGGGCCATCGAGGCGAATCAGCTGGCAAGCCGTGCGGGAATCTTCCAGAAGATTGCCGTGGTTGCCAATATAGAGCACGCTCGAAGTAACCAGGCTCTCACGCAAAGCGTCGATAGGCGGATTGGTTACCTGGGCGAACAGCTGATAGAAGTAATCGAAGAAGGAACGGTTCTTCTTCGAGAGGCACGCGAGGGAAGCATCGATGCCCATGGAAGCCAGGGGCACACCGCCCTTTTCAGCCATGGCGCGAACCACTTCATCCACGTCATCCCAGTGGTAGCCCAACTTAGCCATGCGTACGGTCATGGGGACCTCGGCATCGCGCGCTGCTTCGGTCTGGGCGGGAGCATCAAGATCGGAAACCTCGATCTTTTCTTCCTTTACCCAATCGCTATAAGGCTTTTCCTTTGCATAGCGGGCACGCAGCTCGTCATTCCAGATAACACGATCGGCCGTAGTATCGATTTCCACCATTTCACCAGGACCAAGACAGCCTGCGGTAAGGATGTTGGAGGGCTCGATTTCGATGGTTCCAACCTCAGAGGAAAGCAGGAAGCGATCGTCACGCGTGACGTAGTAACGAGCAGGACGCAGGCCGTTGCGATCGAGCGCAGCACCGAACGTGGAGCCATCGGTGTAGGCGATAGCGGCCGGACCATCCCACGGCTCCATGAGCATGGACTGGTATTCGTCATAGGCACGACGACGAGCGGGGAGCGTTTCGTTGTGGTCCCACGGCTCGGGCAGCAACATGGAAACGGCACGGGTCATATCGCGACCATTCATCACCAAGAACTCGAGCACATTATCGAGGATGGCAGAGTCGGAGCCCTCTTTGTTGATGATAGGCAGAACAGATTCCAAATCCTTGCCCAAAACCGGCGAGTACAGGTTTGGTTCGCGGGCGCGAATCCAGTTCACGTTGCCCTTCAGCGTGTTGATTTCGCCGTTATGGATGATGTAACGATTCGGATGAGCGCGCTCCCACGAGGGGGTGGTGTTCGTGGAGTAGCGCGAATGAACCAACGCGATTGCGGTCTTCACCGCTGCATCGGAAAGGTCCAGGTAGAAACGGCGCATCTGGGTAGCAACAAGCATGCCCTTGTACACAATGGTACGCGCACTGAAAGAGCATACGTAGAAGATATGGCCCTTCAGCGCATGTTCGGCATCGGCAGCCTTTTCCACCATACGGCGGCATACATACAGACGGCGCTCGAACGCTTCGCCGCGCTCAACGTCTTCGGGGCGACCTACGAATGCCTGCAGGATGGTAGGCATGCAGGCGCGTGCGGTGGAACCCAAATCGTGGGGATCGATGGGAACCTCGCGCCAAAACAGCAGGGGCAAACCAGCCTTCGCACAACCTTCTTCGAAAATGCGCTTGGAAACCTCTACGCCACGCTCGGCTTGGGGGAAAAAGAGCATAGCCACGCCATAGTCGCCTTCATCGGGAAGAAGGTGACCGTACTTCTGCGCTTCCTTGCGGAAGAAGTGGTGCGGAACTTGGAACAAGATACCGGCGCCATCGCCCGTATTGTGCTCCAAACCCTTACCACCGCGATGCTCCAGATTGACAAGGACCGAAAGGGCATCGTCGATCATCTGATGCGAGCGCACACCTTTCAGATGCGCCAGCGCGCCAATACCGCACGCATCATGCTCGAACTCAGGACGATACAGCCCGCTTTGCGCAGGCACGTTCCGTGTTTGCATTCTGAACCTCTCACTCTCACAATCGAAAAGCCGTTGGGCGCTTGTCCTCTCCGCTCAACGACTTTCGCGAACCGTTTGCCTTTCTCGTTTTAAGAAAGGTGGGGATAATTCGCTAGCAAACAAGGTACCGCCTTAGGCAGGCAGCTTTTGGCTTCGTTTCGATACGTAACAAAGCAGATTTCAAGAGTTAACACGCATGAAATAAGTGGTTCAAAGTATCATGCGGCGTTCGCGGGGATATAGGCACGACGGTAGAATCCGCGAGCGCCATCGGATACCACCTGGCATATAGCGCCAATGGCAACCATCGAAATAACCGTGCCAACGCCCACGCCGAACAAATGGCCGGTCATCGCAAGCGCCATTACACATGCGATGGAAAAGCGCAGCACATCGTTGATGATCTTCGCCTTGCCGAAGGGAAGATGGGTGATTTCCATAAAGGCCTGCGTGCAGCCATCGGCGGGGTTCAGAACGAAATCCATAGCCACCATGGCGCTTACCCCTATACCGATAAGCGTAATGCCGATCGTGAACATAATGCAGCTGGTTAGCAGGTTTGGATCATGACAAAACCAGAAGAAATCAAGGCCTAATACGAAGTCAAACAGGTCGATAAGGCAGCCGAATGCAAAGGCAAAAGGAATCTGAAGAGCGATTTTGGCATTAAACGTTCGAAACACCAGAACTTGAATAAGGACATCGATGCAGTACAGGCATATGCACGATTGCCCCAAGGTAAGCAGATGGGTGCCTTCGCTGAACACCAGCGGTACCGATTGGAATGCCGGCGCGCCGAAATCGCTTCGCGCACTCAAGACAACGCCTACACCCAAAATCAAAATGCCACCAAAATATATGGCTATGCGCAAAGGCATAGAGCGGGTTGTGGCCGTCTTGCCTTCCCCTGCTGCGATGCTTCCCATGGTAATCTTCTTCCCCCTCGGTCCGCCGCTCCAAACCTTCCCTCCGATGAAACGACGGCTTTCATGCCAGTGTAGCAGTATGGTACCGCTCGGTGCATTTAAAGCGCTTCATCGGGTATGCTGAAAGAGCGCATCGGCGCGAGGGGAAGGGATCGCAATGGCAAAGAAGATTACGAAAAAACAGGCAAGGAAGGCAACCGAGGCAGCCGTCGAAAATGCCTTGGAAAAGTACCTTTCAAGCACGCTTAATACTGACGAGGAAAAACAAGGCGGCGACACTTCGCCCCTCGGAACGCCCTACCGCCGTGGCTCGGTAACCCTACGCGGAAAGATGGTCCCTCGCTACAGCACCACAGGAAAGCTGATCAGCGAAGAGCCGGGCACTGATTGGCGCGATGCCGACCCTTGGCGCACACTGCGCATCCAGTCCGAGTTCGTGGACGGCTTTGACGCTCTTGCCAAATTAGGGCCAGCAGTATCCATATTCGGATCAGCCCGAACCGAACCAACCGACCCTTACTATGAACACGCCATGCAAATCGCAGGCAAGCTTGCCAATCGGGACATTGCCGTTATCACCGGCGGCGGCCCCGGCATTATGGAAGCGGCAAACCGTGGAGCAGCACTTGCGGGTGGCACTTCGGTAGGTCTTTCCATCGAACTTCCCTTTGAAGAAACCACCAACGATTGGGTTAATCTTGGAATCGAGTTCCGCTACTTCTTCGTCCGCAAAACCATGTTCGTAAAGTACTCTTCGGGTGCTATCTTCTTCCCTGGCGGCTTTGGCACGCTTGACGAGATGTTCGAGGTGCTGGTGCTGGCGCAAACGCATAAGATCGGGAACATGCCCATCGTGCTGTTCGGCACCGAATACTGGCAAGATCTAGTCAGCTGGATCAAGGGCCCCTTGCTTAAGCAGAACATGATCAGCGAATCCGACATCGACTTGTTCACCGTTACCGACAGCCATGAAGAAGCCATCCGCATAGCAACAAGCGGCATTAAGTCGAAATAACCTGCCTCGAAAGGAACGTTATGCCCATCGAACTGGTTGATTGCCACACCCACACCGTGTTCTCCGACGGAAAAAGCACTTTTCAGGAAAACATGCATGCAGCCACAGCGAAGGGAATAACCACTATAGCCTGCACTGACCATTGGGGCAGGCCCGACTTCATCGATTGCTCCGTCGAAGAAGGCAAGCTCAAGCAGTACGCTTCCGCAATTGAAAGCGTACGCGGCGAATTTCCCGAACTCGAAATTGTGCATGGTCTGGAAGCGGACTGGTACCCAGGCTGCAGCACCGATTTGGCGGAAACACGCGGCAACGCAACGTTCCTTCTTGGATCCATCCACTACCTTCAGGAAAAGGCACTCGACTGGGATGAAGATATGCGCATCTGGGAAGAGCTGGGGGCAAACGAGCTTTGGCGGCTCTACGCCGAAGAATGGTGCAAGGCAGCAACAAGCGGCCTGTTCGATTCCATGGCGCATCCCGACCTACCACGCCTGTTCAGCCTTTCCGGCTACGCACCTTCGCTCGACCTTGCTCCACTATTCGATTCCATGGCGCAAGCAGCACGCGAGGGTAAAGTACACGTTGAGATCAACACTGCAGGTTTAACCAAAGACTTTGCCGATTTTTATCCGCAGGAGCCCTTGCTTGAACGCTTTTTCCGGGCAGGTGTGCCACTGACCGTGGGCTCCGACGCCCATCACGCAAGCCGTATTGGCGACAGCATCCTTGAAGCCTATCGCTACGCCCGCCACATAGGGTACGCCTCCATCGACGCGCCAACCGCCCAAGGAGGTTGGCGCAGCATAAGCATCGAAAGCATTTAGCCCGCTATCGGCATGCAAAGAAGCGACACCCGCCAAAACCAGACGCCGCTTCTTCTCAAGCATTTTGCGCTTTCGGCGCTGCCGCGAATTGCCTGACGGAAGCGTTTTGAGCAACCGCCAATCCCTGCAACCAGGCGTTTTCCGTCGTAAGCAATAAGCTTATTTGTGCAGGTCTTCCACTTCCGCGAGGTTGCCAAACGCCCTGATATAGATGCGCAAAGCGCGCTTCAGCTCTTCTTCGGCAATTCCCTCATTAGCAGCATGCATGCCCCCTACCCAACTCGGCACAGGATAAGCCCCTTCTTCTGCGAGACCAAAGCTTACGGCATTGGGAAACTCGCGAGCATAGGTGCCGCCTCCCATGGTGAAAGGACGCACCTGTTTGCCCGTGGTGGAGCAATACGCATCCATGAGCGCACGGACAGGAGCCGTATCGGGGTTCACCACAAAAGGATCCTTGCATGCGGTAACGGCAAGCGAAGCACCTTGGGCATGTGACAATGCCTCAAATGCAGTGCTGAGTTCGCTGCCGGTAATTGCCGCAGGGAAACGAATGTCCTCGGTCATGACAAAAGCGCCATTGACCTTGTTCATCATGCCAACAACGCTAGTCAGATTGCCAAAATCGGCATCCGAGCAGGCAACATCGGCAATTTCCCCATCGGTGCATTCAGCCATGCTGGCAGCAAATTGCAACCATGCATTTTCTTCACCAGAGCACACACCAGCAGAAAGAAGATAGCGGCACAGGATACCGATGGCATTCAACGTACCTTCTGGAAGCGAGGCATGCCCCGCAATGCCTGTTGCGGAAACAAGGGTTCCCTCTTCGCAAGGGGAAACTTCTATACGATCGGCCTTTGGCAGACTTTCCGCTTCAACCCGAACCACAGCACGCGCTATGCCAGGCACCGCATTGGGAGCCGTTCCTGCTGCAAAAGAGGCAATGACGCCCTCGACGGTTCCGGAGGTAATCGTTGCCCCAAATTGCCCTTTCTCGCCATAGCACAAGGGGAAATCGGCATCGGGGGTGAACAAGAAATCAGGGGCATCGTTGTGCTCCAAGTAGTAAGGGACATCGCCCATCCCCGACTCCTCATTGCAGCCGAAAATGAAACGTACCCCATGGCGCAGATTCGCACCGCGATCAAGCCAGAATTTCAAGCCATACAACGCTGTGAGCAACGGAGCCTTATCGTCGGAAGTACCGCGTCCGATGAGCACGCCATCCTTGCAAGTTAGACTGAACGGATCGAAATCCCAACCCTCCCCAGCAGGGACCACATCAACATGGCCGATAACGCCAATCTGTTGCCCGCTTTCGCCTGGCAAATCGGCAAAACCGGCATACCCATCTCCATCATGGGGCTCCAACCCCATGCGCTGTGCGATGGCAAGCGCTTCGTCAAGCGCCGCACGAGGCCCTGGGCCGAAAGGCGCACCAGGTGCCGCATGCTCGGCATCAAGCGAGCTGTCAATGGAGATCAAGCGTTGAGCGTCGGTCAAAAATGCCGGCCACTGCTCTGAAACAAATGCCTCGATGTCTTCCTCGGTTGCCCGCATGATGCACCTCTTTCGTCATGAAACAAAAATGCGGGTCGACAATCGCCGGCCCGCACATAATCTTATCGCTCTTTAGAACCTGAAATCATTTCCTGTTCCTGCAAGGATTTCGCCAACATGCTGCTCGGTGACAAGACGCGTCTTTTCGTTAGGAATGTTCAGCAGTTCACGCTTCACCATGGCAAGACCCTTTTCCTTGGTTTCGGGAGTGGCGTAATCGGCCAAATACTCCGTGAGCGTCATCAGGGCATTCGGATGGCAGTAGTTAAGGATCTCACCGTTTTTGCAGAAGCTCATGAACCTATCGCCTGTGCGCCCTGCACGATAGCAAGCCGTGCAGAAGCTGGGTATGTGGTTATTGTCCATCAGCCAGCTGATAACCTCATCGAGCGTGCGCTGATCCGATACGTCAAACTGCTCGGTATCATGCGGGCGCTCCGGCTCGTTGTAGCCGCCAACACTGGTACGGGACCCACCGGAAATCTGGCTTACGCCATACTGCAAAGCATGTTCGCGCACCAGTTCGCTCTCACGCGTGGAAATGATAATGCCGGTATAGGGCACGGTAATGCGAATGAGGGCGATGATCTTCTCGAACATTTCATCAGGAATGCCGTTGTCGAACACTTCAGGGTCGATGTCCATCGCAGGCTTAACGCGCGGAACACTGATGGTATGCGGACCCACGCCATGCACCGCCTCTAGGTGCTCAGCATGCATAATCAAGCCAGCAAACTCGTAGCGATACCCCTGCAGTCCGAACAATACGCCCAGGCCCACATCGTCAATGCCGCCCTCCATGGCGCGGTCCATCGCTTCGGTATGCCAATCGTAATCGCTCTTCGGGCCCGTAGGATGCAACTCCTGGTAACCCTTTTTGTTGTACGTTTCCTGGAACAGAATATAGGTGCCGATCTCTGCCTCTTTAAGCATGCGGTACTCTTCGACCGTGGTTGCGGCAATATTCACGTTTACGCGCCTGATAGCACCATTTCGATGCTTGATGGAATAGATGGTTTCCATGCTTTCCAGAATGTATTCGATGGGGTTGTGCTTCGGGTCTTCGCCTGCCTCGATAGCCAAACGCTTATGACCCATATCCTGCAGGGCAATAACCTCATCGCGAATCTCTTCCTGAGTAAGCTTCCTGCGGGGAATGGTCCGATTCTTTGCGTGATACGGGCAATACAAGCAGCCGTTCACGCAATAGTTGGAAAGATACAGCGGCGCAAAAAGAACAATGCGATTGCCGTAATAGGCCAGCTTTATCTGACGCGCCAGCTCTTTGATTTCCTTATTGATCTGCGGATCTTCGCATGCCAGAAGCACACTTGCCTCACGATGGGTTATAACCGCACCATGATCTGCGGAAGGATGCAGGTTTGCACGTGCCTTATCCAGAATACGGCGGCACAACTCGATATCGTCTTTATGCGCATCAGCGTAGGCGATGGAATCGAGAATCTCCGCGTCGTTGATGAACTCGTCGGCGCGAAGCGATTTCGGATCGTAGCGGAATTCCGTCATTGGTTCTTCTTTCGCTTTGCCTTTATAGAAACAAACGGCAAAAGCAGACGGGCATCGCTTTTACCGCAGATATGGTTATCGCACGTATGCACAACTATGTCTAACTTACCGCTAATTGAGCTCAGCCGCCCACCAAAAACCACGCTCATCTGCAAACGGCATCATAATCTGTTAAAGAAACGAAACAATACAATGGGAACATTCCTAAAAAGACGCACGGGAAAGGGTTCGTATGAGCATCGCGCAAAACAGCCGCACACAGGGACCAACGTCACAATCGCCCTCTGCAGGCAAGCCTCTTCTCAAAGAAAGTGGCCCTGCACTTATGCGTACCCCCAAGGGCATGCGTATGGCCATCGGCCTGTTCGGGCGGCGCAATGTAGGCAAATCGAGCGTGCTGAACGCCATCACGAACCAGCAAACCAGCATCGTTTCCGCCGTCGCAGGTACCACCGCCGACCCGGTCGACAAACCCATGGAGCTGCTGCCTTTGGGGCCGGTGCTGTTCGTCGACACCGCCGGGATCGACGATGATCAGGAAACCGTTGGTGAGCTGCGCACTCAACGCACAAAAAAGGTATTTGACCGTTGCGATATGGGCGTCATCGTAGCCGAGGCAGGTACCTGGGGCCCCTACGAAGAAGAGATCGCTGCCCAGCTTTCCAACCGAAGCATCCCCTTCATCATCGTGTGCAACAAAACGGATCTGCTTCCTGCTAACGCTCAGAGCCCCGAGCCCGACTCCCCGGAATCAGCCGAAAGCCGCACGCCACGGGGAACCGTCGTCGACCCCCAGCAAGAGGCGCTTATTGCAGCATGCCGCAGCGCCCTCCCCCATAACCTCCAGCAGAAACCTCTGGTTTGCATGTGTGCAGCAAAGCAAGAAAGGGTGCTTGAGCTGCGCCAAGCCCTGCTCGACAACGCACCCGAAGAGTTTGTGAACGACCCTAAGATCATCGGGGATATCGTCGATCCAGGCTCGGTGGTTATCTTGGTTATCCCCATCGACAAAGAAGCACCGAAAGGGCGCATTATCCTCCCCCAGGTTCAAGCCATTCGCGATTTGCTCGACTCCAGCTGCCTTTCGCTTTGCGTTACTGATAAGGAACTGCCGCGCGCTTTAGCGGCGCTGAAAGAACCACCCGACCTGGTGGTTACCGATTCCCAGGCGTTCGATAAAGTGGCAGCAATCGTGCCAGAAAACGTTCCCCTTACCGGCTTTTCCGTTGCATTTGCCCGCTTCAAGGGAGATTTGCCCACCCAAGCCTTAGGGACGCTTGCCATCGATAAGCTCACCGAAAACTCCCGCGTACTCATAGCGGAAGCCTGCACCCATCACCCCATCGAAGAAGATATCGGCACCGTGAAGATCCCTCGCCTGTTACGCGCTCGCATCGGGCAAGGGCTTACCGTCGAAAACGTGCGAGGCGTAGACTTCCCAGAAGATCTTTCAAGCTATGACCTGGTAATTCACTGTGGGGGCTGCACCTTTAACCGCCGCGCCGTGCTCTCCCGCATCCAAGCATGCGTTCACGCGGGCGTGCCGGTATCCAACTACGGGCTAACCCTTGCCTATTTAATGGGCGTATTCGATCGCTCCATCAAGGCGTTCCCCGGTATGGAACAATTCCTGGAAGAGAACCGGCGCTAAGACCACAGCCTTACAGTTGGCAATTGTGCCCATGGGTATCCGCTATCCATGGGCACAATTTCATTTTATTGCCGCTCATCGGTAAACCAACCCCGCTCACCCTTGCCCGTTGTTATACTTTGTATAAGCATGCGCGCTCACAGGACAAAGCGCCGATTTATTTTGGCGGAGCCGTATGCGCAAGGCTGGAAAACACCAGCTCAACCATACAGACCGAGGAGAATTCCATGAGCCCATTGGAAATCCGCACCTCGAGCGAAGCGGAGAAGACCGTGCGCGGCGTATGTCAAGACATGGCCCGCCGTCTTGTTTCGCATCCTCAAGGTACCTGTCCCGTTGATGTGACGCGCGGCCTTATCGCCTTGTGTCGCACGCAAACATGCGGCAAGTGCGTTCCCTGCCGCATCGGCTTGGCGCAGATCGAATCGCTGCTCGACAGCGTGCTGGAAGGAACGGCAACCGAAGCCGACCTTGCGCGAATCGAGGCACTCGCTGAAAACGTGCGCATTTCGGCAGATTGTGCAATCGGTACCCAGGCTGCCGAAATGGCCCTTACCGGAGTACGCGCTTTCCGCGAAGACTACGAGCTCCATGCAGAAGGCCGCTGCCTGTGCACGTCCGACCACCCGGTTCCCTGTGTTCAGGGCTGCCCCGCAAATGTCGATATTCCCGGCTACATCGCACTGGTAAAAGCTGGCCGCTTCGACGACGCCATTGAGCTCATCTGCAAGGACAACCCCTTCCCAAGCGCCTGCGCCTATGTCTGCGAGCATCCCTGCGAAAACACCTGTCGTCGCAGCTTCGTTGATTCCGCCGTCAACATCCGCGGCCTGAAGCGTTACGCCTGCGACCACGAAACGCCCAACCGTCCCACTACGGTGGCAGAACCCACCGGCAAGAAGGTTGCTGTTATCGGTGGCGGTCCTGGCGGCCTTACCGCAGCGTATTACCTCACCCGCATGGGTCATTCCGTAACGGTATACGAGCAGCGCGCCAAGCTCGGTGGCATGCTCCGCTACGGAATCCCCAACTATCGCTTGCCCAAAACCCTGCTCGACACCGAAATCGAGCACATTACTTCTTTGGGTGTAGAGGTTAAGCTGGGCGTTTCCGTTGGCAAGGACGTTGCAATCGCCGACCTCGAGCGCGATTTCGATGCCGTTTACGTATGCATTGGCGCTCACTCAGACAAGAAACTCCGCATCGAAGGCGAAGACGCGCCAGGCGTAGTTCCCGCCGTTGCCATGCTGCGCGAAATCGGCGACGGCACTATCGCCGACCTCTCCGGCCAAGACGTTGTTGTGGTTGGCGGCGGCAACGTTGCCATGGATGCCGCCCGCAGCGCGCGCCGCATGGGAGCCAAGTCGGTAAAGATCGTGTACCGTCGTCGCCGCGCCGACATGACAGCACTCGCCGAAGAAATCGACGGAGCCATCGAGGATGGCTGCGAACTCATGGAGCTTGTTGCCCCTGCGCATGTCGAAGTTAACGACGAAGGCAACGCTGTGGCACTTTGGGGTCAGCCCCAGATGATTTCCACGGTACGCGGTGGCCGCCCCTCTCCCAAGGCGGCAAGCAAGCCCGAGGTTCGCATTCCCGCAACCACCATCATTGTTGCCATCGGTCAGAACATTGACTCTGGCGCATTCGAGGAATTCGGCTTGCCCTGCAAGTGGAACGAAATCCAGGCCCAGCCCGATTCCAGCATTCCTGAAAAGCCCGGCTTCTTCACCGGCGGCGATTGCAGCTGGGGCCCGGCAACCGTCATTCGCGCCATTGAGGGCGGCAAGGTTGCAGCACGCGCAATCGACACCTACCTGGGCGGCAACCACGAAATCCGTTGCGACGTGGACATCCCCGCTCCCAACCTGGCCGATCGCGTTCCCTGCGGCCGCGTAACCATGAAGGAGCGCCCCGGCGCTGAGCGCAGCTGCGATTTCGAGCTGTGCGAAATCGGCATGTCTGAAGAGGAAATGATGCAAGAAGCAGGCCGCTGCCTGGGGTGCGATCACTTCGGCTACGGTGCATTCAAGGGCGGAAGGAGCCGAGCATGGTAACGTTGACCATCGACGGGAAGGAAGTCTCCGTTCCCGAGCACACCACCATCTTGAATGCCGCCTATCAGGCAGGCTCCATGATTCCCACGCTGTGCTACCTGAAAGACATTAACGAAATCGGCGCCTGCCGCATCTGTGTTGTGGAGGTTGAAGGCACGGACAAGCTCGTCTCCTCGTGCAACAACGAAGTTGCCGAAGGCATTGTGGTAAACACCATGAGCCCCCGTGTTGTTGCCTCCCGCCGCGAAACGATGGCGCTTATTCTTTCGCGCCATAAGAGCGAATGCACCACATGCACGCGCAACGGCAACTGCATGATTCAGCGCAATGCAGCTGCACTGAACATCACCAACATCCCCTATCCCATCGAATACGACCAGCAGAAGAACCCCACCGATTTCCCGCTCGTTCGCGACGCTTCCAAATGCATCAGCTGCATGCGCTGCGTAAGTGAATGCAGCAAGGTTCAGAACCTGAACGTATGGGATCTCACGCGCACGGGCTCGAATGCCCATGTGGGTGCTGCGGGTTGCCGCGACATATCCGAAGCAGCCTGCTCGCTGTGTGGCCAGTGCATCACGCACTGCCCCTGCGGTGCTCTTTCCGAGCGCGACGACACCCAGAAGGTATTCGACATCATCGCCGACCCCGAGCGTATCGCTATCGTCCAGATTGCGCCTTCCATCCGAGCGGCATGGGGCGAATCCGTATCCCTTTCGAAAGAAGAAGCCACGATGGGTCGCATGGTTGCCGCCGTGCGCAAGCTGGGCTTCGATTATGTCTTCGATACCGACTTCGCAGCAGATATGACCATCATGGAAGAAGGCACCGAGCTTCTCCATCACCTGAAAGAAGAGCCTGGTCAGCCCATGTTCACCTCGTGCTGTCCCGGTTGGGTGCGCTTCCTGAAGGCAAAGCACCCAGGTCTGGTGAAACATCTTTCCACCACGAAATCGCCGCAGCAGATCTTCGGCGCCATTGCGAAGAATTACTACGCGGAAATCCTGGGCGTCGACCCTGCGAAGATTGCCGTGGTGTCCATCATGCCGTGCGTTGCCAAGAAGGCAGAATGCGCTTACGAAGACATGGACACCACCGGAACCGGCCCCGATGTTGACGTAGTGCTTACCACGCGCGAACTCGGACGCATGCTGAATGCCCAGTTCATCAACGTAAGGAACTTGCCTGAAGAAGAGTTCGACATGCCCTTGGGCGAAGCCACTGGCGCAGGTCACATCTTCGGCGCCACCGGCGGCGTAATGGAGGCGGCTCTTCGCAGCGCCCACTTCCTGGTCACCGGCAAAAACCCCGACCCCGACGCTTTCAGCGCCGTACGCGGCTGCGAAGGCTGGCGCGAGGTAACCTACAACCTGGCAGGCAAAGAACTTACCGTTGCCATCGTCAGCGGTCTTCAGAATGCCGACAACCTGTGCAACGCCATCGAAAACGGCGAGGTAGATTACGACTTCGTTGAGGTTATGGCTTGCCCTGGCGGCTGCGTTGGCGGCGGCGGCCAACCCATTCACGAAGGCCGCGAATGCGCAGCCGAACGTGAGCTCATCTTGCGCGACATCGACACCAACTCAAAGCTGCGCTTCAGCCACGAGAATCCTTCGGTCGTTGAATGCTACGAAAAATACTTTGGCGAACCGAACTCCGAAAAGGCAGAGCAGCTGCTGCATTCCGACCACTTTGCCTGGGGAATGCCCGCAGCACGTCAACAGTAAGCATCGCCCGCATAGCACACATGAAGAGCCTGCTCGTTCGAGCAGGCTCTTTTGTTCTACAATGGCAACGTTTACCAGTGGTTTGTCGAAATATAGGGAAGGTATACCGTGCTCGATCAGTTTTCACGCACTCGCTTGACGCTTGGTAGTAACGGCGTCGAATCGTTGCAGAGGGCCCACGTTATCGTATTCGGTTGCGGTGGCGTAGGTGGCTATGTTTGCGAATCGCTCGTGCGCAGTGGGTTGGGCGCCATCGACATCGTTGACGACGACAAGGTATGCCTGACAAATATAAACCGCCAGATAATTGCAACCTGGAAAACCGTCGGCATGGACAAAGTCGATGCCATGGAAGAGCGTCTGCTCGATATAAACCCCAGCTGCATAATCACCAAGCACAAATGCTTCTACCTGCCCGATTCGGCCAGCGAATTCGACCTTTCGAAATACGACTACATCGTCGATTGCGTCGACACGGTAACGGCAAAGCTTCATCTGGTTGCCCAAGCCAAGGCAGCAGGAACACCCATAATCTCCGCTATGGGGGCTGGCAACAAACTTGATCCCACCGCCATTCGCATCGCTGATATCTCAGAAACTTCCATTTGCCGCCTAGCACGCATTATCCGCAAAGAGCTACGCAAACGCGGCATTCGCAATTTGAAGGTTGCTTATTCGCCAGAACCTACCGTAAAGCCCGAAGAAGACGGCAGGGCCGGCTGTGCCGCAGGGTGCGTGTGCCCGCCCAATAGCGAGCGCACTTGCCTTGACCGACGCAGCGTCCCTGGCAGCAACGCCTTCGTTCCTGCAGCAATGGGCTTGGCTATCGGCGCCGAAATCGCAAAAGACCTGGCAAAACAATAGTTCCCGCAACGCATACACAACCAGAAGGAACAGCCATGAAAACAGCAGCCATCGTCCTTTACGTTATCCAGGCAATCGCAATTGTTTGCGCCATCGTCACAGGGCAAGAATTCATCGACTTCAGCAGCGGACCGGCGCTGTTCGAAACCATCGGGTTCTTTTTCCCTGCTATCTTGGGCCTCATCTTCGAAAGGATTGCGTACAACAAGGAACAGAAATCAGCGCAATCTTCCGCCGAGGGCCCAAACGCAAACAGCGCAGCCCCTACAGCCTCTTCAGCACCGAAACCCAAAGCCGCTGCCCCCGCTTCAACCAAAGCCGCTCCGGCACCGCAGGAAGCCCCGAAGGCTCCAGCGCCGCAAGAGGCCCCAAAGAAGAGCCCAGAAACCACTGCACCCGCAGCAAAGGAGCAACCTGTTATTGATCCGTCCGTTCAGTACTGTCCTAAGTGCGGAACAAGGCAAGACTCCGAAAACGCTTTCTGCGTCGCTTGCGGATCGAAGATCGGACAATAGAAGCAGCGAAGCTGACTCCTATTCCCATCTGCACAGGCACGCCAGTGGGCCCCAATGCCCATCCGTCTGATCTGCATTCCTGTTCCCATCTGCACAAGCACGCCAGCTCACGCAAAATGCGCTAAGCGGAAATCCATACTTATAATCATCGAAGGCTCGCCAACGCGAGCCTTTTTCTTTCTTTTCCCAAATTTTTACTTGATGTCCACTACGGTACCCACACACAAGCTGCGATCTGCGTATTATTCAAACCATCAAGAGGCCATTCCTACCGAGGCCGCCACACACAAGCAAAACAAACTCCTTGTCATGCCGCTCACTTTCATCCTTTCGAATTTGCTTGCTGTGGTCGACAAAAGGGGCTGGCACTTTACCAGCCCCTCGCCTCTTGCCATCCCAGCCGTTTCAAGGAGGAAGCCATGTATCAGCCCAGTCGACATCTCTCAACATTTTTTATTGCAGGATTCCAGCACTACGATGGCGCCCTCGTTATTAATCAGATGAGCATTGGCGATAACATCGAGCTTTGCCCCGAACCGGGCAATCCCTACGACCCAGAATCAATTGCCCTGTACTTCAATGGCGTCATGGTCGGCTATGTTCCCGCCGACCAGAACAGCCTGGCCTCGACCTTGTTCCATTTTGGCCACAGGGACATCCTCGAATGCCGCATTCTTCAAGTCGACAAAGAAGCTGCTCCTTGGAAGCAGGTTCGTGTTGGCATGTACGTAACCGATATTCGACCAAGGTAGGCATCATGTTCGAATCACCAACCAAGTTCCTTAAAACGCTCGACGACAGAGAATTCGACGAGCTCGTCGGCATCAGGGACGACCTGAACCACCTTATCGACGAACTGGAACACGAAATCAGAGAGCCCGAAGACTTCAGAACCGAACGCGACCTTCCCCTTAAGGTTGCCTATGTAAATGCCCTTAGGTGCATGACGGGACTCACTTCCCACATGTCACTTCGTGTAAACGAGTTTATTGATTCCTGGAAATGGGAGGATATGTGATGAACACCGCACGTGCTCAGTACTGCTCGATAATCCCTTGGAGGTACGTCCGATACTCCTCTTTCAAGAATTGCGGCTGCTCGATTATCACGCTGGTTCCCAAAGTCGCCAACCAGCCGTAGAACGTAGGCGCCTGCATAACCTTGGCGCGCACACGCATCGAACCATCCTCGACCGCTTCAGCATCGACCGCTTCGCCGAAGCGGTCGATTACTGTACTGATTGCCTCCGGCTTCACAAGCAGGGTAACCGCAACTGCCTCGCCGCTGTACATGCCGAATACCCTCTTCTGATACTTCGCTGCATCAAATTCGGCTGTTTGCTCATTACTCGTTGCATCCTCTTCGGATACATCAATGTTCAGCATTCGGTCCACGCGGTAATTAGTGGTGCTCTGGTGCTTATCGTTCCAGGTAACCAGGTAATAACAGTCGTCCATATACACCAAGTGCAACGGCGTTTCCTCATAGAAACGCCCGTCGTGTTGCAAGGCTCTCTTTTTCCGATTGTCATATTTGAAGTAACGGAAGCGCACTTTTTTCTTAGCGGAAATAGCTCGCTGAATAGCGTCAATGTTGTAGAACACTGATTCGTTCTGCGACCTGATACGTCCCTCAACATGGAGGTTCCTTCTTAGATCGTCCGCCAAATACTTGCTACCCAGCTTACCGATGGCCTTCACCAACGCATTCGATTTACGTTCGGTAAGGAAGCGGGAAGACTGCACCGCATCGGCCAACAACAGCAGCTCACTTTCCTGAAACTCGCGCGAGGCAAGACCATATTCAATGGGCGAGCGCTGGTACTTCACAATGTTGTAGCCGAATTCGCGCAGGCAATCCAAGTCGCGATAGAGTGTCTTCCTCTCAACCGCAATGCCTAACTCAGCCAAGCGTTGAATGATCTGCGGACCAGTAAGGCCATGATCGTCATCGGTTTCATTCTCTAAGAGCTTTGCCAAATACATAAGCTTGAGCTTCTGAGCCGTAGTTGCCATGACTACCCTTTCACCCGAACCGCTACTGGGAACTTTTATGTACACCATAATAGCATCCCCGTAAGCAACTCTGCCCCATCAAGCAAAAGGAAGCCCCTTGATGCAAGGCCGCATCAAGGGGCTTCCTTATCTTCTACTCAAACCGATGGCTTCCGCTATTCCTCGTAGTCAACATCCTTGCTTTCGCGGAAGAAGAACAGGGCAACAAGGGAAACAACCGCCATGCCTCCCAAGTACCAACCTAGTGACATAATGCCGAAATTCATAACAAGCGCCGAAGCGATAGTAGGAGCAAAGGCGCCACCAACAATTGCCGCCAAGTTATAGGAAAGGCCAGAGCCGCAATAGCGAACACGAGCCGGGAACAGCTCGGGCAGATACGAACCGGTAGGACCGAAAACAGCACCCATGCACATGAAGCCGATGCAGAGGAAGAGCATCACGTTCAAGGCGCTATGAGCTGAAAGCAACATGGGAGCAAAGAGTGCAAACACCAAGGTAGCCACCGTAGCAAGAGCAACAACGGGCTTCCTGCCAAAACGATCGGCGCTCAAGCAGCCAACAACGATAAAGCCCGCAAAGAAGAAGACCGATACCATCTGCATTCCCAAATACTGCTGCTGGGTAAAGCCCAGGGTTGATACGCCGTAGGAAAGCGACCAGGTTCCCAACACATAGAACAGCGTATAGGTGATGCTAACTGCGCAGGTACCGAGCACAACCTGCCTCCAATTGTGGCGGAGAAGCATAGCGAGCGGCATCTTGACCGTGCGGTTTTCTCGCTGGGCCTTTTGGAATACCGGTGTTTCCGTCATGCGCAAACGCACAACCAGCCCAACTACTACCAACAATGCGGAAAGCAGGAACGGGATACGCCAACCCCACGCAACCATCGCATCGGCAGGCAAGGAAGAATCAAGCAGCAGATTTACGCCATATGCGCAGAAGAAGCCAATCGGAGCACCCATGTTGGGGAATGCGCCATACAGAGCTCGCTTCCCCTTCGGAGCATTTTCGGTTGCCACCAAGGCAGCACCAGACCATTCGCCGCCAAGACCCAAGCCCTGGCAGGCACGGCACACGCACAGAAGGACAACGGAAGTTGGGCCAAGAACCTCATACCCAGGAAGCAGACCCACCACAAACGTTGCGATACCCATGAGCATCAGGGCAACCACCAACGTCTTCTTGCGGCCAAGTTTGTCGCCAAAATGACCGAATATCAACGAGCCAAATGGACGAGCCAAAAACGAAACGGCGAAGGTCACGAACGAAAGCAGCGTTGCCAGTACCAGATCGGACTTCGCAACATCGGTAAAGAAGATCAGTCCAAAATAGCTTGCCGCTGCGATGCTGTAGCAATAGTTGTCGTAGAACTCGATAGCGGTTCCCACCATCGAAGCTGCCACAATTTCAGCCGTTGAGTTCTTCCCCTTCGATCCGACGCCCACAGGTGCCATTGCCGATGCTGTTGCTGCCGTACTTGACATTCCGTTTCCTTCTTTTCCTTCAATCCGTGAACCGATGAATCAAGGCTTGGAATCGAAAGGCTGTTTGAAGAAAGCAACACGGAAGAAATCAGATGGTAGAGGAATAAAAAAATCCGGAAGCCGTTTCTTTAAACAGCCTCCGGATTCAAAACCATCAGCTGCCCGATTAGGGTTCGGGCAGCTGATTCAAGCAACCCGAGCCCTAAATAATGGAGCTGATAATTTCTGTATGCAGGTTGCGGTAATTCAAAAGTTCGTCCTAACGTGTAAGCACCGAAGCGCTTATTCCGAACGCCCTCTGCGTTCGATGGCTCTATATTCGTCCTTTCAGCAAAAGTTGCAATTGTTCAACACCGATTAATTTCGCATCGTCACAGAGTCTGGATATTTTCGAAACAGAAATGAAATAAAGCCTGATGAGCAAAGACCTACGCACCCGAATCCCTCAAAGCGCCAGGTGAAAAGCTAAGCACTTCAGGCTATTTCACCGAATAGCGCTTGAGGCGCCCAACCGCCACAGCCAAGCAGAACAGAATGGAAACCACGCCGATAATGCCGCCCGCGTAAAACACGCTCGCAATGCCCAACGTGTTAACCACCTGGCCACCCAAAAGCGCACCGGTGCCGATGCCGAAGTTGAAGATGCCCGAGAAAAATGCCATGGCAACCGTTTCCTCTTCGTCGGAAGAAACATTGATGATCTCCGCCTGGTACACAACACTCACCGAAGCCGCGCTTATGCCCCACAGAACAACAACGCCAAGTATCGCCACAAGGCCCAAACCCGCTGCCGCATGCATCAGCAGCAGGGCTACCGGCACGCCGATGGTGATAGCCCTAAAGAACAGGAAACGGAAACGAGGATACAGCTTGGAGCACAATATACTGCCGATGATGCTCGCAACACCGAACACGGAAAGGACCAACGTAACCACATCGTTTTCCAGCCCCGCCACCTGTAGCAAGAATGGCTCGATATAGCTGTAGCCCGTATAGTAGCCCCATGCATACAGCGCCGTAAGAATGAACAGCGCCACCAGGCCTTTGTTTTGGAACAGCCCCGGCAGCTGTCCAATGCTGAAGGGCTCTGCACCAGGAACCCAAGGCAAGGTGATAAGTAGGTACACCAGCAAAAGCGCAGAGATTACCGCAACAATGGCAAACGTCAGGCGCCATCCTACCGCCAAGCCAATAGCTCGGCCCAATGGCAAACCAACAATGGCAGCAACAGCAGTGCCCGTCTCGACAACGCTCAGAACAAGGGCGCGCTTGTTTTTCGGCACCAAACGCACCGCAATAGGCGCAGCAATGGCCCAAAACACCGAATGCGCACAAGCAACCACCATGCGTGCCGCCATGAGCATCCAGTAGCTCGTCGACAGCGACGTAAGCACCTGCCCAACCAAGAACACCACGATAACCACCAAGAGCAGCCTACGAAAGTCCAGGCGCGTTGCGATGATCATCAATGGCACGGAAAGAAGCATTACCGCCCATGCATACACCGAAACCAGCATGCCCGTCGTGGCCTCGTTGGTTCCGAATGTCTTGCCAATATCGGTAAGCAAGCCAACTGGCATGAATTCGGAAGAATTGAACACAAACGCCGCTACAGCGATGCCTGCAAGGGCGAGCCATTGCTTACCTGTCATTTTCTGGGTCACCAAGCGCTCCTGAAACTCCGCTCTTAAACAAAACGAAGCCATTCTAAGCCGAAGCAAGCCCTATCGCTTTCCCCTTTCGAGCTATTCGGGAAAGATTTACAAAAACGGAAGAAGCGCGTGCTGGTTTCCTAATCCTCTTGATCGGCAGCCTCGGGCAAGGCGTTTTCCCCTTCCTTCAGCGCAGCAAACTTCGCCTTCATCGTAGGGTTCTTTCGCGTGAGCTTTTTGATGGTAAGGTCTTGTGCCTTGTCGTTTGCCAGACGCAGATTCCTTTCGCTACCCAGCAGTGCCTCTTTCGTTTTCTGCAGATGGTCGATGGTCTTGTCGATTTCATCTATAGCCGTCTGGAACTTGCGACTAGCAAGGTCGTAATTGCGCGCAAACTTTGTTTTGAAATCTTCCATCGAGTTTTCGAAGTTCGTGATGTCGATGTTCTGGTTGCGCACTTCGGCAAGCTCGGTTTTATACTGCAGGGCAGATAGCGCAGCGTTGCGCAAAATGGAAATAATGGGTATGAAGAATTGCGGACGAATGACGTACATCTTTTCATATCGGTAGCTCACGTCGACAATGCCTTCGTTATAGAGCTCATTGTCGGGTTCGAGCATGGTGCATAGAACCGCATACTCGCAGCCCTTCTTCTTGCGGTCAGAGTCGAGTTTGGCGAAGAAATCCTCATTCTTGTGCTTGGTGCGCGTTTCGTCGTTTTCGTTCTTCATCTCGAACATGATGGAAACCACTTCTTCGCCCGTTGCGGGATCGGTTTCGCGGAAGACAAAATCGCCTTTGGTGCCGTCGACCACATCGTTGTCTTTTTCGAAATACGCATGAGGGAACGCCGTAGCACGGATTTTGTTGAATTCGGTCTCGCAATGACGTTCGAGCGATTCACCAACCATCTTGGTGGAAAGGCGCGCCTTCATTTCCTTAACACGAGCAATTTCTTCGTCCTTGTACTTGATGAGCTCGTCTTTCGCAGCAAGTTCGTTGGTCATCTTCTCACGCAAGGCAGCCTGCTCCTGAGCCGCCTGAGCTTCTTGGAGCTTAACCTGGGCAGCCAACTCGTCGCGCTGACGCTCGGCAGTGGCACGAGCTTCACTTACTGCAAGCTCTTTTTCAGCTTTGAACTGCTGAGTTTGCGATTCCAGCTGCTGCTTCTGCGCAACGATGGTTTGCTGGAGCTTTGCCGATTCCTCGGCGGCCATACGAGCACTTTCTGCCTTATCGGCTGCCATCTTCTGGGAGTATTGCTGAACCTGCGACTCAAGCTGTTGTTTGAAGGCGCTTTCCTGGGAGGAAATCTGCTGGCGCAATGCCGCAATTTCCGCATCGCGCTGCGCAGTTGCATCGGAAAGCAAGCGTTCATGCTCTGCCTTGGCAATGCGATTTTGCGCATCGTGATCGGCCGAGAGCTTTTCCACGTCCGCCTGCAGCTGGGCGATTTCGACTTGCTTCTTCGCAAGCGCCGCCTCAAGTTTGTTGGCATGTTCAAGCTGAGAAGACTTTTCCGCCTGTTCGCGTTCGCGTTTTTCGGCAGCAAGACGCGTTTCCAGCTCTGCAATACGAGCATCGCGTTGAGCGGTTTCCGCCTGAGCATCCTGTTGGGCCTTGGCAACGGCAAGCTTTACCGCCTGGGCATTCTGCTCTTGAAGCATGCCTTCACGCTGGGCTATTTCCTTATCGAATTCAGCAGTACGTACCTGACGTAAGATATCGGCAAAACCGCGCTCATCAACCTGGAACACCTTTCCGCAGTGTGGGCATTTAATTTCGTTCATGCGTAAGCTCCTTAAAGCGCAGTTCTTTTCGTTCCATCATACCAACCTATCGCCACGCTGCGTGTACAGCACGAAGGACAGAGAAGTGGCGCATTCAGCTCAAATGCACCGTCCAACGAAAGCACAGTAACGCTCCCCGACCAGTGCCCCACACATTTGACGAAACGTCATACTAAATATGTTGCGCCAGTGCTCTCAGCTCTCTTTGCTTAGCGCATAACGCGCATTACGAATAAACTCGGGGCAACCCGCTTACTACGAGAAAGAGAAGGAATCATGACTGATTCGACCATGCAACTCGTCTTGGTTCGCCACGGCGAAAGCGAATGGAACAAGCTGAACCTTTTCACCGGCTGGATGGACGTCGACCTTACCGATACGGGCCGCAAAGAAGCATCCGATGGCGGCCGCGCCCTTGCCGAAGCTGGCTTTGACTTCGATGTGTGCTACACCTCGTACCTCAAGCGCGCCATCCACACGCTGAACCACATTCTTCAGGCAATGGATCGCGAATGGCTGCCCGTCAATAAGACGTGGCGCCTGAACGAGCGTCACTATGGCGCCCTTCAGGGTCTGAACAAGGCTGAAACCGCTGCAAAATACGGCGAAGACCAGGTTAAAATCTGGCGCCGCAGCTTCGATGTACGTCCTCCCGCACTGGAGGAAACTGACGAGCGCAATCCTCGCCTTATGGCTCCTTACCGCAACGCTCCTGCTGACGAAATGCCCCTGGCAGAATGTCTGAAGGACACCATCGCTCGCGCATGGCCTTACTTCGAAGAGGAAATCGAACCTCAGATGCGCGCCGGCAAGCGTGTGCTCATCGTTGCTCATGGCAATTCTCTGCGCGCTCTGGTGAAGCAGTTCGATAAGCTTTCCGACGATGAAATCGTAGGCGTAAACATCCCCACGGGTGTGCCGCTGGTTTACACCTTCGACCAGGACTTCAACGTTCTTGACAAGAAGTACGTTGGCGACGAAGAAACCATCAACGCCAAAATCAACGCGGTAGCAAACCAGGGCAAGGCCAAGTAAGTTTCGCTTGCCTCAATCTCAACAAGCTAACGCATGAAAAGGCAACCTCTTTCGAGGTTGCCTTTTTGCTTATTCGCATCTTCAAGTTTTTACGATTGCCGCTACCGCACCGCTGGGCTTAGCTTTCTCTTAGCACCAAGCCAAAGCAGCCCCAGTAATGCGGCCGACAATAAAGAGGCAGCCCCGAAAGAGGCTGCCTCTCTGTTTGAGTGCTCGAAAAACTACCCGCTGAACACTAATCGCGCGTAAGCTTGCGATGCAGGCGATGGGGCTTTGCAGCTTCTTCGCCCAGACGTTCGATCTTGTTCTTCTGATAAGAATCGAAGTTACCTTCGAACCAATGCCAATTGCCGGGGTTCTCATCGGTACCCTCCCACGCAAGAATATGCGTGGCAATGCGGTCGAGGAACATACGGTCGTGGCTGGTGATTACTGCACAGCCAGGAAATGCCAACAACGCTTCTTCGAGGCTTTCAAGCGTCTCTACGTCAAGGTCGTTCGTAGGCTCGTCGAGCAGGAGCAGGTTGCCGCCCTGCTTCAGCGTGAGGGCAAGGTTCAAGCGATTACGCTCGCCGCCGGAAAGAACGCCGGCAGGCTTTTGCTGGTCAGAACCCTTGAAGCCGAAGTTTGCCACATACGCACGGCTGGGAATCTCGGTTTCGCCTACACGGATGTAATCCAACCCGTCAGAAACCACTTCCCAAAGCGTCTTTTTCGGGTCGAGGCCTTCACGATTCTGATCAACGTAGGAAATCTGCACGGTTTCGCCCAGCTCAAGCGTGCCGCCAGAAACCGGTTCTTTGCCCACAATCATCTTGAACAGGGTCGACTTACCAACACCGTTGGGGCCGATAACGCCCACGATGCCGTTACGCGGCAAGCTGAATGAAAGATCGTCGATAAGAACACGATCGCCGAACTGCTTGTGCAAATGCTCGACCTCAAGGACCTTAGAGCCCAAGCGAGGACCAACGGGGATCGTGATGTCAGTGAAGTCGACGCTCTTGGCGCTACGTGCCTCAGCCTCCATCTGCTCATAGCGCTCAAGGCGGGCCTTGTTCTTTGCCTGGCGCGCCTTCGGGCTGGAACGAACCCATTCCAGCTCGTTCTTCATGCGCTTTGCCAGCTTAGCCTGCTGCTGACCCTGCGATTCCAGACGGGCAGCCTTGGTTTCCAGGTAGGTGGAGTAGTTGCCCTTGTAGGGATACAGATGACCGCGATCAACTTCGCAGATCCATTCAGCAACGTTGTCGAGGAAGTAGCGATCGTGCGTTACCGCAAGCACTGCACCAGGGTAACGATGAAGGAATTGCTCCAACCACAGCACCGATTCGGCATCCAAGTGGTTGGTGGGCTCGTCCAAAAGAAGCAGGTCGGGCGCTTCAAGCAGGAGCTTGCACAGCGCAACGCGACGACGCTCGCCACCGGAAAGCACCTTAACGGGAGCATCGGGGTCGGGACACTGCAGAGCATCCATTGCCTGGGAAAGCTGACTGTCCAAATCCCATCCGTTTGCAGCATCGATATCGTTTTGAAGCGCGCCCATTTCTTCCATCAGGGCATCGAAATCGGCATCGGGATCAGCCATTTCCGCACCGATGGCATTAAAGCGCTCAACCTTGGCGAGCACGTCGGCAAACGCCATGCGGATGTTCTCGATTACCGTAGCCTCTTCGTCGAGCGGGGGCTCCTGCTGAAGAATGCCAACGGTGTAACCAGGGGTAAGGCGTGCGTCACCCGCGGAAACCTCTTCGAGGCCAGCCATAACCTTCAACAAGGTGGATTTGCCCATACCATTGGGACCCACTACGCCGATTTTGGCGCCAGGGTAAAACGAAAGCGTCACGTCGTCCAAGATGACCTTGTCGCCATGAGCTTTGCGCGCTTGATACATCTGGTAAATGAATTCAGCCACAAAGATTCCTTTCACGAGGGATGCTGGTGGCCAGCAATGTGTATACTTGTTTTATTATCCTATATTCGCTTGATTTCACCAAAGGGCGTCATTGGCGAAACCCCCTTGCCACCGAAACGGCAGGCAAGACCTCTAGAAGCCAAGCAGCTGCAATGCTCGCAATTGCGCAACCTTTGCTTTCCGTTAACGAAGGCATGCGGCACAAACGCCATGCCCCAAAAGGTTTGCCTTTAAGTCATCGCGGTATCATAAAACCAACCATTGAAACCGAACGGAGAACAATGAAACTGCAGCAGCTCATCTATGCCGTTAAAGTGGCAGAATGCGGAAGCATCACAGAAGCCTCTCGCAAGCTGTTTGTGTCCCAACCGTCCATAACCGCCGCTATTGGTGACCTCGAGCGGGAAATGGACGTGCGCATCTTCGACCGCACCAACAAGGGCGTCATAGTGTCGGAGGAAGGCGAAACGTTCCTGGGATACGCGCGGCAAGTGCTCGAACAAGCCGACCTATTGGAATCGCGTTATAAGGGCCAATCGCAGCAAGCGCCTCATTTCAGTGTCTCCTGTCAACACTATTCCTTTGCCGTAAACGCATTTGTAGACGTGATCCGAGAATTCGATTCGGCAAGCTACGACTTCACCATCCGCGAAGAGCAGACACATGAAATCATCGAAGACGTTGCCCATATGAAAAGCGAGCTGGGCGTTCTGTACCTTTCCGCGCGAAACCGTGATGTTATAGGCAAGATGCTCACTGCCAACAACCTGGTATTTGAGCCCTTGTTCAAAGCGGACCCACACGTGTTCATCTGCTCTAACCACCCTTTGGCAAAACGAACATCGGTAACGCTCGAGGACATGGCGGATTACCCTTTCCTTTCTTACGAGCAAGGAAGCTACAACTCGTTTTATTACTCAGAGGAACTAACCACCACGCTCGATCGCAGCAAGAACATCCGCGTTCGCGACCGAGCCACCTTATTCAACCTGCTCATAGGACTAAATGGCTATACCGTTTGCTCGGGCGTCATTTCTGCTGAACTGAACGGGCCTTCCATCATATCGGTGCCACTCGAAATCGACGAGTATATGGAAATCGGCGTCATTTTTCGCAAGGGAACGCAGCGAACCCGTTACGGTTCCGCCTATCTTGAAGCCCTAAAACGTCACATTTCGTAATAGGAAATGCCTATTGCCAAAGCGATATAACAGGTATTTCTCAATCGCAAGCATTCCCGCCATACTATGTTCCGCAATATCGAACTAATCGAACAGAGGAATCCGCATGGCTAGCAATTTTGGAGATAACGCGCCGTTTCGCTGCGATATCGTAGGCAGCTTTCTACGTCCCGACGTGCTGAAACAAGCACGTGCCGATTTCGAGGCAGGCACCATCGACGCCGCTCAGCTCAAAACCGTCGAAGACATTGCCATCCGTGATTTGGTGGCAAAGCAAAAAGCTGCCGGATTGAAGGTGATCACCGACGGCGAATTCCGCCGTAGCTACTGGCACCTCGATTTCATGTGGGGCTTCCACGGCATCGAGCGCCGCACCAGTCGCGAGGGCTACCAGTTCCATGATGAAGAGACCACAGCCGACACAGCAGTGGTTACCGGCCCCATTACCGGGGAAAACCATCCCTTCGTTGAGCATTTCAAGTTCGTTCACGCCCTCTCCGATGAAAACCACGTTGCCCGCCAGACTATGCCCGCTCCCATTCAAACGTTTGCAGAAGTTACGCTTGATAGGTGCGATGGGCAAATTGAAAGCCTGCGTGCCGCCTACCCCACCGATGAAGCACTTACCGATGCTATTGCTGCCGCATATCGCCAGGTAATCGCTGATTTATACGAAGCAGGATGCCGTAACATCCAGTTCGATGACTGTACTTGGGGTATCTACTGCGACAAGAATTTCACAGCAAAAACCGGTCTGAAGCCCGTTGACATCCAGAAGATATGCGAGCTTGGCGTGAGCCTGAACAATGCAGCTATCGAAGGCCAGCCCGACGATCTGGTAATCAACACCCATGTATGCCGCGGCAACTATCATTCCACCTACGCTTTCGAAGGCGGCTACGATCCTATCGCACCGTATCTGTTCGCCAATGAAGATGCGCACGCTTTCTACCTGGAATTCGATACGCCACGCGCTGGCGGATTCGAGCCTTTAGCGCACATTGCCGACGGCAAATATGTGGTACTCGGCCTGATCACCTCCAAGCAGCCAGGCCTTGAAGACAAGGAAACGATAAAGGCCCGAATCGCAGAGGCATCAAAGTACGTTCCCCTTGATCATCTGTGCCTTTCCCCTCAGTGCGGCTTTGCCAGCTGCGAAATCGGCAACAAGCTCACCGAAGATGAACAGTGGGCAAAAATCGCCCTGGTGCAGGAAATCGCCAAAGAGGTTTGGGGCTAACTGCTTTCTCACAATGCAGCAATAAGAAAAGGCTGACATCCATCGGATGCCAGCCTTTTCTTTGAGGGAATAGCGAATACTCCGTTATCCCAACTTAGCCTTACTTGAAGTACTCAACGCCACCTTCGAACAGAGGCTGGTACAAATTGCCAGGAACGTTCTTGTACAGGCCGTTGCCGGAACGCTCAGTATGGCCCATCTTGCCCAGAACGCGACCATCGGGGCTGGTGATGCCTTCGATTGCCAGAATGGAGCCATTGGGGTTAACCGAAAGATCCATCGAAGGATTGCCCGCCTCATCAACGTACTGCGTAGCAATCTGACCCGCCGCAGCAAGCTGAGCAACCGTTTCGGGGCTTGCCACGAAACGACCCTCGCCATGGCTGATGGCAACCGTGTGGATATCGCCCACGTTGCAGCGAGAAAGCCAAGGAGAAAGGCTCGAGGCGATGCGCGTACGAACCAAGCCACTCTGATGGCGGCCGATGGTATTGAACGTAAGCGTAGGCGCCTCAGACGTTGCAGGAACAATATCGCCATAGGGAACCAGACCCAGCTTGATGAGCGCCTGGAAACCATTGCAGATACCCAGCATCAGGCCATCGCGCTTCTGGAGCAGCTCGCGTACCGCTTCGGTAACGGCAGGCGCGCGGAAGAAGGCAGTGATGAACTTCGCGGAACCATCGGGCTCGTCGCCGCCGGAGAAGCCACCGGGAAGCATGACGATCTGGCTGTTGTTAATAGCCTTCACCAACGCATCGGTGCTTTCGGCAACCGCCGCAGGCGTAAGGTTGTTGATCACCAAAATCTCAGGTTCAGCACCAGCGCGCTTGAAGGCGTGGGCGGTATCGTATTCGCAGTTGGTGCCAGGGAATACTGGGATGATTACGCGTGGCTTCGCGAACGATTCGCCGCAAACCAGAGGAAGCTTTTCCGACCAGCTGATCTGCTCGACCTTTTCGCCTTCACCGCGATACGGGAATACGGATTCGATGCCGCCTTCCCAAGCTTCTTGCAGCTTCGCCATGCTAATGACTTCGCCGCATGCCGCAAACTCGTAGGCTTCGGTGGTGCAACCAAGCTCGGAAACGGTTACCAGGTCGGTATTGGCAGGAATCTCAGCATCCTCGGCGAGCTCGACGATGAAGCTGCCATAAGCCAGGCTGAACAGGTCGTCCGCCCCAACTTCATCGGAAAGCTTTACACCTACGCCATTGCCAACGCTCATCTTGAACAGAGCCTCGGCAGCGCAGCCGTAACCCAAGGTTGCCGCAGCGGCGACCTTGCCTTCGCCGATAAGCGTTTCAACCAGGCTGAATGCGGCATTCATGCCGTCCGCTTCGGGAACCAGGGATTCCATATCGTAGAACGCAGGCGCGATGCTGATGATGCGCGACCCGACACGCTTGAACTCAGGGGAAACCACGCGGTCGATAGAGCCGGTGGAAACCGCAAAGCTGATGAGCGTAGGAGGCACGTGGATTTCGGTATCGCCCTCTTCGAAGCTGCCCGACATGGAGTCTTTGCCACCGATAGCACCAATGCCCAAATCAACCTGAGCCATCAAAGCGCCCAGAACAGAAGCAGTGGGCTCGCCCCAACGCTCGGGGATGTCACGCAGGCGCTCGAAGTACTCCTGCAAGGAAAGATAAGCCGATTCGCGAGTGAAGCCCGTGGCAACCAGACGCGCTACGCTTTCCACAACAGCAAGGTAGGCACCCTTGAACTGGTTATTCTCGGAAAGATACGGATTGAAGCCCCATGCCATAGCGCTTGCCGTGGTGGTTTCGCCATCGACGGGGAACTTGGCAACCATAGCCTGCGAAGGCGTGAGCTGACGCTTGCCGCCGAAGGGCATGAGCACGGTAGCCGCACCGATAGTGGAGTCGAAGCGTTCGCCCAAGCCCTTGCCCGAGCAGATGTTCTGGTCGGTAACCAGCGAAGTCATGCGCTCTTCAAGCGTGGAACCTTCCCATGCGGGAGCATAGGACTCGCCCGCCTGAACGTGAACATCCTGATACTTCGGAGCACCGTTGGTGTCGAGGAAAGCACGGCTGATGTCAACGATAGCCTCGCCGTTCCATTCCATGCGCAGGCGCTTTTCTTCGGTTACCGTAGCGACAACCGTTGCCTCGAGGTTTTCCTCATGGGCATAGCCGATGAATTCTTCGACATCTTCCGCAGCAAGAGCGCACGACATACGCTCCTGGCTTTCGGAGATTGCAAGCTCGGTGCCGTCCAGGCCTTCGTACTTCTTAGGAACAGCATTCAGGTCGATGAGCAGACCATCGCACAGCTCGCCAATGGAAACAGAAACGCCGCCGGCGCCGAAGTCGTTGCATCGCTTGATAAGACGGCATGCCTCGCCGCGACGGAACAAACGCTGAATCTTGCGTTCTACCGGAGCGTTGCCCTTCTGCACTTCCGCACCGGACTTTTCCACGCTTTCAACGTTCTGGGTTTTGGAGGAACCGGTTGCACCGCCGATGCCGTCGCGACCAGTGCGACCGCCCAGCAGAACAATCTTGTCGCCTGGAGCGGGCTCTTCGCGACGAACATGGTCAGCAGGCGTTGCACCCACTACCGCGCCCACTTCCATGCGCTTGGCGACATAGCCCGGATGGTACAGCTCGTGAACCTGACCGGTAGCAAGACCGATCTGGTTGCCGTAAGAAGAATAACCGGCAGCAGCGGTGGTAACCAACTTACGCTGGGGAAGCTTGCCCTCGAGCGTCTCGGAAACGGGAACGGTCGGATCGCCTGCGCCGGTTACGCGCATTGCCTGATATACATAGCTGCGGCCCGAAAGAGGGTCGCGGATAGCGCCCCCCACGCACGTTGCTGCGCCGCCGAAGGGCTCGATTTCCGTGGGATGGTTGTGGGTTTCGTTCTTGAACAAGAACAGCCAATCCTGCTCTTCGCCGTCGACATCGACCTTGCACTTTACCGTGCAAGCGTTAACCTCGTCGGACTCGTCGAGCCCCTGAAGGCCGCCATGCGCACGCAGGTACTTGGCACCAATGGTGCCCATATCCATCAGGCATACCGGCTTATGCTCGCGACCCAGCTCGGAGCGCATAGCAAGATACTTCTGGAATGCAAGCTGCACCGTCTCGTCGTCGATCTTAACGTCGGTAAGCTCAGTGCCGAACGTGGTGTGACGACAATGATCGGACCAGTACGTATCGACAACGCGAACCTCGGTGATAGTGGGGTTGCGTCCAATTTCCTTGAAGTGAGCCTGGAAGAATTCGATATCCGCCTGGTCCATGGCAAGGCCGCGCTCTTCACGGAACTGGGCAAGGCCCGCGTTGTCGAGCTCGGTGAAGCCCTCGATAACCTCTACCGGCTCGGGTTCGGGCACCTGCATCTCGAGCGTTTCGCGCGCCTCGAGCGCAGCTTCACGAGCTTCGACTGGGTTGATAACGTAATGCTTGATAGCGGCAACATCCGCCTCGGAAAGCTCGCCCTCCAGCACATACACTTTGGCGCTGCGAACTGCAGGGCGTTCACCCTGGCTGATGAGCTGGATGCATTCGCTTGCGGAATCAGCGCGCTGGTCGAACTGACCGGGAAGGAACTCGATGGCGAAAACCGTCTGGCCCGCAGGGCTTTCGCCTTTCAGGGCAGCCTCAACCTCGGGGCAGCTTTCGCAAGACGTATCTACCTGAGGTTCGCTGAATACCACGGGGATGCACTGCTTGAACAGCTCATCGGAAATGCCCTCGACATCGTAGCGATTAACAAGGCGCAGACCCGTAAGCGCCTTCACGCCCAAGATCGTCTGCAGCTCGTGCAAGAGCTGCCCCGCCTCGACATCGAAACCGGGCTTTTTCTCAACATAAATGCGAGAAACCATGAATCCTACCCTTCTTTATTATGCTGGGTGCCTTTTCCTGCTTGTTTTGAACGCAAAATGCACTTCAAAGCTCTTTTGAAACAGTTCTTATCATGATACCGCAGTACAGCTGGTGCGGCGATGGGATGAGGGCAAGAGCGCCCGCAGATGCGGCAAGCGAATAATATCGAGACAAAGCGGGCAAAGCGCCAATATTCCACCCAGCAAATGAGCCTGCCCTCATGGGAGGACGCAGGCAACGGCAACACTTCTTACGCCATCCCGTAGCGCCGTCCTAGGTGCCGCCTCGCAGAGTGATTCAGCCACCCACGGAGCCGCGCCGGGTGCGCTCCATCCGCGGCATCACGTCATCCAGGCCTTCCCTCCGCCCGCGACACCAGCATGGGGCCGATCCGGGTGCCCAAAAACAGAAATACGCCCGAAATTGCAACTTTTTTGCGATTGCGGATTGTCGCGGAGCGTCAAAACGTGGATTGAAGCCCGGAAAAGCGGCAAATCGGACGCACAGCGGCCCATTTCCGCCTCGCGGGGGACGGAAAGGAGTCCGCAATCGCAAAAAAGTTGCACAGAAGTCGGAATTTTTGTTTTTGCGAAACGGATCGTCGTAACGGAGCAGTTCTTGCGAAAGACGCGTGTGTCTTCAATGCCAATCAGGCCGAGCAGCAGCACGGAACCACAGGGCATCGACCATGCAAGCACTCATGTCCTCACCCTTGGCAAAAATCCCGCGCTAGCTCGACTGAAAAATGCAACATCTGAAGAGAAACGATGGGCAAAATAAGCCAAATAGCAGGAAATTATTGAAAGCGTCCAGTTTGCAATCGTTTGAAGGGCGCACGTGGGGTAGCATTGTTAACAATTGGTCAAATACGACCTCCGACTGTTACAAAAATACAATGTTGAATTGCGATCATACAAGGAAATATAAGGAACGTAATGGCGCTTTCTTTTGTTGATTTCATCTCTCAGGCCATGGCTCAACCCAGCCTCTTCGTCATTTTGATTCTAGTAATCGGCGTTACCGCCGTATCGGGCGCTACTGATGCGCCAAACGCTATTGCCACCGTTGTTTCCACTCGTTGCTTAAAGCCCAGCGTTGCCATCGGGCTGGCAGCGGTATTCAATTTCGTGGGCCTTGTAGGAATGACCTACATTTCAACCGCCGTAGCTAAAACGATGTTCGGGATGGTCGACTTCTCAGGCAATACCGATGCGGCCCTCTATGCTCTGATGGCGGCCATGATTGGCGCCATTTTATGGGGTATCTTCTGTTGGTTCTTCGGCATTCCCTGCTCGAAATCGCACAGCCTTATCGCTGGCGTAACGGGCGGCGCTATTGCCCTGAACGGCCTTGCAGGCGTGGTTCCCGCAGAATGGGCCAAGGTTATTTATGGCATGGTATTTTCGCTGGTAGCGGGCTTCTTTCTTGGTTGGCTGTTCGTCAAGGTCATCGAAAAGGCCTGCACGCATGTAAACCGCCAAGCAGCAAACCATGCTTTTACCGGCATCCAAGACGTATGCGCTGTGGCTCTCTCGTTTTTACATGGCGCTCAGGACGGCCAGAAGTTCATGTCCATCGCCATGCTGGGCGTTGCCCTTTCCTTCGGCAACCCGACCCCCGATTCCAACGGGTTCCCCATGTGGCTCATGATCATCTGCTCGCTCGCCATTTCACTTGGCACCATCGTGGGCGGCAAGCGCATCATCAAATCGGTTGGCATGGACATGGTCAAGCTCGAGAAGTACCAAGGCGTAGCCGCTAACTTCTCCACCACCTTCACGCTGCTGTTCGCCAGTCTTACTGGCATGCCCGTTTCCACCGGCCACTGCAACACCTCGGCAATCATGGGCGTCGGTGCCAGCAAATCATTCAAACGCGTTAACTGGGAAATTGCCCGCAACATGGTTCTTGCGTGGGTGCTTACTTTCCCCGCCTGCGGCCTTATCGGCTTCCTTCTTGCCCACCTGTTCATGATGTTCGCATAGGGCACCAAGAGGCACATTGCCCCAAGGCGCACCCGCACACTGCTGTGACGGATTCCGCCTTCGCCTATAATCAGGCGCATGGAACAAGCTCTTTTTGACATACTTGACGCGCTCAAGGCAAAGGAGCGCCTTGACGAGCGCGAACTCACAAAGATAATCAACCGCCACAACAAGCGCATCCTTGAAACGAGACGCTTCGGCAACTGCGATGAACCGAACGGCAGCGGGAACACACAAAACCATCCACCCGCACCCTCGGAGCCGGCGAAGGCACGCCCTCTCTCGAAGCGCCAACTCATGGCCTTCTATCTTGATGTGCAGAAGAACCAGCCCGAGCGTTGGAGCAGTTGGGGCTTGAGCGATGAGCAGCAGCGCCGCCTTGTCCGCACTCTGCAGATGAAACCCCGCCGCACCGCTTCAGGCGTTGCTACCATCACCGTGCTCACCAAGCCGTGGAAGTGCTCCAGCAACTGCTTGTACTGCCCCAACGACTTGCGCATGCCCAAAAGCTACTTGGCAGACGAGCCTGCATGCCAACGCGCCGAACGCACCTTCTTCGATCCCTACCTGCAGGTTGCCGCGCGCCTTAAAGCCCTCACCGAAATGGGGCACATCACCGACAAAGTCGAACTCATCGTTTTGGGCGGCACCTGGAGTGACTACCCGGAAAGCTACCAGATCTGGTTCATCCGTGAACTGTTCCGCGCATTGAACGATGGCTCCCAGGCAATCGGGAACCTCCCTGCGCGCAAGCATGCCTACGAATCGGCAGGGATCTCTTGCGACCCGGAACTCCTTAAGGCATTCGTTGCCGAAGAGCAGCATCGTATCGACAACCGAGAAACAACGTACAACCAGGCATTCGACCGTCTCTACGGCGAAAACGCTGCGTGGGCGTCGGTATCCCAATGGCAAAAGGCAACGTGGGAAGAGCTCGAAGCCGAGCACAATGCCAATGTCGACGGGCAGCACCGCGTAGTAGGCTTGGTGATAGAAACACGGCCCGAGCGCATAACGCCCACCCACTTGGCCGCACTGCGTCGCATGGGCTGCACCAAAGTCCAAATGGGCATTCAAAGCCTGGACGAAAACGTGCGTACGCTCAACGATCGCCATACCTCCACGCAGCAAATCCAACGCGCATTCGAGCTGCTGCGCTTGTTCGGTTTCAAAACCCACGTGCATGCCATGGTGAATTTGCTGGGCGCCACACCGGAATCGGATAAAGCCGACTACCTGCGCCTTTGCAACGATGCCGCGTTCCAGCCCGATGAGGTGAAGCTCTATCCATGCGTCCTCGTTGAGGGAACCGGACTCTGCGAACGCTTCGAGGATCGCACCTGGCAGCCCTACTCCGAACCCAGCTTGGTGGATGTGTTGGTCTCCGATACCTGCGCAACACCCGCATTTACGCGCATTTCCCGCATGATCCGAGACATATCAGCGCCTGACATCAAAGCGGGCAATAAAAAGGTGAACCTGCGCCAGCTGGTTGAGCAGCGAATCGATTCCGAGGGTCTTGCCACGGCTGAAATCCGACATCGCGAAGTGAGCCTTGCCAACGTTGCCGCCGAAGACCTTTCGCTTGAGGTGGTTGAGTACGAAACCACTGCCACCAGCGAACGCTTCCTTCAATGGGTAACGCCGCAGGGAAAAATCGCGGGTTTCCTGCGTCTTTCGCTCCCTCACGCCAATGCGATAGCTCAGCTGGAAAAGGAATACGAAGCGGCAACATCCAAGACGGTCAACCAAACCTGCGCTCTTCCCTTCCCCCTCCAAGCGGGCGAAGCGATGATTCGCGAAGTGCACGTTTATGGCCGCGTGGAAAAGCTGCAGCACGCTGGCATCAACAACGCCCAGCATCGCGGCCTGGGCACCCAGCTGGTAAACCGCGCTTGCGAGCTTGCCGCACAGGCGGGATACCAACGCATCAACGTTATCAGCGCCGTGGGAACGCGTGGCTATTATCGAAAACTCGGTTTCTATGACAATGGGCTGTACCAGCAGCGTAAGCTGTAACCAATGTCGTAGTATTGCTTGCGAAAAGGTAATCACTCGGCAGCCATCCCCCTGAGAGCCGCGGTCCTTCCGCTGAAGCCGAATAGCCCAACGGGCAGAAAGGCCGCCGAGCATACGCAAGGAGCACGCAATGACAACGTATTCTTCCCGCGAAGAAATCGAGGAGCAGTATCGCTGGGATCTTTCCAGCATCTTCGAAAGCGACGAAGCCTTTTTGGCTGCGCTTGAAGAAGCAAAGAAGTTACCTCCCCAATTCGCATCATTCCGAGGGAAGATCAGCGCTTCTGCCACCGATCTGCTTGCTTATCTGAAGCTCGACGACGAAGCGGGATTGATCCTTACCAAGCTGATCAACTACGCCGAGCGAAAAAGCGACGAAGACACGCGCGAATCGCGCTACCAGGACTACTCAAGCCAGGTTATGACGCTTTGGGTTTCGCTCTCCAGCGCTTCTTCTTGGTTTACCTCCGAGCTGCTTAGCTTAAGCGAGCAGGAAATGGCAAAGTTTTACTCACAGGAACCCGAACTGGAACTGTACCGCCGCTGCTTAGATGTCATCTTCAGCAGACGCGAGCACGTGCTCTCTCCTGCCGAAGAAAAGCTCTTGGCTGCCGCAGGAGACATGGCCAACCAGCCCGACAACATCTTTTCCTTGCTCAACGATGCCGATCTCACCTTCCCCGATGCTCACGATGCCGAAGGCGCTGCGCATCCAGTAACCCACGGCAGCTACATCCCCCTTATGATGTCAGCCGACCGAACGCTGCGTGAATCCGCCTATGAGTCGCTCTATTCCAGCTACCGCCAATTCCGCAACACCTTTGCCGCAACGTTAGGCGCCCAAAACAAGCAGCTGAAGTTCTTCGCAGAGGCACGTCGTTACGACTCGGCACTGGAAGCGGCGCTCTCTGCCAACGAAGTGCCAACCCAGGTATACACGAATCTCATTGAAACCGTGCATAACAACATGGACGCCATGTACAAGTACGTGGCCTTGCGCAAGGAACTTCTGGGCGTAGACGAGCTGCGTTTCTCCGATCTGTACGTGCCTATCGTTGATGATGTGGAACTCACCTTCACCTATGAAGAAGCCTGCGACATCATCCTGGAAGCGCTGCGCCCCATGGGTGAAGACTACCTGGCATTGGTGCGCCGCGGCCTTTCCGAACGATGGATTGACGTATACGAAACGCCGGGCAAACGCAGTGGCGCCTATTCGGCTGGCGGCTACGGCATGCACCCGGTAATTCTGCTCAACTTCCAGGGCAAGCTCGATGATGTGTTCACGCTGATCCACGAAATGGGCCATTCCGTCCATACGTATCTCTCTTGCGCCAACCAGCCCGTGTGCTATTCGGACTACGTCATCTTCGTGGCTGAAGTAGCGTCTACCTGCAACGAAGCGCTGCTTACGCGCTACCTCCTTGACCACGCGAAAAACGAGCGCGAACGCGCTTACTTCCTGAACCACTTCTTGGAGCAGTTCCGCGCAACGCTGTACCGCCAAACCATGTTCGCTGAATTCGAGCTGAAGGTGGCAGAGCTCACCGCGCAGGGCGCTGGCATTACCGCCGATGCGCTCTGCGGCATCTATAAGGAACTGAACGCACAGTACTTCGGCGATGGCATTGCGCTCGACGAGAACATTGCCCTTGAATGGGCGCGCATCCCGCACTTCTATTACCGCTTCTACGTATACCAATACGCCACGGGCTTCGCGGCCGCCATTGCGCTCTCTCAGCGTATTTTGGACTTGGGGGAACAGGGACGCGAAGACTACCTGGGCTTCCTGAAGGGCGGCAGTTCCAAGCCCCCAATCGACCTTTTGCGCGGCGCCGGCGTTGACATGCTCAGCCCCCAACCCGTCGAAGACGCCTTAAAGCTCTTCGATGAAATGGTCGACGAAATGGCAGAAGCCTGCCACAAGCTGCAAGCCGAATAATCCGCCGAATAAGGCACGCGCATGGACGAATAGGAGCCATAGCCCTCTCCTTCGACTTCGTCCTAATGATGGTGCTAGACGTAGCCCTGGGCTAACCAAACAGAATAGACAGCTCGCTGGCAGGATTGCCGATCAAGCATTTGGCTTTTGCTTGATCGGTAATCCTGCCAGCATCCAAAAATGGATAAGGCAACCAAACCCGCCGCAAGAGCTGCGGCAATTGCCGCTGAACATAGCTTCTTCGACATTGGACGCTCCTAACGCTTCAGTTCAAGCGCCAAATCAACAACCTTATCGATATTGCGCTGGACGTGCTTTACCGCCAACTCTACGAATTCTTCCGTAAGGTCTTCGTTCTGCGAAAGGACTTCGCGCACTTCATCGGTGAAACCATCCAGCTTTTCAGGCTCGAACCAACTGAAATCTTCCACCAGCGCTAACTGACTGTAGGGAGTTTCCCTAAACGGATGGCTATCGTAGAAATAGCGCTTGACACGCAACTGCGCCAGCGTTGCTCGGGCGAAGAACGCACAACCCGAATCGTACAGAGGGGCGCAGCCCAACACTTGCAGTGATTCAACATCGCGGATAAGCCCGAAATTGAACAAGTGCCTATCGTCGTTCGCCATAAGGTAGTCGCACACAATCATCTTATCGATGCTTTCGCGCAGGCTTCGCCCTGCCATTTCCGAAATCTGGGCAACGTACGATTCGTAAAGTCCTGCATTATGCAGACCGTGACAGCCAACCACATCGTTGGCAGGGATAAGCTCTTGCCTGCTGTCAAGCATGTCGGGACACAATGAATAAGGCTTGCCGTTCTCGAAAGACAATTCGTAAGGAACGAATTCTTCAGGCCCAAGCATGCGCTCGAACAATTTGCTTGCCAAAAGCTCGCTGAACGGCTCGCGGTTCAATCCCGGCGTGGAACCCTTTACCAGCCATGGTTTTTCTTCACGCATCACCCAGCGCTTTTCCAGCATTCCGTTGGTGGTGTTCGAGGGAGCGCGATCGGTACCACCGCTAGAAACGGCGCCCATAAGAGTTGCCCCTGAACCATCGTCGAAGCCGTTATCGAAGTAGTTGATGTCCTTCCAGTTAAGCGGCAACGCTTTTCCCGTTTTCGAGTCCACCGGCTTGAACCAATATTGGTCGGAAAGGCTTAAGCCCAACGAAGAAAGAACCAGTTGGCTTACGTTAGCGAAGCCCGCTTCCTCCAACAGCGCTCCAACATGAGGGCGGGCTTCGGGGATGGAGCGGTTCGCTATCCACTGCTGCAGGAAATCAGGATGGAGCTTGCCCGGAGAGCTGCATGCCCCCAGCGGAGCCCACGCAGAATCAGCCAAAGGCTCCAGTGAGACAACGCGTTCCCGCTTCTTGTTGAATTCGAAACGAGCGACCTCGTGATTGCGGTTCATGAGGATGAAGGAACCTATAGCGTATGCATCACGCTCGCCATCCTTCGGGCGACCTCCCGAAACAGGTGCATTGGCACGCTGACGCGCGGAGTCCTCATCGATAAGCCAGGCACGCCCTACCCGCTGAGCTTTCAAATCGCCCGATTCAACGAGCGCACGCACCCTTCGTGGGGAAATATTCAGCAACTTTGCAGCTTCAGCGGTAGAGAGCACGGCCATTCCTTTCGAGCTATCTCACGAATAACTATACCGTTATCGGAATAGTTTTATCGGAATAGTTTTTGAAAACCATTCCGATAACGGTATAGTTTTCGCTTCCAGAGCCCCTCCCCCAATCCAACTAAAAGCGGCATCCCTATTGGATAACACGTTCTAGAACGTGTTTTAGAACGTGTTCATGCGTTCTACCTGCGGATATTCCGTTTGATTATATTTTTCAAATAATCAGTAAATGTTATGAGTTGTTGGCAAACCCACAAGCGGCAATGATGGATTCAGGGAAGGGATTGAGAGGCATGGGGATGCCTGATCCTTCCCTTCTTGAAAACCAATTCTATAGGAGGGGAACCATGGGAACTTACAACCCGAATTTCGCACTGCTCGAGGACCAGAACGATTTCTTTGCCGAGGGAAACTACGAGGTATCCGACACCGCGTGGGAACTGCTTCATGGAGCCATCGATACCCATGTGCATTCCAACCCCACCCGTGACGACGGCTTCGTACTGGACGACTTCGAGTTGGTCCGCGAATACGAGGACGCCGGCCTTGACGGCGTAGTGATCAAATGCCACGAGTTCGGAACCTTCTTCCGCTCGAAGATCGCGCAGAAATACGCAGTGAAGGGCGACAGGTTCAAGGTTTACGGCTCCATCTGCCTGAACTATGAGGTGGGCGGCCTGAACCCGGTAGCAGTAGAGGCAGCCATCATGGGCGGCGCCAAGACGGTGTTCATGCCCACCCTGGAATCTCAAAACGGATTCCAGATCTGGGACAGCTCCATTCCCTACCAGCATTTCGCAACCGAAATTTGCGGTCAGCCCATGAAAACGCTCGAGGGAAAGCTCGGCATAACCGTGCTCGACGAAGAGGGCAATCTGAAGCCTGAAGTGTACGAGATTTTGGAGCTTATCCGCGATGCAGACGTATGCCTCTCCTCTGGACACATCGACAACCGCGAAGGCCTAAAGCTCTATCGAGCTGCTCACGAAATGGGCATTCGCAAGATGGTGTACCAGCACATCGATTGGCGCACCTCTGAAATGAGCATCGCGATGCAGCGCGAAATGGCTCGCCTAGGCGTAAAGATGGAGAAATCGTTCTACGAGTTCGATCGCGATCGCTCTTTGCGCTCCTTCATGAAGGAAGCTGGCACTAAACCCTCCGATTACGTTATGAGCTCCGACCAGGGCATGTTCCCCGCACTGCGCGCGCTCCGTGGTTATGCCTGCAACGTACAAGAGCATTTGAATGGCGGCGTACCTGCTGAGGATCTGAAAGTTATGCTGCAGGACGTTCCCCACTTCCTGATGGAGGGATAATCATGGCAACCATGCAAGAAGTCGAAGAGACCTATAAAAAGACCGGCTGGGGCCAGCCCCTCGCCGTTCCGGCAACCGTATTCACTATTTTTTCGTTCATCTGCTTCGCCCAGGGCACTGGGCTTGCAGCAGGAGATGCAACCACCAACCTTTCGTTTGGCATTGTTCAGGTAATTCTATTCATCGGGTTCTTCTTTGGCGCTGCAATTCTGATTAAGCGCAACATGTACATCCCTGGCCAAACGATGATGATCTTCGCCATTGCCTTCGGCGGCGTTGGCGGTGCCAGCAACATCATGGCGTACTTGGCAGCTCAAGGAGTTATCGCCTATGACGGCTTCGTGTTCGGCATCGTAAACATGGTTATCGGTGTGCTGCTCATCATAGAGCTGCCCGCTTACTTCCACGGCACCCTGGTCGATTGGGCAACAAGCTTTCTCCCTGCCATCGGTCTTATCCTGTATGGAGTAACTGGCATGGGGCTATGCCCCGCTGAAATGGTGAGCGACCTGATCTTCGTTGCGGCAGTCGCCTTCGGTCTGTGCGGCATCGGCGGGCTCTTCACCATGGCAAGCGCCGTGCTCGAGGGCATCTGCAACGTGCCCATGGGGCCAGTACTGTTCAAGCCCAAGAACTAGATGCAAAAACAGACCCCTCTTCTATGACATCCCATCCGCTGCTTAGAACTCCCCTCCTCTTCGGCAGCGGATGGGACCTTTTGTTTGTGCTACACTTCTGCTGTATCTACCAGCCGTTTTAACCGTTTGGGCGCTTTGTTTGCGGGAGGGGCAACATAAAAGTGAACATCGACCATTTGCGTTATTTTCAAAAACTCGCAGAAACGGGTCATTTCAGTAAGGCAGCCAAAGAGCTTTGCATCACGCAGCCCGCACTTTCAAATTCGATTCGCAAAATGGAAAAGAGCCTTGGATTCACGCTTTTCAAAAGCACCAATGAAGCGAATCGTAGCGTAGAGCTCACCGTGTACGGAGCAGAGTTCGCCCGCCATATCAATGTAGCGCTCAAAGAAATCGACGAAGCCATGAATGTCGCCGGGCCCCGCGCTCTGGAGAACGCACCGGTTATCCGCCTGGGCAGTGTAGCATCAGTGCGTCGTTCCTTTCTGCCGCAGCTTCTTTCAAACTTCGTAACCGCCCATGGCAGCATTGTCAATTTTGATTTGGTGGAAGAATGCAGCACCTTCAACTGCTCAAAAGCAGTATTGGAGGGAAGGATCGACATGGCGATCTGCGGGCGGCTGCCCGATGAAGAGGAACTTGAATTCATCCCCGTCCTCTTCCAGAACGCAGTGGTGGTAGCAAACTCCAATATGCCCTTGGCCAGCCAAAAGTCCATTTCGCTAACCGATTTGAAGAACTACCCCATTGTTTCATATCGCGACAGCGCTTTAACCTACTACCCCTTCAAAGAGCTTTCAAAGCAATATGGCTTCAAGTGCTACCAAGCATTCGAAGATGAGGTAAACGGAGCCGTGCAGGTACTGGCCGACATGCGCCTGGTGGCGCTGATGCTCGATACCATCGAGGGAGACATCCGCGATCAAGTAAGCGTTCTCCCCATCACCGAGCTAAAAGACCCGTTTCATGCAGTTGGCCTGGTCTATCGCAAAGATAAAGATTTCTCGCCTACCGAAACGGCTTTTCTTGACTACGTAAAGAGCCGCACCGCCGAGCTGGAGCGTATCGTGCCCATCGAGTGCTCGTATTCGCCAAAAGAGTAAGCGACAGCACGCTAGGCAAAACACTGCGAAAGCCACTCGCCTACCGTGCAGAATGCAAGAAAATCGCCTCAACGACCAACGCCAAGACTGTTGTCGCTTCCAGCTCGCGTGCAACAGGGATGCAATAGCACCCATTTAACTCGTTTTTGGATTTGAACCCAACTTCAGTTATGCAATTCCTGCTTGTTTGCGCACATCGGAAGGAGATTCCGACTCGTATGCAGGGGTTCCCTGAACCTTGCGCAGCAGTAGATAGAGCTGCATCTTTTCGCCCTCGGTGAGATTGCCGAATAATTCTTCGGCGCGCTTTTCTAGAGCATCTTCTTGTTCGGAAAACATCTGCTTGCCGGCTTCGGCAAGCATGACCACATCGTTATCTTTCCCATCGACGGTATCGACGATGCGCTTTACCAGGCCCTCTTTTTCCATGCCATCAAGCAATTCAGGAAAAGCCACGTACTCGCTATCGCGACGCAAGGTTTCGTAGCTCATCATTTCCCAAATGCCCAACTGGCGAATAACGAATACTTTGCCCAGGTCGAATGCGCGCTTGTCAAAGGCAGCCTCGGAAAGAACGCGCTGCTCAAGGGGCAGGGTCCGAAGCCCTCGTTCCATAATAGCGCGCAGATATTGAGCATCGCGCTTGCCAGGCTTTTCGCAATCGGAAACCGAAGTGCCTTCCTTTGCATTCGCGCTGGTGATTACAACGGTTTTGGCAAATCGGAGCATTTGCCCCATGAGTTTCTTGTCAACAGTGCTCACAGTTGTTCCCCCTTGGCGATAGACGGACAAGCTTTGCTCGCTCGCATTCGGTCACCCACCTTATAACCATCAGTATGACGCTCTCCCAGCGCGCTTCAGCAAAGCCAGACGGTACGGTTACCCGCATGAAAGCATCCCGTTGTTCAAGCCCTCAAAAACCCAACACTTTATTGAATTCGTCTAACGGCATTCAGGAAGGGAGTCAATTGCGGGGACAATGCGTTGCCTACGCCAAACAGGTCAGTCGTCCCAGCAACCAACCGCCTACCTCGGCCTGCTCCTAACGCAAAATAGACCCAGAATGAATCTTCATTCTGGGTCCAACATCAGGGGCTCAATTCAGGCAGGGTCGCCTTTTCTATAAGAAAGTAACTCTCTGGCTTTTATCCCTGTAATGGGGGTGGTTCTTCACGAAGCGCCAGCGGCAGACACGGGTGATAACAAGGGCCAACACCGCAACCACCAGGAACGAAACCGTAAGCTCCAATACTGGCTGATTGCCTTCGAAGAACGCATACGCAGTTGCCAAAAGGAAGAAAATCGAAAGAATCGAATTGAACACGGTGAAAAACTTGATGAGCACTTCCTTTGCGCGCTCAGGCGAACGAGCCCATGACACCACAAAATAGATAACCAGAGCTAGAATGACCAGCACTATGACAAGCGGTAACGACTGAAGAAGTCGGGCAACAAGAGCCATGGGGCGTTCCTTTCCTTAGAACTACCATCATACCCTTTTCCGCATGTCGCAAGCGCCGACGTAAGGGAAATGAAAGCCGCAAAAGCCTAATCAGACAATAGAGGCGAGCCGGAGCAGCAATTACGCCTGTGATGCCTGGTGTCCATTAATTGCCAGAACCAGCAGAGGGGGAACCGCTGCCGGAAGAGCCAGAAGACGAACCCGAACCAGAAGAGCCGTTTCCAGAAGAAGATCCCGAATTGCCACTGCCCGACGAACCAGAACCTGGCTTCGATGAAGATCCGGCATTCTCCGAACTGCTGTCAGAAGACGATGATCCACCATTTGATGAGGCAGAAGAGTCCGAAGATCCCGAGCCAGAACCGCTGCCACTAGCCGAAGTGGAGGAGTTAGACGAATCGGCACTCGAGGATTTTCCCGACTGAGATGAGCCTTCGTTCGACTTAGAGGACGTCGATTCATTGGCAGCTGTTTCCTTCGCAGCGCCGTTGGCAGCCGAAGAGCCTTGTTTTGCCTGGGATGCTTCACTTGCCGTGAATATAGGCTCCGTCTTTTCACCAATGCCCTGACCATCGGTGAACACATGGATAAGCCCTGCCGAAACCACAATGGCAATCAGCGCGGAAACGATAGAAACAATGATCACGCTCCGCTGAACGCGAGCCTTGCGACGACGACGCACATGCGCACGTTGCAGCGCAGGATCTACCACCTTATCCAACGAAGCGTTGGCTTGGTAACGAATATCATCGGCGCCCATAACCTTCGTTGCACTTGCGGCAACCTTCCCCGAATCGATAACGCGGGTTTCACTCGATGAAACAGGCTCCATCAAACGCGTTTCGTTGGGATCCGCCTGATTTGCCGATGCTCCATCTGGCGCAACATCGCGAATCTTGTCGGCAGAAGCGGACAGCATCTTCTTATACACCTGAGAGGAAACGGCAGAAACGATCGAGCCAACCGCCGCGCCGATCAATGAGCCGGCAACACCGATAACGGAAGACAGCAAAAACACCGTTGCAGCTGCTAGGGCGCCAGCAATCACCTGAGCAATCGAAAGATCTTCGAACAATACCGCCAGTTTGCCCTTCTTAGCACCATCGCCACTTTGCTGAACCGAATTCGCCATCGATGCGTTTCCTTTCTCTCGGCTTTCCAACCTAGCAGCCTGAATGCAGAGTGCCACCCCTTCCACGCGCTCTTCACTCATTCTTGACCAAGCCGTCACCGTTTCATCGCTTGATAACCACGCCAAATCCATGCACGTTCTTTCAAGGCACTCCGAGTCGATGCAGCGAAACGGACCGGCTCTCGCAATCAAGCATTCCGGCAGCGGCAATCCTCGGTTAAGGGAGTGCCGCAACAACCCGCCCTCCCCCAATAAATAACGGACCCGAAGGCAAGGCTCCGGGTCCGTTTGAGCGGATGGGGTTGTTGTTTGATGAATGCCTGGTAACTATGCGCGAACGGCCTCGACCATCTTGCGGGCAAATTCGCCAACCGCAAAAACGGCATTTTCGCCTTCCGCGGCAATGATCTTCACGATAGCGGAACCAACAATGGCGCCATCGCTCTTTGCTGCCATGGCTGCCGCTTGCTCGGGATTGGAGATGCCGAACCCGATGGCGATGGGGGTATCGGTAACTGCACGAATGCGCGCCACGATGGAATCCAGATCGGTAGTAATGCTCGAACGGGTACCCGTAACGCCCAACGAGCTTACACAGTAAATGAAACCTTCCGCTTCACGCGCAATGGTATCGATGCGTTCCTCGGATGTGGGCGCAATCATGCTGATAAGGTCCATACCATGCTTGCGACACGGACCCGCAAACTCTTCCTTTTCTTCAAAGGGAACATCGGGAAGGATAAGGCCATCCACACCCGCCTCAGCTGCGCGAACACAAAACTTTTCGATGCCGTAATGGAACACCACGTTTGCATAGGTCATGAACACAAAAGGCGTATCGACGGTTTTGCGCAGATCGGCAACCATATCAAACACCTTATCGGTGGTGGTTCCTACCCCAAGCGCACGCATATTGGCCGATTGGATTACCGGCCCTTCTGCCGTAGGGTCCGAAAACGGAATGCCCAGCTCGATAACGGCAGCACCTGCCTGCGCAAGCTCAACAATAATCTTCTTGGTGGTTTCCAGGCCTGGATCGCCGCAGGTTACAAAAGGAATAAAGGCTTTACCATCCTGAAAAGCGGCTTTGATACGGGGATTACTCATTGATATCTTCTCCTCGGTAACGAGCGATAGCGGCACAGTCCTTGTCGCCGCGGCCAGAAAGCGTGACTACCATGATTTGATCTTTGTTCATCTTCGGCGCGATCTTGCAGGCATAAGCCACCGCATGCGCACTTTCGATAGCGGGGATAATGCCTTCCAAGCGGCTCAAATACTCGAAGGCATCCACCGCTTCGTCGTCGGTGACAGGCACATACTGAGCACGGCCGGTATCGTGTAACCATGCATGCTCAGGCCCAATTCCGGGGTAATCAAGCCCAGCGCTGATGGAGTGCACTGGCGCGATTTGGCCATACTTGTCCTGGCAGAAATACGATTTCATGCCATGGAATACGCCAAGGCTGCCCGTGTTAATGGTTGCCGCCGTTTCGAAGGTGTCGATACCGCGACCAGCCGCCTCGCATCCAATTAGCTGGACTTTAGGATGCTCGATGAAATGATAGAAGGTACCCATAGCGTTTGAACCGCCGCCCACACAAGCAAGCACGCAATCGGGCAAGCGCCCTTCCTTTTCCATGCATTGATCGATGATCTCTTGCGAGATTACCGCCTGAAAATCGCGCACAATGGTGGGGAAAGGATGAGGACCCATGGTGGAGCCAAGCACATAGTGCGTGTCGGCAATACGGTTGGTCCATTCGCGCATGGTTTCCGATACGGCATCTTTCAGCGTTGCCGTCCCTGTTTCCACGGCATGCACCTTAGCACCTAGCAAGCGCATCTTGTATACGTTGAGAGCTTGGCGTTCGGTATCTTCCTTGCCCATGAACACTTCGCATTCCATGTCCATCAGCGCCGCTGCTGTAGCCGTGGCAACACCGTGCTGACCTGCGCCCGTTTCAGCAATAACGCGCGTTTTACCCATCTTCTTGGCAAGCAAAACCTGCCCGAGCACGTTATTGATCTTATGCGCACCGGTGTGGTTCAAGTCTTCACGCTTCAGGTAGATCTTTGCGCCACCCAACGCCTTGGTCAGACGCTCGGCATAGTACAGAAGCGAAGGACGATTGGCGTATTCGTTCAGAAGCTTGTTCAGCTCCGCCTTGAATTCTGGGTCATCTTTGTAGCGATCGTAAGCTTCCTCGAGCTCGATAACGGCATTCATCAGCGTTTCAGGCATGTACTGCCCACCATGGATGCCGAATCTTCCCTTCGTCATAATGTTCCCTTTCATGAATCAGGCATTTTGCCTGATGGTATTTACCGAAACTTTGCCGGCGCTTCAGGAGGGGCGAGGGCTATCAAGCCTCCCGTTCCGCTGTTCGTCCTTTGAAGGGTTCCTTCAAAGGCCTCATGCGCTGCACTGCTTCATGCTTTTATTAAGAGATTCGCTTCGCGAATCATTCAGGAATGACGTTCAGAGAGCTCTTGCTAGCCCTCGCCCCTCCTGAAGCGTCTTTCGGTTAACGCTGCCGAGCAAAATCACAGCCGCCATCGACGGACTTCATCAACAGCTGCTGCAATTTTTGCGGGATCCTTCACCTTGTCGGTTTCGATGCCAGAGCTCATATCAACACCCCAGGGATTCACTTCCGTTAGCGCCTTGCCAATGGTTTCCGGGGTAAGCCCGCCAGCCAAAATAAACGGGCGATGAACACGGGAAACGTTGCCCCAATCAAATGCCCTACCTGAGCCTTGCCCGCTGTCGAGCATGATCATATCGGCGCTGCTTCCTTCGGCGCGGGAAACATCCTCGCCGCCACTCACACGAAAAGCCTGGATGGTTCCTACTCGGGTTCGATGCCTCAACTCGGAAATATAGGCGTTGCTTTCGTTTCCATGGAGCTGCACCAAGTCGACTGCGCCCGCCGAAACGATGCGGATCAAGGGATCGAGCGGCTCATCGACAAACACACCTACACGCCATATCGGATGAAGGCTCACCGGATTACCGCTAGTTGCCATGCCCGCTGCCACCTTGGCATCCTCTTCGTCCAGCAGTTTGCACAATTCCGTCAAATGCTCCGTTGAAACGCTTCGGTGCGATTGGGGGAAGTTCACAATAAAGCCGCACATATCGGGACGCGCCTGGGCGACTGCGCATATATCTTCTTCGCGGAACATCCCGCACAGTTTCACACGCGGATGCCCCAAACCCTGCGGCGACAGTAGCCATTCCCTTGCCTGATGCTGACGACTTGTCGGATTCATCGCGCCACCTCCGCTGCAGCACGGAATTCTGCCAGCATTGCCGGCTTGTCTTCAGCACGCATCAAGGCTTCCCCGATCAATGCAGCATCCGCACCCAACTGGGCGATAGCCGCAACGTCGTCAGCGCTTGCCACGCCCGATTCCGCCACGTACAGCACGTCTTCAGGAACATACTCGCGAAGACGGCGGACGTTATCGAAGTCGACACTGAAATCCTTCAGATTGCGGTTGTTCACACCAACGATCTTTGCACCCGAGGCAACCGCGCGGGCAACTTCCTTTTCGCCATGCGCTTCAACCAAAACCGAAAGACCCAGGCTTTCAGCAAGCTCACGATAAGCGACAAGTTGATCGTCGCTTAAAATGGAACAGATCAAAAGCACAGCAGAGGCGCCGAGCACTTTGGCCTGATAAATCATGCGCTCGCAAACCACAAAATCCTTTCGCAGCACAGGTACAGACGTTTCTGCTGCTATTTCGGCCAAATAGGCATCGGAGCCCATGAACCATTTCGGCTCAGTTAAACAAGAGATTGCCGCCGCCCCTGCCGCCTCGTAGCTCTTTGCGATATCAAGATACGGAAACTCTTCGGCAATAACCCCCTTTGAAGGGGACGCTTTCTTAACTTCGCAGATAAACGAAAGGCCTGGCTTTGCCAGCGCAGCGCTGAACCGAAAGGGGAACGCTCCGCCATTCGCCTCGCGTTCCGCCGATGCCATATCAAGGGCTTGCCGCCGAAGGCTAGCGGTTGACACCTGCTCCTCCTCGGCTGTCATACGCTGACTCGTGTAGGCCGCTATTTCATCAAGGATGGTCACCTAAGCCTCCTGGTTCGATACGCGGATGTACTCTTCAAGCGTCTCAGCTGCTTTACCGTTGTTAATAAGTTCTTGGGCTTTCGCAATGCCATCTTTCAGGGAAGGAGCCAGGCCGGCTATATAAAGACTTGCAGCAGCATTCACCAAAACGGTATCGCGCTTTGCCCCCGTTTCTTTGCCAGAAAGAATATCGCGCGTGATCTGCGCGTTTTCATCCGGCGAGCCGCCCCGAAGGTCTTCTTTCGTACAGCGTTTCATGCCCAATTCCTCGGGCGTGAGCACGTAAGACAGATAATCGTCCCCGTGAAATTCGCACACCGTGGTGGGACATGCCGTAGAAAGTTCGTCCAGACAATCCTGTCCGTACACCACCATGCCATCCTTCACGCCCAGGCTTGCCAGCACACGCGCCAAGGGCTGCACCAGAGATTCGTCATATACGCCGAGAATCATCGTTTCAGGCGATGCAGGGTTGGTGAGCGGACCCAAAATGTTGAACACGGTGCGGAAACCCAGTTCCTTGCGAATAGGACCCACATAGCGCATAGCCGTGTGGTATTTCTGGGCGAAGAAGAAGCACATGCCCACTTCATCAAGCAGCTTTTTGCACAGATCGGGACTCTGCTCGATGTTCACGCCTAAAGCCTCTTGGCAATCTGCCGTACCCGACTTGCTCGATGCTGCCCGGTTTCCATGCTTGGCAACCTTTGCCCCACCTGCTGCAATAATGAACGCTGCGGTGGTAGAGATGTTGAAGCTTCCGGCTTTATCCCCGCCTGTGCCCACAATCTCGAGCAGAGGCTTATCGTAATCAACCTTGGTAGCGTGACTGCGCATGGCGGCAGCGCAACCTGCAATTTCCGCGATAGTTTCGCTCTTGGTCGACTTCGTGGAAAGGGCGGAAAGAAATGCCGCCGTCTGCACCTGCGTGGTTTCACCCGACATGATCTCGTTGATCACATCGTAGGCCTCGTCGTAGGTTAGGTCCTGCTTATCTACCAGCTTGAAAATTGCTTCCCTAATCATTGTTGGTTCCTTTCGGACAATCGGCGCGACCGCCGCGTATTACTTCGTTGCTATGGCCAAGAAGTTTTCGATCATCGCCCGGCCATCAGGAGTGAGGATCGATTCGGGATGAAACTGAACGCCAAAGGTGGGAAACTCGGCATGCTGCACAGCCATCACTTCCCCGTCATCGGCGCGGGAAACAACCTGCAAACATTCAGGGAGACTTCCTTCATCAGCCGCAAGCGAGTGGTAACGAGCAACCCGGACCTTAGCTGTCAAGCCTTTGAACAGGGGCGATTGCGCATCCACCTTTACCAGAGACGATTTACCGTGCATCAGCTCCTTGGCATACCCCACCGTGCCTCCGAATGCCTCGCATATGGCCTGATGTCCCAAGCACACGCCCAAGATAGGGACTTTGCCAGACAGCTTCAGCGCCACTTCTTCGCAAATACCTGCATCAGCAGGGCGCCCAGGGCCAGGGGAAAGAATCACTGCTTCGGGGTTTTTCCCTTCAAGCTCTTCGACCGTAAGCGCATCGTTTCGAAGAACTTCAATAGCAGGATCCACTTCGCCTATCAGCTGATACAAGTTGTAGGAAAAGCTGTCGTAGTTATCGATGAGGTAGATCATGCCAGGCCCCCTTCGGCGGTTTTCAGCGCTTCCATCACAGCGCGCGCCTTGTTGTAGCATTCGCGGTCTTCGTTTTCGGGAACGCTGTCAGCCACGATGCCAGCACCGGTCTGCACGCATACACGGCCATTTTTCTTGTAAACAAGGCGGATCCCGATGCAGGTATCAAGATTGCCTGTGAAATCCAAGTAGCCGATGGCGCCGCCGTAGATGCCACGCTTAGCACCCTCCAAATCCTGGATGATCTGACAGGCGCGCAGCTTGGGTGCCCCGGAAAGGGTGCCTGCCGGGAGAATGGAATCCATCACGTCCACCGCGTCTTTCCCTTCGGCAAGCTGACCGGTAACGGTTGATCCGATGTGCATGATTCGCGAAAAGCGCAGTACGTTTCGATATTCCTCCACCGCTACGCTACCCAGTTGCGATACGCGTCCCAAGTCGTTGCGTCCCAGGTCAACGAGCATATCGTGCTCAGCTCGTTCCTTTTCATCGGCAAGAAGCTCTGCCTCCAAAACCTGGTCCTCTTCCGGGGTTGCGCCGCGTGGGCGGGTGCCCGCCAAGGGGTAGGTGAATAGCCTGCCATCCTGCAAGCGCGCCAACGTTTCAGGGGATGCGCCTGCAATTTCCACATCTTCGCTGGTGAAGTAGAACATGTACGGGGAAGGATTCTGGCCGCGCAATACGCGATAGGTGTCGAACAGGTTTCCTTCCGCTTTTGCGGTTCGAGGATTGGAGGGCACCACCTGGAATATGTCGCCCTCGAAAATATGACGCTTGGCGGTTTTCACCTTCTCGCAGAACTCTTCGGTCGAAAACTGCGGCGTAAGCGGTTCCTTCAACCGCAAGGGAGCAAATTCGTAGCGAGCTGGCCTTGTCAACAAGCCCTCGATCTCGTCGAGTTTTGCTTGCGCCTGAGCGTAGGAACCCTCAACATCGTCGGTGCGAACACCCGCGATGAGGATGATCTTTTGGCGGTAATTGTCGAAGCAGATAACCTGGTCGAACAACATCAGGTCAACATCGAGAAAATCCTCACGGTCTAAACCGGAACGACGCAATGTGGGTTCGGCGTACTTGAGGTAGTCGTACGAGAAGTAGCCCACCAGACCACCGGTAAATGTCGGGAATCCCTCAACCTTGGCGCTCTTGTTCTCTGTGATAATCTGACGGATAGCCTCGCCGGGGTGCTCAACCTGGCGCGTTTCACGCGACGGTTCGCCACCTTCAACATTGCGGCGAATACTGAGCTGCCCATTCAGACAGGTAATCTCGAGCGTGGGGTTGAAGCCCAAAAAAGAGTAGCGGCCCCAACGCTGATCGGCCTCGGCGCTTTCTAGCAAGAAGCAATGATTGCTGGCAGCACGCAGCGCACGCATTGCTTCGATAGTGGTAATGCGGTCGGCAAAAAGCTCGCGTTTCACAGGAACGCGGCGAATACTGGGCTGCGCGGCCAAAGCACGAACTTCTTCCAAGCCAGGCTGCAACGGCGTAGTGTCCATCGAACTGCCCTTTCCTTACGCGGGAAGGGCAATAAAAAAGCCCATCCCTGATACTTCTACGATCAAGGACGGGCTTTAGAAAATACAAAGCTCGCGGTGCCACCTTGGTTCACGAAACGAATCGTGCGCTTAGCAGGATACCAACATATCCCCGGCAACTAACGTATGCCCTCACGTCGCACCCTACTAGCAAATTGCATTCGCATGCGCCCTCAGCGGTCCATTTGGCGAACGGCTTTTCGATCCGGATCCCAGCATCCCGGACTCTCTGTGCGCGCCTACTCGCTTTGACTTCCGCTTCAACGGTTTGGCGATTTCCTCAGCGAATCATGTTCGCTTACGAAACTGTGGCTATTCTTTCCCGAAATATCCTTCCTGTCAACAATTTTTCTGTAGATGACACTTCGCTTTAACAATGGGCACCTGGATGATTCCTGGCTAAACGGCCACAATAGAAACCTAGGCAACCCACGTCTGAACAGCTGCAATAGAGGTCTGAGAAACTTCCGCCCCAACAGCTGCATTAGAGGCAAATTCGCCATATTCCATTTTTTGCATTGGCCTGCAAAATAGCAGCGAGCGATACAATTAGACCGACCATCGTATACGGAAAGAGGCTGCCTTGAAGTTTCTGATTGCTTCTGACATTCACGGCTCTGCAACGTGGTGCCGCAAATTCATTGATGCTATTCACGCAGAAAAACCCGACAAGATCATCTTGCTGGGCGACATCTTGTACCATGGGCCGCGCAACGCCCTGCCCGACGGTTACGACCCCAAGGAAGTAATTGCCCTGCTCAACCCCCTAGCCGATCGCATACTTGCCGTACGCGGCAACTGCGACGCCGAAGTTGACCAGATGGTGCTCGACTTCCCCTGCATGGCGGACTATTCCACCATCCTTGACCCCGAATACATCGATGAGGATGCAGGGTACGAAATGCAAACCCCTCGAACGCTGTTCCTTACCCATGGGCACGTATTCGGCCCCGACAGGGATGGGGCGGTGGGCAACCTCCCCCAGATGCCAGTCAATACCGCGCTTCTATATGGCCACACCCACATCAAAGTGAACGAACCCTGCTCGGAAGATCCAACCGTTTGGCTCTTCAACCCCGGCAGCCTTTCGCTTCCCAAAGACGGTAGCCACAGCTACGGCATATACACCACCGGGCTGCCAATCGAAGAGTCGTTTAAGCACGTCATCCTGAAATAATCGAGCACGAAAAAATCAGGCTCTCCGTCAAGCAGAAAGATGCATCGACGGAGAGTCTTTTCTTTTTCGCGTTAATGGGGAATCCGCCCGCGACGCAGAGCCAAAGGCGGTTATGCGATCATCATCGCGGCAGCCGTCATGGCCACAATGCCCACCGCAACCGTGACCACATTGGCAAAACCAGCCAGGCCCACATCGCCTTTTGCCCAAAGGGTGTATACCGGCCCGAGTGCGCCCATGGGAGACCACAACAAGGCAGCAATTACCATACGGGTAACGGGATCGAAGGGAAGCAGTGTCATTGCGCCGATGCTCATCACGGCAGAGAACAGGAAACGCAAGCCCAGCAAGCGCACCAGCTGGAACACTTTTCCTTTACCCAACGAAAACTGAACCATTAAACCCAGCATGAACATAGCCAAGAATGAATTGGCGTTTGAAATTGGCTCGATAAACGAAACCACCTGCTCAGGAATGGTAACGCCCATCAGTGAAATGACAATGAGCGCACAATACAAGTCGAATGGCACAGACGAAAACAGGCGCTTCGCAGCCAACACGGCACGTTCGTAATGGGATCCTCCCTTGTCGAGGATCGCACTTGAGAACGCATACGTTCCCCCGCTCATCATCAAAGCATTACCGGCATCGAACAGGCACACAGCAAGTGCCGCAGCCGGCGGAAAGAGCGCTTGGGCAAAGGGAAGCACAAAGCAGCCAATATTGAAGCCCGATATATTCATCATCATCAGGATCCGATGATCTCGGTCTTCGCGCGCAGTAAGTAAGGTGCCGATTAACCACGGAATGAACGTGCAACCCAACCCCACCAAGGCAAGAAGCAGCAACGAGGCATCAAAGCCATTCGAGGCAAAAGCGTGGAAAATCGCGCATGGCAAAGTGATACGAAAAACGATTTTCGAAAGCGTGTCGGTAAAGCCTCTGGGCAACTCCATTGTTCGCGCAACAACGAAACCGAGCGCGATGATGGCGGTAAGCGAGGCGACTGTTAAAAGAGCATTTTCCATAGCGCCCATGATAGCGCCGCAAGATGACGATCTAGCAAAAAACCTCGAACGCATTTTGCTGAACTATGGCAGCAAGTTCTGATTCGCCAATGCCCCTTATTCGAGCGAGTCGCTTTAGAGTCTCAACAAGCTGGAGCCTCATCTGGTTGTATGAATAAAGCACCGAAGGATGTTCTCGTTCAGGATCAATCACAGCAGGGGCATCGGTCTCCAAAAGAAGTTTCCGCAAGGGAATCGCCTTTGCGTATTCGCGCCCTCTTTTCGTTTCGAGCATACGTGCGCTGACCGAAAAGAAGCAACCTGCATTCGCCGCTTGCGTAAGCTGCGGGAACGAGCCGCTAAACCAATGGAAGATGCAGGCGCACGACACGAAACAACCAGAGTTATCCAAAATGCTCAAAACATCGTCATATGCTTTAACGCAATGGATGGAAAGAACCTTGCCGCCGTCCTTCGCGCATGCATTTGCGATATGGCGGAATGCCCAGAGCTGGGCATTCCGCGTTGCTATTCTGCGCTTCGAGAAGTCCAGGCCAACTTCACCCACGTAGCGCGTTTCGGGCAAAGCGCTATCGAATGCACGCAGTTCTTCTGCAAGACAACCTTCGTCCGCGGAAACCCACCAGGGATGCAATCCCACCGCAAGCTTGATGAAGGGGAAATGAGCAGCTTGCTGCGAAGGAGCTGCCGCTCGACGGAGCGCTCCCTTAGCGGCCTCAATGGTTGCCTCAGCTTTCGCTTGGCTGGAATTAAGCGCGCAGCGAAGCGCCTCTTTGGCGTCCTGGTTGGCCGGGCCGAGGTTCGTCTGAGTGAAATCGAACGAGCGGCTAAGCGCCCTTTTGGTATCTCGATACTCGCCAGGGGTAACCGACGCGGCAAAGACGAGCGACCTGGCACGCTGGACATCCGCAGCAAAATCGACCAGATCCAAAACGAACCCCAGATGGAAATGGGCATCGGAAAGTTGGAGGTCCGTTGCCTTCTCCGCCTTTTCGATATAGGCTGCCACTTACCGCACCTCCCCGCACACTCGCAGGTCAGGCATAGCGCTCGCCCACGATTCATCAACGCCACCCATCCTACCGTACCACTCGACGACTTTTGCGCTACGCTGGTTCCAAGAACAATGAACACGTTCCGTTAGGAATCATCATGACGGCGAACTACGCAGACCAATATAACAACGGCGAAATTGAAGAGGTGTTTCCGCGCATTTGGCGCGTGCCTGTGCCCCTTCCCGACAACCCGCTGAATTACCTGAACTCGTACTTCATCCTGAGTGATGATAAAACCACCATTGTCGACGTAGGTTTCGACCACCCCGACTGCGAAAAAGCACTTGACGATGCCTTGCACAAATTGGGCCGCACCTGGGAATCAGTGGAGATCGTCCTTACCCATTCCCACCCCGACCACACCAGCAACCTCGACCGCATATGGCGACGCTGGATGCGCATATACGCCAACATGCACTCTATACAAGAAGTGCAAAACCTCATGAACATGCAAGCAACGGTATTTAACCCGCTCATCGGCTACCTCACACACCCCAACACCTACGATGAGCGCAGCATGCAGGCGCGCGATGCTTCCACCTACCGCGTTTCCGCCGAGCTTCTTCCGCTGAAAAACCAGCCCGACCTGTTCTACCTTGCCGATGGTGACGTGTACCACAACGGCAGTTACCGCTTTCGCATCATAACCACGCCAGGCCACGACGACTGGCATATCTGCCTATACGAACCTACGGCGAAAATTCTCATTGCGGGCGACCACGTGCTGGAGCGCATCACGCCCACCATCATGAGTTGGGTTTGCTCGTACGATGCGTTAAGGGAATTCCTGACAAGCCTGGACAAGGTACGCGATTTGGACGTTGATCTTATTCTGCCCGGTCACGGCCGTCCCTTCACGGGAGTAGCCGAGCGCGTCGATTTTCTGAAAAGCTTCCACGCTAACCGACTGGAAGAACTGTACCAGCTGGTGGTCGACGGCCATGCCAGCCTGATTGATGTCGCACGCAATGCCTCGTGGAAGCACCCCAACTGGGACGAATGGACCATCGACCAGAAATTCTATTCGTTAGGCGAAACCTTTGCCCATCTGGTGTATCTGGTAAATGAGGGGCGCGTGGTGCTCACCACGTGCGAAAACTGCCGTCGCTTCTACCCCGCCGATTCCTTCGAGATGAGAAGGAAAGAGTAGTGTCAGCATCACATGAGCGAGCCGGGCGTCACGCGCCGCTCGCTGGGTCGGATGCCGCACCCTACCCACCGGGCTTTGCACCTTGTCGGATGCCGCGCCTGACCAGACATCGCTTCGGCAGCTGGGCACGCCTCAGTCATCCAGCTTCCAGCACCTAGACGCCCCAGTCGCCCAGAGGCCACAACAGCCGGGCATCGCCCCCCACCCAGAGGCCATCCCGACCAAAAACAAAAAAGCGCGTTGAAGCATTAGCCTCAACGCGCTTTCCGCAATTAAACAGGTTATTCCATCGGCACAACTGCAGTAGGTACCTGCAGGTGAGCCAGCACGCCACAGGTGGTGGAGCCAAACAGCGCCCTACTTACCGCGGAACGAGCATGCGTGCCCAGCAGCAGAACACGGCAATCCTTACTGCGCTGCATCAAAGCCTGCGTAGGGGAAGGAGCCTCAATTGAATGACCTTCAACCTCAAGAGCAGGCTCTGCTGCACGAATAGCCGCAACACGTGCGTCGAGGTTGCGCTGGAACGATTCGCCAACCGGAGCCAAGCCACCACCCATGAATTCAGCAGAGCGCGAAAGCAAGGTGGGGATGCCCCAGGAAGAAATAAGCTCGAGCGGCTCTTCAAGAACCTTAGCCAAATGAACACCCAGCTCAACAGCCTTGTCGCTAACCTCATCCTGCGGGCCAACGCCCACCACAATGCCCTTGGCCTCGTTGTAAGGATCCCAGTCGGCGGGAACAACCACCGTGGGAACGCTTGCCGAAACCGAAACGCGCAGGCCCTTTGCGCCCCATACACGTTCCGCAACCGAAGCGCCATGGTGAGAGCCCATTACGATCATATCGTGGCTTTCAGCCGCATCGACTAGAGCCTCTACGATATCGCCGCTCACATACGAAGCGTCCATAGCCAACTCGGGATAATCGCCGCGAACAAAATCCTGAGCCTCGCCCAGCACATTTTCCACAGCTTCGCGCAAAACGCGATGGTCGGAGCCGACGAGCTCATTTGATGCAGGGTCGATTACCGCAAGCAGCGTCAAATGAGCACCTTCACGGTTGGCTAGACGAGCAGCCCATTTCAGTGCTTTCTTGCCGCGCTCGCTACCGTCGATACCTACCAGAATACTTTCCAAAGTTTCCAAGTTCTTATCCCCTCGTTATTAATGGAACATCGGAATCATCAGCCACAGTGCAAACAGCACTACGACCACGCATGCCGCAAAACATGCCACCGAAGCGAATCGAAACAGATAATTAGGGGAGCCATCTCCACCCTCAGGAACACCGCTCTTTGCCCACAGGCGCAGGCCCGATGCGTACATCACGCCAATGCAACCAGCAATGCCTACCGCAACGATCAGAACCGTTGCAAAATTCATAAGTTCTTGCATGTGATTCCCTTTCTACGCTGCAGCCGCGGCAGTTGCAACCTTGGCGTTTACCTTGACTTCGGAGCCTTCATTTACGTTCATCGCATTAACGGGGTTGCGGCGCGAAAGCCTGAAGATAATGAGCGCTGCAACAACGGCGATTGCGGCAACAGCAAGCGTGCCCCAAACGTTGATCTTGGCAACAGCGCAGGCGGCAGCGCCAATTACACCCGCAGCAGGGAACGTTACCAACCAGGCGATAAGCATGCGAGCGGCAACCTTCCAGTCAATCGCGCCGCCCTTCTTGCCCAGGCCGGAGCCGATGATAGAACCGGAGCAAACCTGCGTGGTGGAAAGAGCGAAACCCAAATGGGAAGAAACCAGGATGGTGGTTGCCGAGCTAGCCTCTGCGGCAAAGCCCTGAGGCGTTGCAATTTCAGTAAGACCCTTGCCAAGCGTACGGATTACTCGCCAGCCGCCCATATAGGTGCCCAGGGCAATTGCAAGACCGCACACAGCGATAACCCACAGCTGAGGGCCAGAACCAGAAGGCTGCAAGCCGACAGCGATAAGCGTAAGGGTGATGATGCCCATGGTCTTCTGGGCGTCGTTGGTGCCATGGGAAAGCGCTACCAGGCATGCTGTAATGGTCTGACCATGGCGAAAGCCCGTCTCGACATACTTTTCGTCCAGCTTGCGAACAATGAAATATATTAATTTCACCGCCACGAATGCTGCCAAGCCAGCAACGATAGGAGAAATAAGGGCAGGAACAAGAACCTTGGCAACAACAGCGCCAAAGTTAACGCCCTCAACGCCTGCGCCCACGATTACCGCGCCCACCAAGCCGCCGAACAGCGCATGGGAAGAGCTTGAAGGAAGGCCAACCAGCCACGTCATCAGGTTCCACAGAATAGCGCCTACCAATCCGGCAAATATGAATTCGGCGCCGATGGTAACTTGTTGCTCATTGATGATGCCGCCCGAAATGGTTTTTGCCACCTCGGTGGACAAAAAAGCACCAATCAGGTTCAACGTACCGGCCGCGATAACCGCCGTCCTCGGCTTCAACGCACCCGTTGCAATTGAGGTTGCCATGGCGTTTGCCGTATCGTGAAAGCCATTCGTGAAGTCGAACGTTAACGCCACCGCGATAACCAGCACAACGACAACCAGTGTTGCGATATCCATGTCTTTCTCTGTTCCTCCCTTTTCATTCACAATCACGCGCAAAGGGAATTACCAGAGTTTCCGACGAGCTTCATCCGAGTTTCTGCCGCCCGCAAATCCGCATGGTTTCCCTTATTGCGGATGCAAGCTTAGCAAGCGAAATCTTACATAAATGTAAAGCGGAGTTAATCATTGTTACGTTTGAGGCAAACCCTGCATCCTGCCATGGACGAGGAAGGGAGCGGAGGGGATTTAGCAGGCGAGCCGAACTCCGGCCTAACGATCCTTGCCATTGCGAGCGGCTTTTAGATCGCAGATGGTGTACAACCCCACAATCACTGCCGCAGCAGCAATGAGCATAAAGAACAACGCCGCATAGGAAACCAGATAGGTGCCAAACGCCTCGGCGAGGAAGCCTGGCAGCAGCATGAAAATAAAGCCACCCAGGGCATAGCAAATTTGGAAGTTGCGAATGGTCTGCACTTCCCTGCCCTTTGGCGCAAGCTCGATAGACCATACCGAAATGCCCACCGTGCCCAAGGAAAGTCCCAGGCCAAACATGACTGCAGCCGCTGTTGCCAACCAGCTCGGCCCCATATCACTCAAGCACAGAAGACCTGTTCCTCCGATAAAGAGCAAGAAGAACAGCACCGAACCATTTCGCGTGCCAATGGCATCGAAGATAACCCCGTTGAAGAGCTTTGACACCATCAAACAAGCGCCGCTCACAGCGATGAGGGCAGCTGCAGCTTCGGTCGAAAACCCTTCGGAAGTGAACAGGACGCCCAAATAGCCATTGCCACCCACACTTGCGCAGCCCACAAACACCATGGCAACCATCAGTACCGGCAAAAACGAATGAGGCACATCCCTGTTCACGCGAGCGCGCTTCGGCTTGCCCGTGCCCTTTTCGGCTTTTTTTGAAACATAGGGTTTCAAACCCATATCCTCCGGGAAATTGCGCAGCAATGCGAATACCAAAAGTCCCAGTAACAACGCCAAGGCGGCCTCCAGGGCAAATGCAGCAGAAAGCGAAGTAGCATTCACCACCGCAACCACAATAGGCGGCAAAACCACGGCGGCAACGCCCGAACCCACGGCAGCAATACCCGCGACCGTTGCAACATTCGTCTCAAACCAACGACCGATGAGCATGGTTGAGCAGATCATGCCGCCCAAGCCATATCCCAACCCCGTAAACACCGAGGCAACGCATAGGCCAGCATAGCTTTCGGTGTTAAGCGCATACAGGCCGAAGCCGATAGCTACGCAAATCGAGGCAACAAAAGCGCCAATACGGCAATTGAGCCAGCTGTAGTAGCGCGCCACAAAGAACATGGCAATAAGGGAAACAAACGTGCGCACCGACAGGATCACCGAACCGCCCGCATGTCCAACCCCCGAAATGGCAACAAGATAGGGCTGATATACGGAAAACGAAGTTGAGGGCAGCCCAATATTGGTAAACAGAATCAAGAAGCAGCAAACGCAGATAACCTTTTCATAGTGGCGCTTCACGCTACCCAAAACCGTCATGCGCTTCCCTTCCGAACAATAAGGCGCCCCAAAGAGCGCCTGAACCTTTTATTCAAAGGATAGCAATGAATTGTTGTGAGTTAGTGAAGCGGCGGATTCGCAAGGCAAGAGGGTTTGGCTGCACTATATCAAGCGCCGCTCATTGAGCGGCGTTACAGCTTAAGCAACATGCGCGTTGGGAATGATCTGTATGTTCTGCAACTGGTTGAGGGTTTGTGCGTCGACACCAATACCAGCGGCGCCATTTCGTACTTTGGTTACGTAATCTTCGCGGAACGACCAATCGTAGAAGGGCCCACGCAGGGAAAGATAGATGAGCGCTTCCAGCGTGTGGGCATCCTGAGCAGCAGGCTCGAATTCGCCGAAACCGAACGCCCCCGAGATAATGGTGCTTTCAGTATGGTTTCCAGCATACTGAACCTCCACGTAGCTTTTCTCATAGCAATGGGAAGAAACGCCCTCGAAGCCGTCCATCTTGCTTTCGTTTGCGTTGCTCAAGTCCCAGAGTGCGCCCTGCACATGCTTGCCCGGTGCGGGGATTACCGTTGCGAAGCCCGCTGCATCCATTTTCAGCTCGTAATTGGGCAGCGTTGCCACGCCTAGGTACTCAGCCCCAGGGCAGCGGAACTTCATCTGATCGAAGTCCATGTTTGATCCGTATGCGAAGTAAAGCTTGTGCATGACTGCAATTATGAGCGTCGGCGATCCCATTCGGTACCCCGCTATTCCCCATAGCCCGTATTAGGCTGAGCCAATAACGGGAATTGGGACAAGTGGGAATATGGGGACAGGTACCAGATTCCCACCTAACAAACAGGGCCTCGCTTGCAAACAATTGCACAAGCGAGGCCCTGCCTTTGCAAACTATATCTAAGTGGGAATCTGGTACCTGTCCCTATATTCCCACTTGTTATGAAACCAAGTTTGCCGTATTGCCTGCAAGATAAGAAGCCACATTGTCTGCCACGATAACAGCACGCTTTTCCATAGCCTGATGCGAGGCGAAGGCAACGTGGGGCGTTACTACCGTGTTCTTGCTGTTCAGCAGCGGGTGCTCTGCCGAGAAGGGCGGCTCCATTTCCAGAACGTCGATGCCAGCACCCGCAATGCGGCCCTCGTTCAGCGCCGCAGCCAGTGCCTCGGAATCAACCACGGGGCCACGCGCGCAGTTGATGAGCACGGCGGTAGGCTTCATAAGCGCAATCTTCTCGGCGCTGATAAGGCCGGTGGTTTCCGGCGTTTGAGGAATATGCAGGCTTACCACGTCGGACGTGCGCAGCAGTTCATCCAGCTCAACGAACTCAACGCCAGGGATTTCCTTCTTCGTGCGCGAATAGCACACCACTTCGCAGCCGAAGGCGTTGGCGATGTTCATCACGCGCGTGCCGATGGCGCCCGCGCCGATAACGCCGAAGCGCTTGCCCTCAAGCTCGGGGCCTACCAGGCCATCTTTCGTACCGCCTTGGCGCACGATGGAATTCAGCGTGGAAATGCTGCGCAGCACATCCAGTACCAAGCCAAACGTCAAATCAGCAACCGCAACCGTGGAATAACCGGCGCAGTTGGAAACCTGAATGCCGTGCTCGCGGCAGTATGCCATATCAACATGATCGTAGCCGATGAATGCAACGCACACATATTTAAGGTTGGGATTTTTCTCCATCACAGAAGCGGGATATTTGATGTTCGACACCACCACGATGTCGGCATCGGCGCTGCGCTCGATCAGCGAAGCCTCGTCCTCTTTACGGTCGGGATACGTTACCACCTCAACTTCATGGCCGTCAGTTGCCTTGGCAAGCAAGCCACGCAGGCTATCGTCGGATATTCCCAGCGGTTCCAGGACAGCGATCTTCATAGGTCTCCTTCCGGATTCGTGTGCGTTTTGCGGACAGACCCCACCCAACGCACCAGCATCAGGCAGGGGTCGAACCCGTCGAAGAAGGGCTAAGCGGGTTCTGGCAGGTGTCCACTGCATTCAATGGTAGCCAGCATGCCAATCCGCGCTTGCCCACCACATGCTTCATCGGCAAGCGAGCTAATTCCCCCCAGTGGCGGGAATCGCCCCTCCACTCACGCGCAAATTCAGCACGCTCACATGCAAAGAGGTGCCGCACTTGAGTCGCAGGGGCGCTCACCGCAGAAGCGCCCACAAATACGAAGGCCAAAAACAAAATTTCGGTTCAATTTGCAAGAAAATTGCGATTAGGGATTCCTCAGCAAATTGCATTTGGCGCAAAACGGCGATTCCGACCCTCAAACGATGAGATTTGCCCAAAAATAACCCAAACTTGCGAGTCCCAATCGTCCGTAATCGCAATTTTCTTGCAAAATCGCGCGAAAAGTTGTTTTGGCGGCGGGACAGAATGCCAATCCGCAGGCAAATTGGGACAGCAAACCTAAGCAATGACCAGAAATCGGCAGCTCATGGGCGAATAGCAGCAATCCGTGCACAAAACAAAGCTACGACCCGTATCATAGAAGCGATGAAAGGAATCCCCATGCCTCAGCGCCCAGCACAACCCAGCCCCACGATTCGGCCAACCGCGAAAGCCGATACCTTTAGCAGCTCAACCGCAGACAAAAGCGGTTTTGACGACATGCTCGGTGATGTAACGTATGAAATGGTTTCTCTGGACGAACCAATACCTGGGCTTATGCATGCGGTTTTCGACGTCAAGAACTTCTACTTCGCCGATCGCATTGATCGGTATCTGCTTTTTGAACGCGGAAAGCAAGGCTTGTTCATTGACCTCGGTCACCCCCAACTCACCGGAACAGAGCACCTCGACGCCATGCTTCAACGAGCCGAAGTACCCTGGAGCAATACCGATGTTGCTATAACCCATTTTCACGCCGACCATGTTGGCAACCTCCCCTATTTTTTGGAGCAGGGAGGACGCACAGTATACCATGGCACCTTGCCGCAGGTAAACGAAGAGTTTTGCCGCGATTACGCACGCGTAATCGGATGGCCTGAAGCACTGGATACTTGCTGGGAGGAATTTCGCGACACGCTGCTGTACATCATGCAGGTACAGCAACCCTCTGCGCCTCACGCCACCATCCTTCACGATGGCGATTCCATTTCGGTTGGCGATTGGGTTATTTCCGCAATCGAAACACCTGGTCATGCGCCCGAGCACCTGTGCTTTGGCGACGCACGAAAAAAGATACTGTTCAGTGGCGACCACGTGGTAGACGCCGCGCCCTCCCTTGTTCAGTTCGGTCGTAACGACCATTTGCTCGACCATTTTCTGGACACATTCCCCCGCCTCAAAGTGATGGGCTTCGAAACGGTATTCATGTCCCACCATGAACCGCTCTACGGAGCAGATCATATCGATGCGTTCTACGAATACATGATTGGCAAGTTCAAAAAGCCGCTGGCCAAGCGAATGGAAATCATGAATCAGCTGGGAACCGCAACGGCAAAAGAAGTCGCCGCCTCCGCACAGCGCTCCCATGGGGCGTTCGATGAGCTGGAGTTCGGCATGCGCGTACGACGCATTGCCATGACGTTTTCGTATCTGGAATACCTTGCCGATAAAGGCCAGATAAACCGTGAAGAAGACGCGCAAGGCGTTTTCCGCTATTCGTTGATTTAGCGTCTGCAGCCCGCTCGGGGCGCTTCGCATCGAAACCGCCCCATGCAACCAGCCGAGCCCGCCTCGAACCGCCAACCTTCGCCTCTGTTAACACTAGCAAACATTTTCAACCAGCTTATGTTTGCAGTGGTAAACTTTAAATGTTATAGATGGTGAACTTTCACCACGCAAAGCAGTTCTAAGGAGGACGCAATGAATCATGGAATTCTCGTAGGAGCAGGCTTTTTGCTGGGAACCCTCGGCGTTAAGGCACTGAAAAGCGAGCCGGTGCGCAAGGCGGCAGTCGCAACCGTTGCCCAGGGCTTGAAGGTTAAGGAAGAAGCCGAATCCATCGTCGACGAAGCAAAGGCGGAACTCGACGACATCCTCGCTGAAGCAGGCTACGACAAAGGTGCGGAAGAAACCGAAGAAGAGGCCGCAAAGGAACTCGCCGAAGCCCAGGAAGCAGAAGGCAAGTAGCAGTCATGCGTTTCGCGATCAAACACGAGATCCCCGGAAGGATCCGATTCGATCTTCAGGGAAAAATCCCTGAGCACGATGCGATCGCGCTCGAGGAAACGTTTTTGGCGCTTCCCTGCGTAACCAAATGCGTCGCCTACCCAAAGGCAGGCTCACTTTCGGTAACCTTCGGAGGAACCGGCAAAGCCGAGCTTGCCCTGGCGCGCACCACCGTAGTAAGCAAGCTCAAAGCGCTCACATACAAGGAGGTCAAATCCTGGGAGCCTGAAAACTCGCTGATGCTGGCACCGCGTCCGCGTCATCTGTTCGCGCAGATTGCCAACATGATCGTGTTCCGCGCCATGCGCCGCTGGTTCCTGCCGGCACCGCTGCGCACCGCTTGGACCATCATTTCCGCCATCCCGTTCTGGAAGGCTGCGTTCGATTCGCTGCGCCATGGCCGCCTTGACGTGCCTGTCTTGGACGGCGCCGCCATTGCCATGGGCTTCATCCAGGGCAAGCCCGCAACCGCGGGCAGCACCATCTTCCTGCTGAAGGTGGGCGAAATCCTGGAGGATTATACCCAGCGCCGCAGCGAAAGCAGCCTGGTGCGCTCGCTGCTCGACATTCCCAGCACCGCCACGGTGGTGGAAGGCGACGTTGAGCGCGAGGTTGCCATTGGCGAACTGAAGCACGGCGATACCGTAGTGGTGCGCCTGGGTTGCCAGGTTCCCGCCGACGGCGAGGTAATTTCCGGCGAAGCAGGCGTAAACCAGAGCTCGCTTACCGGCGAGCCTTTGGCAATCGTACGCAAACAAGGCGACACCGTATACGCTGGCACCGCAGTAGAGGAAGGCGAGATCTTCGTCCGCATTTCTGGCAACCCCGAGGAAAGCAAGCTGCGCTCCATCGTTTCCATGGTTGAGCAGTCCGAGGCGCTGAAGAGTTCCGACCAGAAGCATATCGAGGCCATGGCCGACAAGCTGGTGCCGTGGAACTTCCTTCTGGCGGGCATCGTGGCGCTTACCACGCGCAACCTCACCAAAACGGCCGCCGCGCTTATGGTGGATTACTCCTGCGCGCTGCGCCTTTCCGGCAGCATCGCCGTTATGGCGGCGCAAAGCGAAAGCGCCAAGCGCGGCTTCACGGTGAAGGGCTCGCGCTACTTCAAGCACATGGCCGAAGCCGACGTTATCGTGTTCGACAAAACGGGCACGCTTACCCAGGCAACGCCTTCCGTGCGCGAGGTAACCAGCTACAACGAAATGCCCGCTGAAGAGGTGCTTCGCCTGGCTGCCTGCTTGGAGGAGCACTTCCCCCACCCCGTTGCACGTGCCGTAGTCAACGAAGCGCTGAAGCAGGGGCTGGAGCACCGCGAACGCCACGCCGAGGTTGAGTACGTAGTCGCCCACGGCATTGCTTCCAGCATCAACGGCAAGCGCTGCGTAATCGGCTCCGAGCACTTCGTGGTGGAAGACGAGCACGTGGCCATCCCTGCCGAAGAGCTGGAAGCCATCCACAAGAAGGCAGCTGGTACTTCGCCGCTGTTCCTAGCGGTTGACAACACGCTGTGGGGCGTGCTGTACATTGAAGACCCGCTGAAGGAAAACGTGGCCGAGGTTGTGGAAGAGCTGCGCGCTGAAGGCTTCGAGCGCGTAATCATGCTCACCGGCGACAACGAGCGCTCCGCTCGCCGCATCGCTGCAAAAACCGGCATCACCGAATTCAAGGCCGATTTGCTGCCCGAGCATAAGCACGAGATTGTGGAGCAGCTGCAAGCCGAAGGCCATCGGGTGGTTATGATCGGTGACGGCGTGAACGATTCGCCCGCGCTGGCGGCAGCGCACGTAAGCATCGCCATGAGCGCAGGCAGCGCCGTGGCACGCGAAGCTGCCGACATCTCGCTGGTGTCCGACGACTTGCATTCGCTTGTTGAGCTGCGCCAACTTTCCTGCATCCTGGAAAAGCGCATGAAGCAGGGTTACCGCTTCACCATTGGGTTCAACTCGCTGCTGTTAGCACTCGGCATCGGCGGCATCATAACGCCGCAGGCATCTTCACTGCTGCACAACTCAGGAACCATAGGTATCTCCGCCTATAACTCCCGAGCCTTCCTCCCCAAAGCCGAGGAAGAGTAAGGGGATCCCAGAGAAGCCAAGGGGCTTGCAAGTTAACGCTTGCAAGCCCCTTTTGCTGCTTATTGGGCTTCAGGAAAAATTGTTAGGTCGCTCGGATAGACAATCGTCTCCTCACTGCCTGGCGGCAGAAATACCACCTGAACCCTATCCCCTACGCAAATTTCAGATTCGGATTCGACCGAGACGGCAATAGGGCTATTCAGGTACCGAAAGTACGGGTCTTCTTCATCTACGGAGAGAACAGCAACGTTATTCCTCTTGTCTAGTTCAACAACTTCGCCTTCAACCCTCCACTGATGCGACATTAAGCCGCCGCTTGACCCCTCGGGCACCTCATCGGCATCGGATAAAGCGGCAATATTAAGTACGGGTGAATAGCTACGAGGAGCGTCGTTGACGCCTATCGTAGACATTTCGTTTTCCGCATCTATATCGCCTTTGTCTAAGCCAGCACAACCAGTTAGCCCAACCAAAAGGGAAAACAACACTAAGGCAACTGGTTTCATAAGAGACATGGATCCATCCTCCCTATGCGAGAGATTTCTTTCTCTTTTTAGCAGGAAAACTCATTAGAAAGCAGGCCATGCCCCCGATTGGCTAGGAGTTTCTGGCCAGCGGATTGAGCGTCGCGAGCATTTGACAGCGTACAGGTGTTCGCATATTCTTTTGTTGGGAATTAGCGAACGGATGTACGTATGGATATTGCAACCAAGCTGGAAATACTGGCCGATGCGGCGAAATACGACGTTGCCTGCACTTCTTCGGGCATTAACCGTTCCGCGAAGAAGGGCGAACTCGGCAACACCATAGACGCCGGCATTTGCCATAGTTTCACGGCCGATGGACGCTGTATCACACTGCTTAAGGTGCTTATGACCAACGCGTGCATCTACAACTGCGCCTACTGCGTAAACCGCGCTGAAAACGAAGTGCGCCGCGCGATGTTCAAACCCCGTGAACTCGCCGATCTAACCATTGGCTTCTACCGTCGCAACTATATAGAGGGGCTGTTCTTGAGTTCGGGCGTCATCAAAAGCCCCGATTACACCACCGAGCTTATGATTCAAACGCTTTCAATCCTGCGTAACGAATACAAGTTCCGTGGTTACATCCACGCCAAAGCCGTGCCTGGCACCTCGCCTGAATTGGTGGAGCAACTCGGGCATTTGGCCGACCGTATGAGCGTGAATATGGAGCTGCCTTCGCGCCAAAGCTTGGCGCTTTTGGCGCCCGACAAATCGAAGCAGAACATCGTGGCGCCCATGCGCCAGATAAAAAACTCCATCGCCGAAGACCGCGATACCCGCGCCCTCATGCGCCGCAATACCACCTACTATTCGCAAGCCCCTATCGTGCGCAAAGAACGCGCATTCGCCCCTGCTGGGCAATCGACGCAAATGATTATCGGTGCCACCCCTGAATCGGATTACCAGATACTTACGCTTTCCAGCGCCCTGTACCGCACGCTTTCTTTGAAGCGCGTGTTCTTCAGCGCATACTTGCCCGTGAACGCCGACAAACGCCTGCCAAATGCCGGCGTGCAGCTGAACCGTGAACATCGCCTCTACCAGGCCGACTGGCTTATGCGCTTCTACAAGTTCGACGCAACTGAGCTGATCGACGAAGCCCATCCGTTCCTTGACCCCGAGCTTGACCCAAAAGCCAATTGGGCGCTGAACAACTTGGGCATTTTCCCTGTTGAGGTGAATACCGCCAACCTTGAAACGCTGCTGCGCGTACCCGGAATTGGCCCGCGCGGTGCCCGCAGCATCATCCGTGCACGACGCAGCACCTGCTTACGCGAACCAGAGCTGCGCAAACTCGGCATCGCTCTCAAGCGCGCCCGTTACTTCATAACCTGCGCAGGAAAGTACCAGGGATGCAGCGCCGAGTTCAATCCCAGCGCCTTGCGCGCCAAGCTTGCCGCGCCCATAAACGGCGGCAAACACGGCAGTCGTAGCACCAAGGTTGCACCAGGCCAGATGAGCATTTTCGATCTGCAGCCTCAAGTAAACAACGAAGCACAACCTGCATTCTCCACGCGCTTGAATCTGCCCAATGTGCAAAGTGGGAATATAGGGACAGGTACCGTTTTCCCAGATGGGAAAACGGTACCTGTCCCTATATTCCCACTTCCGGGGTGGAGCGCCTAATGCCCTACCCCAAGCCAGACAGTTCCTATGCCTTCATCTATGACGGCACCCTAGAGGGCCTTCTGTGCGCCATATTCGAAACGTATCGTCGAAAACTCGTCCCAAGCGAAATCGTCACAGAGGAAAACCTACAGCTGCGCCTAGGGCAGCAACCGATAACCATTCCCACAAGCCCCGCCATAGCCCAGCGCGTGAAAGACGGCTTATACCGCGATTGCGGTCACAGCACCTTCAACGCCATTAAGGTGGCGTTTCTTTCCGATGAACCCGATAAAGGTGCAACAATTTGTTCTTTCGTGCGCTATGCCATGAAGGAAAAAGGCAACGTGCTCGGACAAATTGCCCACCCCTGCGTAGAGCCGATGGTGAAGCTGCACCGATTCGTAATGAATGAACGCCACCATATGATGCAATTCCTGCGCTTCCGCGAAATGCAAGGCGGCGTTTGGTTTGCCACCTGCAGCCCTAAAGCGAATGTGATCCCCATCCTCATGGATTGGTTTGCTGCTCGCTTCAATACGCAACCCTTTATCATCTTCGACGAAGCCCATGGTATCGCTGGAGTCTCACACAACGGCGCATGGACCCTAGTAAAAAGCGACACGCTCACGCTACCCGAGGAAACTGCAGACGAAGCGCTCATGGCTGACGCCTGGAAACGCTTCTATGACGCCGTAGCCATCAAAGAGCGCTACAACCCCGAACTGCGCCGTGGTTTCATGCCTAAACGCCTTTGGGGCAATATCACCGAAATGCAGGAACGCATCCCCAGTAACTCGCTGCACAGGCAATAGCGGCAGTAGCCATCACTGGAACTATTAGCGTTAGCAAACTGCGCTCATGGGTGTTGAGAGCTATAAGCGATAGGGCAATCCGATTGTTTCAACCGTGTTTCAAAACGCCTTTTTGCCGCATTCTTGCCTTGCCCCCAACTGGCCAAGCAAATCAGAGATACGCTTAAATTCTCTTTATTTTCCCAGGTCAAAGCCGCTATAGAAAGCGCTTAATCCCTGTTATCCGATATGCAGATGACTAAAACCTACTTTTCCCATTGACCAACAGGAATTCAAGCTGTTTACTTCGTTCTGCTAGCAAACACGCAAACGAAAAACGCTTCCCCATACAGAAAGGAACTCGCAATGAGCCAGTTCGTAAACAACCCCGATCATGAATTCCAGTTCGACACTTTGGCACTCCATGTAGGACAGGAAGAAGCAGACCCTGCCTCCGATTCCCGCGCAGTGCCGATTTATCAAACCACCAGCTACGTTTTCCGCAACTCCCAGCATGCTGCCGACCGCTTTGGCCTGGCGGACGCAGGCAACATCTACGGTCGCCTCACCAATTCCACCCAGGGCGTCTTCGAGGATCGCATCGCTGCCCTTGAAGGTGGCGTTGCCGGCCTGGCAGTAGCATCCGGCGCTGCAGCCATCACCCTTACCATTCAGGCGCTTGCCCAGGCAGGCGACCATATCGTGGCACAGAAGACTATCTACGGTGGATCGTTCAACTTCCTTGAGCACACCATTTCCCAATTCGGCGTTGAGACCACCTTCGTCGATGCCCACAATCTCGCAGAAGTTGAAGGCGCCATCAAGGAAAACACCAAGGCAATCTACCTCGAAACGCTGGGCAACCCCAATTCCGACATCCCCAACATCGATGCCATTTCCGAGATTGCCAAGAAGCACGGCTTGCCCGTTGTCGTTGACAACACCTTCGGCACTCCCTACCTGTTCCGCCCGCTTGAGCATGGCGCTAACATCGTTGTTCACTCCGCAACGAAGTTCATCGGCGGTCACGGATCTTCCCTCGGCGGCGTAATCGTCGACGGCGGCAACTTCGACTGGAAGGCAAGCGGCAAGTATGCCCCCATCGCCGCTCCCAACCCCAGCTACCACGGCGTTTCTTTCGCGGATGCTGTAGGTCCCGCCGCCTTCGTAACCTACATTCGCGCTATCCTGCTGCGTGACGAAGGCCCCTGCATTTCCCCCTTCAATGCATGGATCCTTTTGCAGGGCACTGAAACGCTTTCCCTGCGCGTAGATCGCCACGTGGAAAACACCAAGAAGGTTGTGGAATATCTCCTGAACAACCCCCATGTTGCCAAGGTAAACCACCCCAGCCTGCCCGACCATCCCGACCACGAGCTGTACCAGAAGTACTTCCCCAACGGAGGAGCTTCCATCTTCACGTTCGAAATCGAAGGCGGCAAGGAAGCAGCTTGGAAGTTCATCGACAACCTTCAGATCTTCTCCTTGCTGGCAAACGTGGCAGACGTTAAGAGCCTCGTGATCCACCCTGCCTCTACCACGCATTCCCAGCTCACCGAAGCTGAACTGGCCGATCAGGGCATCACCCCTTCCACTATTCGTCTTTCCATCGGCACCGAAAACGCCGACGACATCATTTGGGACCTCGAGCAGGCTTTCGCAAAACTCGACTAGCCCCATTGCACCAACATACCTTCCCCAAGGCCGAGCCCCTTCCCATCGAAGGGGCTCATTTTTTTTGGCATGGATATCACCAATAACCGATAGCACCAAATTAAAACCCGCGCCACGCCCCCTCGAGCGCCTATAACTCGCTAGAAACAATGCCTATAACCACGCAAGGTACAACACCCCTATAATCGATGAAGTGCAAAGGGCGCCATCAGATTCGCCCCGAAACCCCATGTAAATACGGCAGTTATGCCTAGCTAACTTAAAGGAGAAACCCCATGTCCGATACTGCTGCACCGTTTCATTACGACATCGTAGGCAGCTTCCTGCGCCCCGAAAAACTCAAGACCGCACGCGCCCAATTCGCTGAAGGCGCCATCTCGCACGACGAGCTCGAGGCCGTCGAGAACGAAGCCATCGAGAAATTGGTGGCTCAGCAAAAAGCAGCCGGCCTTCATGCGGTAACCGATGGCGAGTTCCGTCGCTCCATGTGGCACTTGGACTTCCTCACCGAGCTTCTTGGCTGCGAAGAGGCAGGGGCGGAGCATTGGTCGGTTCACTTCAAGGGTCATCAGCCGAAATCGAAGACCGTTGTCATTACTGACAAGGTCGACTTCGGCGAGCATCCCTTCCTGAAGCACTTTGCCTTCACCAACAGCGTTGCAGGCGGCACGCTGGTTAAGCAAACCATCCCTTCCCCCACCATGCTTCACCTCATTTGCTGCGTGCGCGAAGAGAATTACACGCCCATCGCTCGTTATGAAAACAACGAAGAGCTCCTGTTTGCCGATATTGCCGCCGCATACCGCAAAGCAGTCCAGGCATTCTACGATGCGGGCTGCCGCTACTTGCAGTTCGACGACACTTCCTGGGGCGAGCTGTGCGACCCGAACAAGCGCGCTGCCTATGAAGCACGTGGCTTCGACCTGGACAAACTGGAGCGCGACTACGTTAACCTGATCAACGAGGCTTTGCGCGACAAGCCTGAAGATCTGGCTGTCACCATTCACATCTGCCGCGGCAACTTCCGTTCCACCTGGTTCTCTTCCGGCGGATATGACCCCGTAGCACCAATTCTGTTCCCCAATTTGAAGGTTGACGGCTTCTTCCTCGAGTACGACTCGGAGCGTGCGGGCGATTTTGGCCCACTGCACCACATCGCAGATCAAAAGGTAGTCCTCGGTCTGGTTACTTCAAAAGATGGCACCCTGGAAGACCCGACCGATCTGAAGCATCGCATCGAAGAGGCGGCCAAGTACGTTCCGCTGCGCAACCTCTGCATCAGCCCCCAGTGCGGCTTTTCGTCCACCGAAGAGGGCAACATCATCGAACCCGAAGATCAGTGGAAGAAGATTGCCCTCATCAAAAACGTTGCTGAAGAGGTTTGGAAGTAAAGCTCCCGAAAGCAGCCAAAACGAAAGCAAAAAAGAAAAGCGCCGGCTTGATGCCAGCGCTTTTTTAGTGCTCAAGATTATTGCTGCTTGGAGCCTTCGCCTTGATTGTTTTGGTCAGAAGGCTGAGGGGCAGGAGCCTGCGGCGCAGCTGGGGGCTGCGGGGCTGCTGGGGCCTGAGGGGCAGCCGAAGACTGATTCTGATTCGGCTGCTGCGGTTGCGGAGGCACCTGCTGATTCACAGGCTGCTGCGGAACTTGCAACCCCTGCTGGTACTGCTGAGGTTGCTGATATTGCTGATATTGCTGGGGCTGCTGGTAGCCATAGGCTCCCATTGGCGCAGCTGCATAGGCCCTACGAACGCGACTGATGAACACCGCCGAAACGATGAACAGCACCATAGAGATCATGCCGCCGACCAAAAAGCTCACAATAGCGGCAGCGATAGACCAGCCGAACGCACCGCCCAATTTAGCGGGGTTGTTGCAGTTGCGCAAAGCAATGATGCCCGCAACCAGGCAGACAACCTTGCACAGCACATATCCCAAACTCAAACCCACCATTATGAAAATGCTGGCGGTAGCCACAGCCATGGCATCATCCTGGGTCATGTCGGAATAATCGTATGACGAATACGGCGAAGAGCCATCAAAGGCCGAAGAAGTGCTTGATGATTCCAACTCCGAGATAAGAGCATTAACCACAGCGGGGTCGTTTAAGGAAGTCGAAGCGATTCCCATGAACAGGGCAATTACCAAACCGCCCAAAATACCTAAAGCAGACAAAACAATGGCTGCGATACTTACTCCCCGAACAACACGAGAGTCAGGATTCATCAAAAGCCCCTTTCGTAGGCATAAACATTGATAGCATTGTACCCGAGCTACCCCATCGTCAACATTACAAGGCAATGTCAATCCGCTAGCGCAAAGACGAGGTTAGACTACCCAAGGCAACGCCGTAAGCGCCCAGCAGTCCATTCGTCAGCCAATTCAGGTAATCGAACCTGCCGCTCAACCAGCGGGCCACGCTGCCAAAAAGAAGCTCCGAACAATCTTATCTTGTTCTGCGGAGCATATCCCATACAAGCCAAATCGAAAGGGCAAACGCAGAAACGTACTCGACAAGAGAAAGGACGGGCATTCCAAACAAGCGCGGCATGTCCACCGCGATAATAAGGCTGCCGCTTACCAGCAATCCAGCGATAACAAGACTTATGGCAAGGCGGTTCATGATGCGCCCTACCTTATACAGCGGCTCGGGGGAACTGAGCATTTCCATATTCACTTTCAGCTGGCCGCGCGAAAGCATGTGAAGCGTATCCCCCGAGTACTCAGCCGCCTTGATAAGGCTATGGGTTGCCGAATTCAGCGAAATAAGCAAATCCTTTGTTTGATTCTCAATCTCCGTCTTGATGTTTTTAGAGCGTTGAAGATGCCCATTGATGATGTCGACGATGTTGGCATTTGCCAGACAATCCTGCAGCGAGCCCTCCATGGTAATGATGCCGCGCGAAACAGCGGTAACCGAAGCGGGCAGGGTAACCTTGCACTGGCGCGTAAGCACCATAATGTCACCAAGCAAAGCACCGATATCAATATCGGCAACGTCGGTTGAAGCGTAGCTTTCCAAAACGTTATCAAGTTCTGCCAAAAATCGCGGATGATCGATGGCGTTCATATCGTGCGCTACGGAAAACGCAATGAGGGCGTCTTTCAATTCAGCGGAGTTTTTGGACCCTACCGCTTCAACAATTCGCTTGAAACCACCACGATCACGCGGCGAAAGGCGCCCCATGATACCCAAGTCGATGTAGATCACCTTGCCGTCCTTAACCAGGATATTTCCCGGATGAGGGTCGGCATGGAAGAAGCCATGCTCCATAATTTGCGTGGCGTAATTGTCCATAACCTTTACGCCGATTTCTTCCAGGTCGTAGCCATTTTCAAGCAGACGCTTTGTATCGCGAATGGAAATGCCATCAACGTATTCCATGACCAGGACTTCTTCGGTGCAATAGTCCATATAGGGCTTCGGGCAGGAAATATACACCACGTCTTTGTTGAGCAGCGCAAACTCTTCCAGGTTGCGCGCCTCTTTCAAGAAGTCGGTTTCCTCCAGAAAGGTAACCCACAGCTCTTCCACTACATCGCGCAGATTGAGCATCTGATTGTCTTTCATGAAACGCGAAGCCTGTTTGGCAACTGCACGCATCACATCGATGTCCTGGGCCATGGTGGTGCGCACGCCAGGACGCTGCACTTTAACAGCCACTTCGTCGCCGTTCGTCAAAACCGCACGATGAACCTGAGCCATAGAGGCGCTGCCCAACGGCTTCGGATCGATTTCCTTGAATACCGAGTCGAACTTATCGCCATAAATACCCCGAAGCACCGCTACCGTTTCATCGAACGGCATAGGGTCGCAGTCCATCTGCAAGTCGGAAAGCGCATCGCAATACGCCTGCGGCAAAATTTCCGAACGAAGCGAAAGCATTTGGCCTATCTTGATGAAGCTTGGCCCCAGATCGACAAGGATGTCGCGCAACTCCGTAGGCGAAAGACCGTCCATAACGTGATGCTTGCGCATAAGCAGCACAATTTCGCGTATACGACGGGTGCGGACCTTATGGCTTAGATCAAACTGTTTATCGGGATCGAATTCGGTACCGTTTTCGAAAAAATGTTTGAGCAAGGTGTTTTCGTTCATGAAATTCCTCTAATGGACCAACCAGCATCGAAACAAACAGGTGGACATGTTTTGCGCTATAGGGACGAAACAAGCAACCGCAAAGACGGCCACCTTTGCACATTGCTTCCAGAACGCCCTACCGACCAAATAGACCGGAAGTCTCTTCCCTATACAAAAAAGAACGTGGCAGGAGCGCCCTGCCACGTTCTGAGCATGCGGGGTTATTCGGCCTTTTCCTCTGCAGGCGCCTCTTCGGCTTTCTCGGCTTCTTCGGCAGCAGGCTCTGCGGCAAGCTTGGCAACAGTTGCAGCAAATTCGGCACGCTCTTCAGCGCTCATGGTTTTCATCGCAGCAGCAATGCTTTCCTCGCGAACCTTCGCAACGGTCTCATTTGCCTTATGCTGCAACTCGCGGTTGATGTCCTTGCCCTGCTCAACTGTAACGCCGCCCTTTTCAATAAGGGTATCGAGCACTTCCTTCGCCTTTTCGCCAGTGATGGCCATAGCGCCAACGCCTGCCAGGAAAATATCGCGGAAACCCTTTTCGAATTCAGTAGCCATGATGACCCCTCCGTTTCAGCTAGGTAGTTTGTAGTCCCTGCTATCTATTATATCGGCTTTTCAGCAGCTTGAACGTGTTTCAAGGAAACGGGACACTCAAGGCGCAAGAGAGGAGAACTCCCCCGCTCAATCCTCACAGCAGGTGCCTCCCAAGGCCCCCAGCCGTACAACCGATCGGACTAAATCCACAACAACGAAAAATAAATGGAGTTAGCTTAAATGTCTGTTTTTATTGAACACTTTGTTGGGTAAACTAACTATGCCCTGCTCGACAGGGTCGTTTTAATTAGAAAGAAGTTTTTATTATCGTGGCTTCACCCGTGCAGAATAACCAACCAACACAGCTTCTTGTAGGTATGGACGTTGGATCCACGACGGCAAAAATCGCCGTTATGGACGCAACATCTCATGAAGTGCTTATGCGGCGTTATGTGCGCCATCATGCCCAACAGGCAAACTGCTTGAAGGGCTTGCTTGCCGAATTGGACCAGCAGTTCGGGGGCGTTCCCATGCGCGCCGCCCTGTGCGGTTCGGGAGGTGCAGCGCTGGCAGAAGCCCTGGACTTGCCCTATGTGCAGGAGGTTGTAGCCAATTCTCTTGCAGTGGGTGCACATTGCCCCACCGCACGCACCGCAATCGAGCTTGGCGGGCAAGATGCGAAAATGATCTTCTTCAAATACGACAAAGAGGCAAACCGACTTTCGGTTGCCGATATGCGCATGAACGGAAGCTGCGCGGGCGGCACGGGCGCCTTTGTCGATGAAATTGCCACGCTTCTTAAAGTGCCCACCGAACAGTTCAACGACCTCGCTCAACAGGGCGAAGCCGTCCACAACGTTTCCGGTCGCTGCGGCGTATACGCGAAAACCGATATCCAGCCCCTGCTCAACCAGGGCGTGCCGAAGGCCGATATCGCCCTTTCGTCGTTTCACGCTATTGCCAAACAGACCATCGGCGGCTTAGCTCAGGGCCTAGAAATCGAGGCTCCCGTTGTATTCGAGGGCGGGCCGCTCACCTTTAACCCGCGCCTGATCGCTGTTTTCGCCGAACGCCTTGAACTGGGCAGAGAAGACATCATCATTCCCAACCACCCCGAAACCATCGTTGCAGTGGGTGCGGCACTTGCCCTGGAAGAGCTCTTCGCCGACCGCCAGGCACAGCTTATTCCTTCCCAGGCAATCAAAACGCTTGAAGAAGCCCATATCGTGGTCATAGACGATGCAGCAGGCAGTGCCGCGTCGCAAAGCGCCTATGCCGGCAAGCCTTTCTTCGAAACTGACGCAGAGCGTGCCGCCTTCAGCGAACGCCACCAGCTGCCCCAGAAAAAAACCGCACTTGAGCGGGGGAGCCTTCCTGAAACACTCCGCGTATACCTTGGCGTAGACTGCGGATCCACCACCACGAAGTTCGCCCTGCTCAACGAAGAGGGCGAACTTGTCGATTCGTTCTACGCCTCCAATGAAGGCGAACCCATTAATGTTGCCGTAGAGGCACTGCGCGCCTTGCACAAGCGATACCAAGACGCAGGCTGCGAGCTTGAAGTTGCAGGATGCGGTACCACCGGCTACGGCGAAATGCTGTTTGCCAACGCCCTCGGCGCCGATTGCCACACCGTTGAAACGGTTGCCCATTCGCGCGCAGTTCAACAATTCGATCCCAACGCTTCATTCATCTTGGATATTGGCGGACAAGACATGAAGGCGATCTGGATCGACAACGACGTTATCACCAATGTCGTAGTAAACGAGGCATGCTCTTCCGGCTGCGGATCGTTCCTCGAAAGCTTCGCATCCACGTTGAACATCCCCACCAAAAGCATTGCTGGCGCTGCCTTCGAGTCGAATGCGCCCGCCGATCTGGGAAGCCGCTGCACGGTGTTCATGAACAGCAGCATCGTAACCGAGCAGAAAAACGGCAAGAACCCGAACGACATCATGGCGGGCCTCTGCCGCTCTATTATTGAAAACGTATTCACCAAGGTAATCCGCGTTTCCAACCTGGAAAAGCTTGGCAACCATATCGTGGTCCAAGGCGGTACGTTCCTGAACGATGCGGTGTTGCGCGCATTTGAGCAATACGTTGGCCAAGAGGTTACCCGCGCGCCCTATCCCGGCCTTATGGGAGCCATCGGCGTAGCGCTTATCGCCCGAGAAAACGAGCAAGCCAGCCGCACCTCTACTTTTATTGGATGGGATGCTCTGGAATCTTTCAGCTATTCGCAAGAAACAAATCTGATCTGCCCGTTCTGTTCAAACCGCTGCAACCGCACACGCATCACGTTTTCCAATGGCACTTCATGGATTACCGGCAATCGCTGCACTAAGGGCGAAGTCGTAGGCGAACTTTCCGACGCAAAGGTGCGCGAGCAAGTACGCGAAGCAAACCGCACCATGGAAAGCGTGCCGAACCTGTACAACGAACGCGAGCAATTGCTTTTCAAAGATTGGCCTTGTACACCCGTTGTGCCTCCCCAAGGAATTACCTTGGGCATTCCGCGCGTACTGTTCTTCTGGGACAGCATGCCTTTCTGGAAAACGCTGCTGCAAGCGTTGGGCTTCACGGTAAAGCTCTCCCACAAATCAACGCGCGCCATCTACGAAAACGGCCTTTCTGCCGTCACATCCGATACCGTATGCTTCCCCGCAAAACTGGTTCATGGCCACCTTCGCGATCTGCATAAACAGGGCGTCGACCGCATTTTCATGCCGATCGTTACCACTGTACCCTCCGAAAACACTTCAAAGGACAGCCAGTCAATGTGCGCTGTGGTTAAGGGATACGCCCTGGTGGTGCAGAATTCCGACAACCCCAGCCGCCGCTGGGATATCCCCTTCGATAACCCGATGTTCCATTGGTTCACGGAAGAGGACTGCACCAGCCAGCTGGTGAAGTATTTCAAGGAAACCTTCCAAATCCCCGAGAAAGCAACCATGGCAGCCCTCGAGCAGGCGCGCAACGCGCAGGCATCGTTCGGCGCTGCCCTTCAGCAGCGCGGCGCCGAAGTGCTAGCCCAGGCCCGCAACGAAGGCACCTACGCCGTGGTGCTGGCAGGACGCCCCTACCATAACGACGACTTGGTCAACCACGAGCTGCCAACGCTGTTTACCGAGCACGGCATTCCCGTCATCACCGCCGATTCCGTTCCAGGCGCCACTCAAGTGCCGCTCCAGAACAGCCTGATCGATATCGCAAACAACTTCCACGCCCGCATGCTTTCCACCGCAACCCTGGCAGCGCAAAGCCCAAACATGGAATATGTGCAGATAGTAAGCTTCGGTTGCGGCCACGACGCATACCTTTCCGATGAGATCATCCGCCTGATGAAAGAGATCAGCGACAAAACGCCACTCGTGCTCAAGGTGGATGAAAGCGACATCCGGGGACCCTTAGGTATCCGCGTTCGCTCGTTTATCGAAACGGTCAACGAGCGTCGGGAAAAAGAAAAAACTGCAGCATCCGCTCAGGCAGCCCCTGCTATCGACGCAGATCACCAGAAAAGCTCGGAAACCTCTTACTGCGCCAACACACAGGGTTGCGAACCCTCGCAATGCGCAGCCTGCACAGCCGCATTCGAACGCAAAATCGACGAGGCCCTGGCTCGTGCCACCGGAGAAAAGCTCGCGGATCCCTATCCGCAAAAATTCACCAAGGAAGACGCCGCCACTAAAACGGTGCTGGTTCCCAATACCTCGCATGCTTTCAGTCAACTAATGGCGGCAGCGTTCGCCAATCAGGGTCTGAACACCGTTTCTCTCCCAATTGGCCGAGAACGCGCAATTTATCTGGGAAAACGATACGTTCATAACGATATCTGCTTCCCTGCTCAAATCGTGATCGGCGAAGCGCTGGCGGCGCTTGAATCAGGCGAATACGACCCCGACAAGGTTGCTATTGCCACCGGCAAGTACATCGGCGACTGCCGCCTTACCCACTACGCCGCTCTGCTGCGTAAAGCGCTCGACGATGCAGGCTATCCTCAAGTTCCCATCATCACCAACGATGCGGAAGATGCCCATAACGTTCATCCTGGTTTCAAGATGAACCTGAAAACCGCCATTCAGATTGCGTTCGGCTTACCCATGATCGATGCACTGGAAGAGCTGCTGCGCAAAATACGCCCCTACGAGCTGGAACCTGGCAGCGCCGATGCAGCATTCGATAAATCTATCGATGCTGTTATAGGCGGCTTGCGCCAAGGCGGCATCGGGGGCATGAAGAAAGGCTTCAAAAAAGCTATAGCCTCAATGCTTTCCGTGCAGTACGACCGAAGCAAACCACGCCCCACCGTGCTGATCGTGGGCGAGTACCTGCTAAATTTCCATCCAGGCGCCAACCACGATATGGAACTGTACCTGGAAAACAACGGACTGGAAATCATTGAAGCGCGCATGACCGACGTTATTCGCAAAACGTACTTCTACCAGCGATCTCAGCAACGTGAATACAAGGTGCATCGTCCGCTTCCCATCAAGCTGAACAATTCGATATCCGATGCCTTCTTCAAGCTGGCACACGATGTTACTGACAAAATCGCCAAGGCGCACCCGCTGTATACGCCGCCGTGCCGCATGCCCGAATTGGTGCAGGCAAGCGACCCCATTATTCACCACACCTTCGACGCCGGCGAAGGCGTTCTGATCCCCGCAGAGATCCTTCATCACGCAAAACAGGGTTGTCGCGCGTTCGTTATCCTGCAGCCCTTCGGATGCCTGCCCAACCATGTAGTGGGCCGCGGTATATCGAAACGCCTGAAGGAACTATATCCCGATGCACAGATTTTGCCTCTCGACTTCGATCCCGACGTTAGCTTCGCCAATATCGAAAACCGCCTGCAAATGCTCATCATGAACGCACGCAAGCCTCGCACGTCCTAGCGGACGAGCCATAACCTGAACCGCCCCATAACGAAGGAGCCCATCATGGCACGACCCCGCAAAGACCAGCAGGAGCCCGCTGCGGTAGAGCGCATCAAAAACGCATTCTGGGAACTGCTCGAGGAAAACGACCTGAAGCATATCACGGTGAATATGGTCACCCAAAAGGCCCATTGCAACCGTGGTACGTTTTACTACCACTACGAATCGCTCGATGCGCTGCTGTGCACCGTCATCGAGGAAGAGCTGCTTAACAGCAAAGGCCTTCCGCTTGGCATTTTCTATATGCTCAGCAACGACAGCAAAGCGCTAACAGAAGTACTGCTGCCCCAGCGCACGCAACGCTTTGGCCTTGTGATGAAGCGCTGCGGCCAAGAATGCGTTGCATTGAAAATCCGCACCATCATAGCCAATATGTGGCAAGCCATCCTCTGCGACGAGGGAGAAGAGCTCACCACCAATGCGCGGATCATCATCGAGTACTCCATTAGCGGCCTGATCGGTGTTATCGATTATCTCTATCGCGAGGGAAAGCTCGACGGCTCTTCTTTCCCAGAGGAAATGATCTATGCCATCAAAGACAACGCCCATTACCTCGCCATCCGCATCAGCAATGCCCAGGGAATCTCGCCCCAAGAATTCGAGCAGCGCGTACGCCTGTATTCGCATATCGCTAGATAGCCGCCCGCAAATATACGCCTCTGCGTTTTCAGATTGATTAGATGCAATCCGCAAACGTGATTTCGGGCCACTGTGTCTGAATGCCCGCAGGCTCACTGCGCGTAATGGCAACGCTCCCGCGCTCACTGCAATGAGCATGACCCTGCGCCGCTGCCTCGATAAGCGCATCGAACACGCATTCCATACGATGGCGCCCCGTGAAGAACTCAGGGTGCCACTGCACTCCGATCATAAAGCTCTTGTCGCGCACTTCTATGGCCTCAACCAGACCATCGGGCGCATACGCCACAGCATCAACGCGCGTCGAGAGATCGCATACTCCCTGATGATGCATAGAATTTACCATGATATTCTGCACGCCCAGCAACTTGCCTAATTTGGAGTTGGGCAGAATGATTACCGAATGGGTGGGCTCGCTGTAGGGCTTTGGCTGCCAATGCGCAAGTTGAGGCAAATCGCCTTTATCGTCGTTGATGCCCCTTCTTACCACACCGGGAAATTGGTCTCCCAAATCTCGGAATAAGGTACCTCCCAAGCACACATTTATCATCTGCATGCCTCGGCAGATACCCATCAACGGCAAATCAAAGCGATACGCATAGCTCAAGATTAAATACTCAAGCTCTTCACGCTCAGGCGTATGCTCGTCGATTTTGCCGCTATCGCGAATAGCGCCATAGCGAGCCGGATCGATGTCGTTGCCGCCAGTAAGGACAAAACCATCTATCAAAGGGAAAAGCGTTTCATATACATGGGGGTTACCCGAAAGCGGCAGTAACAAGGGGGCGCCACCAGCTTTGATGATGGCGTTAGCATAGCGCTCGGGGAAGCTCACCATCTTTTCGGTGGTGTTCTGGGATGGAACAATGCCGATAACAGGCAGGTGCGCAATCTTGCCAGCACTTCCATTCGCTACCGTCATGACGTTCCCTTTCTACGGGCCAGCGCAAACAGGCCTGCCGCTTTATCGTTAGATGGTGTAGCTGTCTATCGCAAGCTGGGAGGAACGATCCACCACATCTTGCAAAGAAATACCGCCCAGGTAATCATTCACCAAATCGTGCAGGCCCTTCCAAACGAAGATCTCATAGCACGATTCACCAGGAGACGCTTCCCCGGAAAGCTCATCGAGGTAATCAACAGGCGCAAGAGAGCCCTCCGTTACGGTGAGCACGTCGAGCATAGTGATGTTCGTGGCACTGCGCGCAAGGCGATAGCCGCCCGAAGCACCACGGGCGCTGCGAACCAGCTGGGCCGCCGCCAGACTCGATGCAATTTGCTCCAAGTACTTACGCGAAATGCTCGTAGCCTTAGCGATTTCCTTCAACGGCACTGGCTCCGTGCCGCCATGCCCCGCCAAAAACACCATGAAGCGCACTGCATAGAGCCCTTTGGTAGATATCTTCATTGGTGCCTCCTGACGGAATGGTGAACATCATCGATGCATTGGCCCGACGCAACGGGCAATGCGCAAAACAACCTGTAATCATATAGGAATAAGACTATAATAGCACGGCCAAGATGCCGACATACGGGCTATCGCCTGCTGCGAGCAAATGCCGCTAGGTCGTGCAAATGAACGGCATCCTCTTCATCGAGCGCTTCATCTGCGACTTCAAAGATAAGCTCCTGCCATTCAACAAGCGTTTTGCCACAGATAACCGCTTCGGAACCATGGCTTTGGATAGCTCCCAGTGCCTGATTGGCGCTGTCATCATTCAAAGGCCACACGCCTTCCGTTACCCCAAATGCCTGCTCGATCGCGCAAAGAGAGCGCTCGGAATAGAAAATGCCTTTAACAAGCGCCGCATATCCCGCCATAAGCGGTGCAGGCAACGAATCGGCTGGGCGAATTTCCACAAAGTTCTTCAAGCGCACGTCGGGCCAAAACATAGAGAGCACGTGCTCGATATCGGCGCGGGTCATGGGAGCGTCATCGTAGGCTTCATAGGCAGACTGCCCATACACCGCACGCAAATTTGGCCCCGCAGGATCATCGGCGGAAGGGCGCGTAACGAAAATAGGGCACGTGCGAAGAATCCAATCGGCATAGTCCGCAAAGCCATAACCCTCGCTGAAAAGACCTGGCACCGAACCGCATCGATCGTTGTCCACGTTGCGCCATAGGGCAAATCGCGCCAATCGGGGTGCAGGCTCCGCCTCGAACACCGCCGTGTTGTCGGTGACGCTTGCAAAGATGGGCGCCAACGCCTGGGCAATGCGCATTTTTCGAATGGCATCGGCTTCATCGCGATAATCCACCGAAACTTGCGTAGAAGCAGAGGCGCGCATCATGCGTTCGCCATGCGTACCGATTTCCCTGAAATAGTTATTCATGAAGCGGTAACGCTGTTTCGGAATAAGCGTAAGATCAAGCGCACGCGCCGTAGGATGATAGCCGCTGGTAACCAGCTTGCATCCGTGCTCCGCCAAGAACGGATCAACCCTCGATCGGAATTCGTTGTACACACGGAGGATCTGACCGATAGACGAATACGGGGCGATACTGATTTCCAGCTGAGCAGCAGGCTCAAGCGTGATGGAGGCCTCGTCACTGGCGAGCCCGATAAGGTCACCCTCAAGGCCATGGGTATGCTGTGGGTAAGCATCGGCCAGATGAGCCAACACATCCCGGACGCCGAATTCTCCTTCGCTTCCAGCATACGATACGGAATGCTCGCCTTCGGCGGTAACCACGAAGTGCTCCACTTCAACGCCAAGGGCGCCAAGGGGCTTACTCCCCTTCGCGCCCTCAGTGAAGTAGGCGACCAATGCCTGTTTGTTCTCTTGCTCGTAGGACATTCATGCCTCACTTGCCAGAACAGTGCGTCAAGACGCCTGTTCGGATCTTACTCGAAGTTGAACATCGCCGTAGAGAGATAACGCTCGCCCGTATCGGGGAGAATAGCAACGATGACCTTGCCGGCATTTTCGGGGCGCTGAGCAAGCTTGGTTGCCGCAGCAACGGCAGCGCCTGAAGAAATGCCCACCAGCAAGCCATCCTTTGCCGCAAGCTCGCGACCAGCCTCAAAAGCCTCTTCGTCGGCGATGGTGATAACCTCATCATAGATATCGGTATTCAGTGTATCAGGAACAAATCCTGCGCCGATACCCTGAATCTTGTGAGCGCCCGGATGGCCCTCTGAAAGAACAGGAGATCCAGCAGGCTCCACGGCAACAACCCTGACCTCGGGGTTCTGCTTCTTCAGATATGCACCCGTACCGGAAACCGTTCCGCCAGTGCCTACACCAGCAACCAGGATGTCCACTTTGCCCTCGGTTGCTTCCCAGATTTCGGGGCCGGTAGTTGCCTCATGAACAGCAGGGTTGGCAGGGTTGGTGAACTGGCTGGGAATAAAGGAGTTCGGAATCTCTTCGGCAAGCTCGGCAGCGCGAGCGATTGCGCCCTTCATGCCCTTGGCACCATCAGTAAGGACCAGTTCAGCACCGTAAGCCTTCATAAGGTTGCGGCGCTCAACGCTCATCGTCTCAGGCATGGTGATGATGATGCGGTTGCCGCGAGCAGCAGCAATGGCAGCAAGGCCGATACCAGTGTTGCCCGAAGTGGGCTCGATGAACACGGTGTCTGCGTCGATCCTGCCATCGGCTTCCGCCTGCTCGATCATGGCCTTGGCAATACGGTCCTTAATGGAGCCGGCGGGATTAAACAGCTCGACCTTGCCGATGATAGTTGCATTCAGGTTGTGGTTCTTCTCGTAATTGGAGAGCTCTACCAACGGGGTATTGCCGATAAGCTCGGAAACGCTCTTGTACACTGCCATGATTCCTTCTTTCTGCCGCACCTACGGCAAATCGCCTTCGGGCCTTCAGCTCGCTGAAAGATTACGTTGAAACCAAACTTGAGCTTTAGAACCTCGAAGGAAGTCCTTTTCTTGACTCCAAATCCTACTAACCCCGTAGGTATTGTCAAGTATTAATTCCATAATTCATATCGGAGAAATAAGATATTTCGGTATTCGTTGTATATCGCCTGGTAAGAATAGGTATTTTCAAAATCGATGATTTAACGGTCACGTAACCTTTTCATGATTTCCCAAATATTTCGCACCGCTTTCGCACGACTTTCTCACTCGCTTCGCATGTTCTTAAGCAACGGCTGCAACACTTGCGACAAGCAACACTGCAAGGAAAGGCTGCATCATGAAAGCAAAGAATCGTGCTGCTGCGCGCGTGCGGCGCATTGGCAACAAACCAGCAAACTGCACTACGCACACAAAGCAACGCATAGGGGACGCCTTCCACCAAACAAGATTCCCCGGCAAAAGCACCAGCGAATGGGCGATCCTGTTCGCGAATCACCGTTTACCGCTGTGCGTCTTTATCGCTGCCCTGGCCTGTTTCCTTGTTGCTTCAGCAGCCGCACCCCGCTGGGCACAGGCAGGAAACACCCCCGAGCAACCGGCAACCGTTGTCATTCAAGTTGAAGGGTACACAGGAGCGCTACCCACCCTGGTTGCTGGAACCGATTTCACCTTAGGGCAACCCGTTGGCACCAACCCCGCTTTTATGGCGGACGAATCGGGCAAACAGCCCCTGGCGAAACTCATCGAGTCAAAAGAGGCACAAGGGCTCACCCTGAAATGGCATGACGAAGCAGGAAAAGAGTTCGATTGGCTAACCACGAATGTCGAGAAAAGCACAACTGTTACAGGAACATTCGCTGAAGCCGATTACGAGGTTCGTGTCTCTTTCAACGATGAGAAAACCGACGACCTTACCGTAAAAGTGCCCCAAGGCAGCTCGTTCAAACAAGCTTACGGGAGCATACCTACCACCCCCACCAAAGAGGGCTGGGAATTCGTGCGATGGGTAGACACCTCCGACAACTCCACCTTCGACTTCACGAAACCAGTAGAGAAATCAACGAGCATATATGCCCTGTTCAGGATTGCCAATACCGCTAAGGTCGAAGCGTTTGACCCCACAAAGGACATTCCCAAAACCCTAACTGGTAGCTGCTACATCGGTGCAACCTGGAATGTGCATCCCGCCAAATTTGCCATTTCCGATTTCACCGGCGAACTCAAAGGCTATGCCGGCACTGGCACCTGCTCACTGCCCAGCGCCGCGGCGCCCTCGAACACCCGAGCAGACTACGTAGCCACCCTGAAAGAGGTCAATGTTGAAGCAGGTGAAGTGGTTTACGACGTCAATATCACACCACCTGGCGCAGCGCACCCCGGTGGTCCGAGCAATAGCCTTGGGCTTATCGGCTATCAAACGGTGTACCTGGAAGCCGTTATCAAGAAAAACTTCGGCGGATACCTTGAAGTGGTCAAAACTTCCTCCAATCCTTCCCTCAGCGAAGATAACCGCTGCTATTCGTTGGAGGGAGCCGTGTTTGGCGTGTACAACCAAGAAGGAGCACGCGTAGCCCAGCTCACAACGGGTGCCGATGGGAAAACCGCCAAAAGCCCGTTGTTGCCTGCGGGTACGTACACCATTCGCGAAGAAACTGCACCTGAAGGCTTCGCCCCCGCGCCCGACACAAGCGCAGCCATTACCTCGGGTAGCACCACCACCGCAAGCATTTCCGATGCACCGCAAAATGCGCTTATCAACCTCATCGGCCAAAAGATCGATGCAGAAACCAACACCCCTTACCCCCTCGGATCGGCAACCCTGGAAGGAGCGCTCTTCCGCGTTAGCTACTTCGATCAGGAGGAGCAGGAGCCACAAGCCCTTTGGGGGATCCTAGACAGATCGAGCGTCAATCCCACCAGTCAGAAGACGACAAAGCAAAGCATGGATCACTTCGGAACTCCTAAGCGCACGTGGGTTTTCAAAACTGACGAAATGGGCGGGTTCGCTTTCGATGAAAACCATTTCGTTGAAGGAGATGAGTTTTACTACGATACCAACCACGCCATAGTGCTGCCCTTAGGAACCGTTCTCGTAGAAGAGATACAACCGCCTACTGGGTATCTCGGCAGCGATGAGTCCTGGGAAGTGTCGCTGACCAGCGAAGGAACAGAAGAACACATCAGCGCCTGGGCGCCCCTTTCCTTTGAAGAGCAGGTAATTCGAGGCGACCTGGCCTTCACCAAGGCAAAAAGCGGCACCATGGAGCATCTGGCGAATGTGCCGTTCCGCATCACTTCGCACACTACAGGAGAAGAGCATGTGCTGGTAACTGATGAAAACGGTATGGCCAACACCGCGTCTTCGTGGGTACCCCATTCCCGCAACACCAACGCTGGCACCTCGGCAAAAGATGGCATCTGGTTTGAGCGCGATTCGCGCGGTGGAGCGGCAAAGGTCAACGACGACCTTGGCGCCCTGCCCTACGACACCTATGAAATAGAAGAACTTCCCTGCAAAGAAAACGAAGGTACTGTACTGGCGCATTTCACGATAACCATCAGCAGAGACAGCACCACACTTGACCTGGGCACCGTCGACAATGACACCATCCCTCTTGCCATTTCAGGTGAAGTCGACAAGCGCGAAACCTTCCTCAACGAAGCAGGCACGTTCGATTACCTGATCGACTATCGATCCACCTCTAGCACCTGGGTTGACGAATTCACCATGACCGATGCCATCACCTGCGCAGAAGACGGCTATGCCCACCTTACCGGCATCGCCACACCCGTAAGCTTCGAAGACTACGACGGCATGATGAACGTGTGGTATCGAACCAACTTCGATCAGGAAAAAGAGCAGGAGAAAGGAGCAACCGAAGAAAATGGAAAAACAAGTAAGGCCAACGACAATAGCGCTGTAGAGCAAAGCAAAAGCACGCCCAACAGCACCAGCGAAGCCAGCAGCGAGGCAAGCAATGCCGGTGCCGAACAGGCAAATGCCTGCACCAGAAACCCCTACAACCCCGACAATCCAACCAACAAGCGAATCCACGACTTCCACGGCTGGCGCATCTGGAAGCAAGACGTTTCAACCTTGGAATCGCAAGAGCTTACCGTGAACGATCTTTCGCTTGAACAGGGAGAATTCATCATTGCCGTAGCCTTTGAGCACGGCAGGGTCGAAGAGGGCTTTAGCACCAACGCCCAAGATGCCAAGGAATGGGAACGCCCCGAACGCTACGAGAATGCCGACCTTTCCGACCTGCCCACGAACCGAGCTTCGTTCAACTTGAGGGAAGCAACAGGGCCAACGCGCAGCGAAGAAGACAGCGAGATCGCTTACGCTCCCGCCATCCTTCACATGCAAGCAGCAGAGGAAACACTATCTGGCGATGCGGTCGATCTATGGAATGTCGCGGATATCGATACTCACCGAAATTTAGAGCTTCATGATGAAGACAGGGACTCGGTTGTCCAATCAACCAACCCAGTCGAAACAGCGGTGGAATCCGTTGCCTCCAAATTGCCGAAAACCAATGACAGCTCCGCTCCCATACCCTTCCTTGTCGTTTTAACCCTAGCAACCACCTTCGGGCTCCTAGCATTCCCCAAATTGTCGCGACGACACGAATTAAGGCGGGCCATCCTAAACAATCTATAGCCACCAACCTCATACCAGCGCAAAGGCTTAAACAAAAACGCGAGCTGCTCGATGAATCGTCGGACAGCTCGCGTTTCTTGTTATGTTCAGTATTTACTGCAGCAGCTAACCGGCAATGCCGCGCTTTACCGTACGACGCTTGCGTTTAGGCGGCTCAACCGGCTCACGGAAATCAAGCATCATCTGTTCCATAGGCGCATCGCCTGGAGTGGAATCCGCCACCTTTTCAACATCTTTCACAGTCCACGCCAACGCTTCGGAACCGTGGAGCTCGAGCATTTTATAGCGCGCATCTTGCACGTTCAGTTTAGAGCCAGCACGATGCTCGCTTTCGAACTCAATAACGCTCGATTTAGGGGCCGCCCCTTTTGGCGAAACGATTGTGGCACGGTACCTGGTCATGCGGCTCCTTTCGTGAAGCGACGTTATTGGAATGGGTGTTTAAGCATAACGCAAGATGGAATCCACATGAAACCATAACTAGCAAAGCCCCAAGAAGAAGAGAATAAAGGCACAGGGCAGCTCAAAGCAGCCCAACGCCCTCACCAACATGGAGGAATATGAGCCCTTTAGACCTCAAGGCGCAGGCCGAATTTGCTGACGTTCAAACCGTCGGCATACCTCGCGCCTTACTGTATTTTCGCTACAAAACCATGTGGCGTACCTTTTTCGAAGAACTCGGCCGGACCGTTGTGGTAAGCAACAAATCCGACCGCAGCACCCTTGAAGCAGGAGCGTACCTTTCCATCGACGAATGTTGCCTGGCATCAAAACTGTATATGGGTCACGTTGCCAGCCTTCTGGGAAAATGCGATGCCATTTTTGCCCCTAGCATCGACAATTTGGGGAACTTCAAAGGCTTTTGCACCAAATTCCAGGCACTGCCGGATTTAGTTGCCAACACCTTCATCACGCAACGTCCCCGGATCATTTCCTGCGAAATCGATCGAGCAGACAGCAACATCAAGGAGCAGGAAGCCTATATCGACCTCGGCCAAAAGCTTGGGGCGACAAGAAAAGAATCTAAGAAAGCCTATGCTGCTGCCGTGCGCGCTCAGGCGAATAGCGATGAGAAACGCGCCCGCAAACAGGAAGATCTGCTAAAACGTGTTTCTAAAATGCCCGAAGGCGAACGCCCCTTGCGAATTCTTTTGGCGGCGCACCCCTACGTGATCCATGACGACTTCGTGGGTTCACCCCTTGTTGACATGCTGAAAGAGATGGAAACCTGCGTTCTTTTCGCCGATCGTCACAATCACGAAAAAGCACTGGAGAAGAGCTTTGAGTTCTCCGATACCTTGCCTTGGATTGTCAACCGCGAAATCATCGGCACCATTCTTGACCTATACGACCAGATAGACGGCATTGTTTTGGTGAGCGCTTTCCCTTGTGGGCCCGACTCCATGACCAACGATGCCCTTATGCGCTGCATCAAAGGCAAGCCCATCCTTTCGCTCACTGTCGATGCGCAGAGCGGAACCGCTGGCTTGGAAACGCGCCTGGAAAGCTTTGTCGACATTCTTCGCTACCAGCAAAGGGGTGGCTACCTGCATGAATAACGAATCAAACCGCCAGCAATGCGAAGAGCCAAACCGCAAACTGACTGCATTGAATGCTGTGCAGAAGGCGGCCGACACCCTCAAACGCCGCTATTCCGACGAAACCCCCAATGCGTCTATCTCCTTTATTCCCGGCACACCCGAGGCCCTTCGCGCGCACCGCAACAAGAAAAAGCAAAAGAAAAAAGCCGATCGTCACGCACGCACCAAAGTAGCTTTCCTTCGCTATTCCTATTACGACATTGCCTTCAAATACTTTGTTGAGCAGGTGCTTGACGCCGATTACGTATCGCTGCCCGAACCGACGCGTCGCACGTTGGAACGAGGCGCCCAGCACAGCAACGATTTCGTTTGTGCTCCGTTCAAGCATATCTTAGGCGACTACATCGAAGCGCTAGAACGCGGTGCCGACGTACTTGTTCAATTTGCCGGGCCCTGCCGCCTGGGATATTACGGCGAACTGCAGGAATCCATCCTGCGCGACATGGGCTACGAGTTCGAAATGCTCAACTTCGCCACGGTAACGGGTAAGCCATTGCAGAAATACCTCACCATCTGCAAAGAAAAGGTGAACCCGAACCTTTCTATCTCGCAAGGGGCAAAGCAGTTCCTAGCCCTTTTCAAAATGATCGAATGTTTAGACGCCTACAACGATGCTTATCTGGCAAAGGCGGGCTTCGAAGTTGAGCACGGATCATTCAAGCGCGCCCGCGATGATTTCTTCGCCGACATGCGCACCGTTACCAACCTGAACCAGATAACCGCTGCTTACAAACAGGGCATGAGCGTTCTTCGGGAATTGCCCGTGCAAGAACCCGCCGACCCGATTCGCATCGGAATCGTGGGCGAATACTTCACTGCCGTTGACCCCCACTCCAATCTCAATATCGAAGAAAAGTTCATCGATATGGGCGTTTCACTCGCTCGGTACCTGAACATCACGCACCGCAACCTGCACTACAACGAAGAGAACCTGCGCCGCGGCGTGGGCGAATACGTAAGCTACGACATGGGCCCTACTTCTACCATGACCATCGCCGCAGCAAAAAGTTATGCCGAAAAGGGATTTGACGGCATTGTTCACCTTAAGTCTTCTGGCTGCACACCCGAGATTGACGTGATGCCTGTTCTGCAGCGCATCAGTAGCGACTACCACATCCCCATTTTGTACCTGAGCTACGATTCGCAAACAAGCGATACCGGCCTCGACACCCGGCTCGAGGCGTTCTACGACATGATTGCAATGAGAAAGGCCCGTTGATGAGCAACGCATTCCTTGGTATCGATACCGGTTCTATTTCCACTAAAGGCGTCATCATTTTGCCTGATGGCACGATCATCGCCCGCTCCTACCTTTGGACGGAAGGCAACCCCACCGATGCAGCGCGCCGTGTGGTGGAAGATCTGCAAAGCCAGATAAACACCGAAGAAATCAGCGTGGTTGCCGTTGGCGCCACTGGCAGCGCACGGCGATTGGTTGGCTCTATCCTGGACGCCACCGTGGTAAAGAACGAGATCACCGCCCACGCCGTTGGCACCACCCATCTGCATCCCGACGTGCGTACCATTCTCGAAATCGGCGGGCAGGACTCGAAGATCATCTGCGTCGAAAACGGCATTGCCACCGACTATGCCATGAACACGCTATGCGCTGCGGGCACTGGTTCGTTCCTGTCGAGCCAGGCGCATCGCCTTGGCGTTGGAGTGGAAGAGTTCGGCCCCATTGCCCTAACCTCGAAAAAACCTGCCAACATTGCCGCCCGCTGCACGGTGTTTGCCGAAAGCGATTTGGTGCACAAGCTGCAGGTTGGTTACCCCCGCGAAGACGTCATCGCCGGCTTATGCAAGGCCGTTGCCACCAACTACCTGAATAACGTGGGCAAAGGCAAGCGCATCCAGTCGCCCATCGTCTTCCAAGGCGGAGTGAGCAAGAACGTTGGCGTGGTTCATTTCTTCGAAGAAGCATTGAACCAACCTGTTTTAGTTGACCCCGACGGCCATCTGATGGGTGCCTACGGCGCTGCACTGCTGGCGGCCGACGCCCCCGCCTCGAAACGCAAGCCCTTCAATTTCGACATCTCCGACTTCGAGTTCACCACCCGCGAAGTCATCTGCCAGAAATGCGCCAACCACTGCGAAATCGTGTGCGTGTACAAGGACGATGCCCTCATCGATGCCTGGGGCAATCGCTGCGATAAAGGCGCGATCAAAGTGGGGAAATAGGGACAGGAACCATTTTCCCACTTTCGGTTTTGAGCCGCTGCAAACAATGAGCAACTAAGGGCTGTCGGGAATATCCGGCAGCCCTTTTTTAGTGGGAATCCGGCACCTGTCCCTATTTTCCCACTTGTGAAGAAACGATAATTATTTCTAAAATATAATTATGTTTTAGTACTATCCATAGTGTCAAACAAGCTCATAAGCGCCCCTACCTGGGGCGCTTTCTTATTCTCTGGAACCGAAAGGAGGATCATCAACCATGGAAAACATCAACTTCTGCCGAACCCTGTTTGAAGAAACCCGCTTTATGAACCTACTCATCAAGTCGACGCTTTCGAGCATCGTTGCAAAGCACGGGCTAAACCCCCATCAAGCCCATTTGCTGGGCGAAATAGCCTCACAGGACGGCCAAACCATCAAGGAACTCGCTTATCACCTGTGTGTAAAGCCTTCCAACTTCAAGCCTATAGCTCAGCCCATGGCAGAACGTGGCCTCATCGAACGCAGGCAGGACGAAAACGACAAGCGCAGCTTCCGCATCTACCTCACGGAAAAGGGCCGCGCCGAATCGGCCGCCATCGATGCAGAGTTTTCCGCCCTCTTCGAGGAAAACCCCGATGCGGCAGAGCTGCAGCAGCAGGTCATCGAAGGGTTTAAAGCCTTCCGTAAACTCGCAAGCCTCAACAGCCAGCTCAAAACCACCCCTACCGATCCCCACACAAGAAAGGAAAACTAGATGGGTCTCACCCGCAATCAAGTAGTTATCGTTGCCATTCTGCTGGCAGGCGCCACGCTGGTTGTCTTGAACCAGACGCTCCTTTCGCCCGCATACCCCTCCATCATGGCCGACCTCCAGGTAGACGCCACCACCGTTCAGTGGCTCACCTCGGCTTATTCTTTGGTTGAAGCCATCGTCATCCCGCTTTCCGCCTTCCTTATAGGCCGTTTCCCCACCCGAAAGCTGTTCATCGCAGGCGTTTCGGTATTCGCCCTGGGTTCCCTTATGGCAGCGTTTTCGCCCTTCTTCGGCATCCTGCTGCTGGGCCGCATTTTCCAGGCAGCGTCCACCGGCGTAGTTATGCCGATGGTGTTCACCGTGATCCTTCTGGTGTTCCCCCGCGAAAAGCGCGGCAGCGCCATGGGCATCGTGTCCTTAGTTATCGGCTTTGCCCCTGCTGTCGGCCCCTCCCTTTCCGGCTTGCTGGTCGAATCCATCGGATGGCGCTCGCTTTTTGTGCTGGTAACCGTACTGGCAGTCCTTATCGTTGTCTTCGCCGTCATCTTCCTCAAAAGCTACGGCGAATTCGAGCCCACCTCGTTCGACAAGCCGTCCGTTGCCCTATGCTCGCTGGGCCTTTTGGGACTGCTGTATGGCTTGGCCACCATCACTTCGGCAGCAAATATCGGCGTTTCAGTCGCCCTTATCGTGGTCGGCGTCGTTCTCTTAGTATTCTTCGTACGTAGGCAGCTGAAGCTTGAAGTGCCACTACTGAAGGTCGACGTACTGAAAAGCCGCGCATACGCCATCGTCGTCATTCTTGTTGCCCTGCTTCAGGCCGCATTGGTTGGCACAGGCGTTTTGCTCCCCATCTATTTGCAAAACCTGCTCGGCGTATCCGCCCTCGAAACCGGCCTTATCATGCTGCCCGGCGCTGTACTGGGCGCCATCATGGGCTTCTTCGCCGGCCGCCTGTTCGACAAGCTGGGCGTTCGCCGCATCGTAATCCCAGGCGCCTTGGTTGCGGCCATCGGCGGTTGCGGCTTGGTTGGCTTCGGGCTCGACACACCCGTACCTTTCATCATCGTTATCTACACCTGCCTGGGCGTTGGCATGCAGGCGTTGGTCACCCCGCTTAACACCTGGGGAATCAACACGCTGGACAACCGCGTTATCCAGCACGCAAATGCACTGCAGAATACGCTGAATCAGGTTGGCGCCTCGTTGGGTACCGCTATCTTGGTTTCCCTTTCCGCAACATCCACCTTCCTGTTCCCCGAGATGCCCGCACTCGAACAGGCTATGGCAGGCGACCGCATCGCATTCGTCTTCACGGCGCTTATCATGATCGCGATCTTTGTGGTTATCGTTGCCGCTGTACGCGACACCAAGAAGGAGCCTTCCGCCGCAGAACGCGCCAATGCCCTACGCCTGCCCACCAAGGCAGACGACCACATCGCCGTGGACCTTGCCATGAACAAGCAGCCCTACTTCGTCCACAACACCGATTCCATCCGCGAGGTTGCGCAAATTCTTGCCACCAACAAAACCTCTGGTGTTCCCGTGGTCGACGAGCATATGAAGGTGGTCGGCTTTATTTCCGACGGCGACATCATGAAATACATCGGACGCAGCGAAGGCACCGTTCTGGATGCAACCCTCATGCTGTACCGCGCCACCGACAACGAAAACTTCATGCAGCGCGTTTCCGAACTGCTCGACTTGAACGTTATGCGTATTGCCACCAAGGGCGCCATTTCCGTCGAAAGCGGATCCGAGCTTGACGAAGCATGCCGTCTGCTGGCCGAAAAGCGCATCAAGAAAGCACCGGTAGTAAGCGAAGACGGAACGCTCGTTGGCTCACTTTCCCGCTCGGACGTCATTCGGTCCACCATGGCAAACCTCGCTGCCATCGAAGCGCTTGCCAAGGGGTCAAAGCCCGCAAACGCCTAACAATCCGGACCCTCCTTTTCTCTGCCCCGCATCAAGCCTTGGCCTGATGCGGGGCTTTTTCTTTTTGGAACTACGTTCCTCAAGGGCCAAACGCGCACGTAGTCGGCATAGGGGAGGGCACCACCGCGCCACCCATGAGCGCAGCGCCAACTTGCCGCACAAAGAAAACCCCCTTTATAATGTGACCGCATAATTTTGGTAACGGCTGGCTGCGCCTTTTGCGCAGGTGCTCACAAGCCGCAGGGGAATGAAGGTGCAAATCCTTCGCTATACCAGTAACCGTAACTTCGGGCAGTGCTCGATCAAGTCGGAATGCCTGCCAGCCCGCGCCCTGGATAGAAGGAGCTCACGTGAGCAACACCACCTGCCGTTCCCACGGCATAGCGCAGCGCGCCCTTGCACTGTTCATGGCAATTGCCTTGGCAACCGCCCTAACCCCCAGCTTCGCCCTAGCGGAAGAAGCCAACAACTCGACATCAACCGCAGCGGAGCAAAGCTCCACGGCTGGCAGCATAAACAGCCCTTCCGCAGCTGACAATGCCGCCAACAAGGCAGACGCCGCACCAGGCAACGAAAGCCAGGCATCGGGCTCCAACAGCGCTGCAGAGCACACAACAACTAGCAGCTCAAAGGCAAACGCGGGCGAATCAACAGACCCCAGTAATGCGAATAACGTCCCGAGCCAATCTGCGAACAGTGCCGAACCCGCAAACCAAGCATCCAGCACCAAGGCAGATACCGTTTCAGCAACACTGAAGATCTCGGTTTACGGCACCACTTTGGTTTCGCACACCTTCAGCATCGAAAAGGGTAAAACGGTCAAGGACCTGTTGAACCTCGCAGCTAGCCAGGGCTATATCGGCGCAATCGACCCCGAAAAAGACCTGAATACGTACGGCAACAGTCTGTCGCATTTCATCAAATTCCTAACCATTAACGGCAATGTATTCGGCGATCCAGCAACCCCCAACGCATACTGGATGAGCAGCATTTCCGCAAATGGCGCATCTCGAGATGATGCAGGTATCGAGCATGACACCATCGATTGCGATAACTATACCTACGCACTTAGCCTTGCAAAATACCCCGACGACGGAACCAAATACGACAACGGCACGGGCAACTATCCAACCACGCCCGATGCCGCTCATCCTGACAAAGCAACCACGACCGACACCACCTCGTTTGTCAAAAACAATGGCAATACCAGCACGGTTGTCAGCGCCCCAACAAACAGCGACAATGCATCCCTCAAGTGGAGCATTAGCAAATACAACTCCTGCAACCGATCGAATGTCCTCTCTATCGATAATTCGCTATATATTGCCACTTCAAAGCTTGGACCAAGCTACACCGACCCCGCCGACCCCGCCATCCTGCATAAGCTTGACACAAATGGAAACGAAACCTCATCTCTTAAACTCTTCTGCGCCATCGACTCTACCTGCCGCATGGTGTACACCGATGGCATTATCGTCATTCCGCTTTCAAACGGCCGACTGCAGGGTGTCTCCGCAAGCGAGATGAAAACACTTTGGGTATCAAAAGCTACTGCGCCGGGCGACATGAGCATGTCAACCGTTACCGCATCAGGCGGAATGGTGTTCACTGGCACGACACACGACTGGGGTGCGAGCTCGGGCACCTTCTTCGGAATCAACGCCATTACCGGTGAATGCGTTTGGGCGAACAGAAACAACGACGCCGGCTACTACTGGGCCGGTGCATGCAAAATCGGAAGCGTACTTGTCTACGGAGATAGCGCAGGCTGGCTCAAAGCGGTTGAGCCAGCAACGGGAAAAACCGTATCGCAAATCAAACTCTCCGAATCCGCCATTCAATCAACGGTAATCTCCAACAACGCCGAAACAAAAGCGTATGTCATGACCACGGACGGTTTCCTCCATGAGGTCGAAGTTGGGTTTGACGGCTCCCTTTCCGAACAAAGCAAAACCGAGCTCAAACTTCATGGTGGAGGCACGAGCACGCCAACGCTCTTCGAAGGAAACATTTATGTAGGTGGCGGCACCTGGAACACGAAGGGGACGTTCAACGTCATAGACGCTGCAACCATGCAAGTAAAAAACACTATCGAACTCCCCTTCTATGTTCAAAGCGCTCCTCTTGTTGCCAAGGCAGCTAATGGAAAAACTTATGCATATTTCACCTGTAATGGCGCAGAGACGAACGCCAGCGGCGAGCTCACCAGCGGCGGCGGTGCCTGGGTCTACTGCCTGGAAACCAACACCGCCACGAAGCTTTTCGATGCAACCGGCAACATGGCGAACTACTGCACCAAGTCCATCACCATGGGAGCTGACGGCACCCTGTACTGGACCAACGATTCTGGCACGCTGTTTGCCCTGGCAAGCGCCACCTCTTCCAGCAACGGCAGCAACGGCAACGATTCCGACAACATCCAAACACCCGAAAAACCTGGAACCAACAGCCAGCAGAACAACAAAGCATCCAACAGCAATGCGGGTGAGCATGCTCCTGCCGCAACCCCCATTAGCGCTGGAAGCACATCTGCCATAGCTCAAGCGCCCCTGAGCGATGCTGAAGCACTAGCTGAAAATGGAGCCTCCGACGAAGAGGAAAACGGCAGCGCTGTCACCAGCGCGTCTTCCGCTCGTGGTACCTCGTCCAACAACAGCAACGATTCAAAGGGCGCTCCCTGGCTGCCCATTGCAGGTATTGTTGCGGGCTGCGCCGGCCTGGTTGCCGTGGGCGCGTTCCTGTTCCGTCGCCGTTCTTTGTAGGCAGGGGTTATGGCTGAAGATCCGAAAAAGCTCACCCGCGCTCACAAGATAGCGCTTGGCATAATCTCGGCTGCTTGCTGCTGCCTTATTGGCGTTTCGGCGTTTGCGCTTGCTGCGCCCGACGCGCTGAACCAAAACCAGAGCAATCTGGAAGAAGCAGCTCAACAGGCAGACCCTGCCTCGGGCGATTACGCCAACGACGCCCCGCAAGAGGGCCAATCGGGCAATGCGGCAGACCAAGGAGCCAACGCCCAAAGCGAAAGCAACAGCGCATCGGGCAGCCAGAGCAAAAGCGCTGAAAAGGGAGGCGGCACCTCAAGCAACTCCAGCAACAAAGCGAGCTCTTCCAACAGCACCTCGACCAACAAGCAAAGCGGCAGCAGCGGCTCCCAAGGCACCAATGCGAATTCTGCCGCCTCCAACACCGTTACAGTGTCGGTATCCGTTTCCAGCAGCGCCGCCGACGGACGCGTTTCAGGCAGCGCCCACCCCACCTTCAAAAAGGGCGCTACCGCCTACGATGCCCTGTGCGCCACCGGTCTTTCGGTTAGCACGAAAAGCAGCCAGTACGGCCTCTATGTAAGCGCTATCGGAGGCTTGGCGGAATTCGAATACGGTGGGAAAAGCGGCTGGATGTACTCCGTCAACGGAAGCGCGCCGAACGTTTCCTGCGGAAAGTACGTGCTCAAAGACGGGGATTCCGTTTCCTGGTACTACGTTAAGTAAATGAAGTCCACCGCTTTCGACAGCCTTCACCCCGCGCTTGCCCTGGCCTACTTCGCCGTAGCCTTGGTGCTTGCCATGGCCGCACCCCATCCAACGCTCCTGGCTCTTTCCTTCGCCATCGCAGCGCTCTATGGGGTGTGGCTGCGCGGCGGTAGGGCTGTTGTGCGGTCGTTCGCATGGCAGCTTCCCCTGCTCGCCGTTATCGTTGCGGTAAACCCGCTGTTCAGCTCCACGGGCACTACCGAGCTGTTCCGCATTGGCACGCAGGCGGTGTATGCCGAAGGCTACGCCAACGCTGCCACCATGGCGCTGCTGCTCCTATGCGTGATGCAGTGGTTCGCCAACGCCGATGCCGTTCTAGGATCGGACAAGGTAATGGGCACATTGGGCGGCATCTTGCCCACCATCAGTCTGATGATCTCCATGATCATGCGTCTTATTCCGCAATTCGTACGACGCGGGCATGCCATCAGCAACGCATTGAATGCTTGCACCGCAGCACGCAACCCCAGCACCACCATGGTTTCCGGTGATGTTTTCGCCGAAGAGGCAGAATCCGCCCCAGCCGCCAAAGAAGCGCAAAAGACGGAACGCGCCCGCCACCAGAAACAACGCACCGAGCAAAATGGCACAAACAAGCCCGCACAGCGATTTTCCGCAATTCGCTTTGCCGATCACCTGCGCACTGTCACCACGCTCATGGGGTGGAGCATGGAAAACTCGCTGGAAACCGCCGATTCCATGCACTGCCGCGGATGGGGCGCCAACCGCAAGCGGACAACCTTCCGCCGGAACCGCTTCCGCACCTATGACGCGTTTGCGCTGGGCGCTCTCGCGTTGCTCTCCGTCGGAGCGGCCGCTGCTGCTTACACCCTCATGAACGGCTTCGGATTCTTCCCCTCCTTCCATGGCAGCCTGGGCAACCCGCTTGCTGCCCTCTATGCGCTGGCCCTGTGTTTCCCCCTCATGCTGGAACTGTTAGGAAAGGTACGCCGATGAGCGCCGCTTTAACATTCGACAATTTCGCGTTCTCTTACCAAGCCGCCACTGAAGCAGAGCTGCCAACAGAACGCTTCGCCGCACAACCGGACCAAGACGGGCGCCCCCTTATCGGGCCCCTTTGCGCGGAAATCGAAGAAGGATCGTTTACGCTGATCACCGGTGCCACAGGCTGCGGCAAAACCACGCTGCTGCGTTGCTGCAAGCCAGAGCTTGCCCCCAACGGGATCCACACGGGCGCGATCAAAATCTTCGGGAAAGATTCCTCCACTCTGAGCGTCGAAGAATCGGCAAGCACCATTGGCTTCGTTATGCAGAACCCCGACAACCAGCTGGTATGTTCTGAGCCTTGGCACGAATTGGCTTTCGGCCTGGAAAACTTGGCTGTCTCCCAAGACGCCATGCGTCGCCGCGTTGCGGAGATTGCCCATTTCTTTGGCATGAACAGCTGGCTGCATCAAAACGTGAACAATCTTTCAGGAGGGCAAAAGCAATTGCTGGCTCTTGCCAGCGCACTCGCCTGCGCCCCTTGCCTGCTCCTGCTCGACGAACCCACCAGTCAGCTAGACCCCGTGGCCGCCCATTCGCTGTCGCACGCCCTCTTCCGCATTAACCGCGAGCTGGGCATTACCGTGCTTGCCACCACCCATGCCCCCGAGCTCATGGCACCCTACGCCACGCAAAGGCTCGCCCTGCAAAACGGCCAACTTAAGGAAGCGGCACTCCCCACGTCTAAGGTATACATCCCTGCAGCGCCCACTGAAACCCCAGTTCAACGCACTAACGAACCAGTTCTGCAAGTTCGCGACGCTTCGTTTCGTTACGAGCGTAAAGCACCCTTCGTCCTTAAAGGATGCAACCTTACCGTGCAAAAAGGCACCCTGCACGCTATTGTGGGCGGCAACGGATGCGGCAAATCAACCCTGCTGGCGCTTGCGGCGAGAACAATGCGTCCCGAACGCGGCCGCATAAAAGCGCCGCTTCGAGAAAGCCAAGGATTCATTCCGCAAGATCCGAAAGCGCTGTTCGTGTGCGACTCCGTTGTCGAAGAACTGCGCGACTGGCAACGCGCATGCGGCTATGGGGACGAGGAAATTGACACCATGATGCAGCGCTTGAGGCTGCAGGGGCTGGAAAACCTACATCCCTATGATCTTTCCGGCGGCCAGCAACAGCTGCTAGCGTTCGCAAAAGTGCTGCTCACACGCCCAAAGCTGTTGCTTCTCGACGAAGCAACCAAAGGACTCGATACCGAAGCAAAGCTCATGGTTGCAAAGCTCTGCCGCGCACTGACAGCAGAGGGAGTCACCATAGTCGTGGCGACGCACGACCTGCCTTTTGCGGCTTGCGTAGCAGACGCCATAACCATGCTCTTCGACGGTGAAGACGCTTGCACCGAAACACCGAGCGAATTCTTCCACAACAACTTGTTCTACCGCGCTACCGAAAACGACTTCACACGCGCTTGGGGGAGCCTGTGAGCACCCCAGCAAAACATATGTTGCGCTCTGCCGCCGAAACAGTTGCCCTGCTGGCACCCCTTGCCGCTTTGTTGACATGCGCATACTTGCAGATCGAACAGTCGGGGTTGCTCACGCTGCTGGTAGGTTGCGCTGCACTGGCGGTATTCTTCTGCGGGTTCGAGGCGGGAAAACCCGCCCTGCGCCAAATCATGCCCACGGCAACCCTAGGAGCATTGGCAGCAGCGGGACGTATCCTATTTGCACCCATTCCCGACTTCAAGCCAGTCAGCGCCATCTGCATCATTGCCGGAGCGGTGTTCGGCAAGCACAGCGGCTTCATGGTGGGGGCACTTGCGGCGCTGTGCTCCAACTTCTTCTTCGGACAGGGACCGTGGACGCCCTGGCAGATGTATGCCTGGGGATTGGTAGGATACGTTGCCGGCGTATTGGCAAACAACGGCGTATTTGCGTTGAGCGAACGGCTTGGTGCCCATGGTCCCAGCTTGGGAACCGTCGTTCTGCTCTGCTATGGCTTTCTGTCCGGATTGGGCTACGGCTTCATCCTGAACAGTTGGTATATCGCGGCATTCCTGGTACCGGTAACGTGGCAAGGGGCGCTGGCAGCCTACCTGGCCGGCATGCCGCTAGACTTGATCCACAGCATAGCCACCGCGATATTCCTTTCCGCCCTCTACCTACCCTGGAAACGGAAACTAGAACGCATCAAACGCAAATACGCCCTGCGGTAAAAGTATTATTTGGTGTTAGCCCGATGCACAGGATTCCCCAAGCCTATCCCCGTTACCCGAACAGGCAGCCCGCCGCAACCAAGCAAACCTTAAAGCAGAGGCTTTCGTATTGTGATGTCGTTTCCCTGCAAGCGCGCTGCATCCGCTACACTTCTTACGTGCACACACTAAAAGGAGCCCCTTCCATGAACATGCCCCACTGCTCTGCGCAAAAGCAATGCGGAGCCTGCCAGCTGCTTTCCCTTCCTTACGAGAAGCAGCTGGAACGCAAGCAAAACGAGATGATTGAACTCTTCGAGCCTTTCGCAGGCGAGGGCACCGTGTTCAACCCCATTGCAGGGATGGACGAGCCCTATTACTACCGCAACAAGGTTACTTCGCCCTATGTTCCAGGACGGAAGACTAAAGGCGGAAAGAAGCCTCGGGGCAAGAAGGGCAATGCCGGCGCCAAGGGCGCACCGCAGCACGAAATCCTTTGCGGCATGTACGCAGCTGGCACGCACCGCGTCATCAACACCGATTCCTGCCTCTTGGAAAACAAAGACGCCAAGCAGGCGGTTTTGGCTATTCGGTCGCTCATGCAGCGCTACCACATGGAGCCCTACAACGAAGACGCCAACACAGGCTTCATTCGTCACGCCGTTATACGCGTAGGGCACACCACCGGCGAATTGCTGGTCACCGTCGTTACTAACGGCAAGGAGTTTCCCGCCTCGCGCAATTTTTGCCGCGAGCTGAAAAAGCGCTGCCCCGCCATCACCACCGTGGTGCAGAACGTAAACACCCGCCAAACAAACGTGATCTTGGGCGATGAAGGCGAAAAGACGCTCTATGGCCCAGGATTTATAATCGACGAGCTCTGCGGGCTCACGTTCCGTATTTCATCGCATTCGTTTTACCAGGTCAACGCCACGCAAACCGAGGTGCTGTACCGAAAGGCCATCGAGATGGCGCATTTTACCGGCACTGAAACAGCCATGGACGCCTACTGCGGAACAGGCACCATCGGCCTGGTGGCGGCAAAGGGGCTGCCTGGTGCCGAAACCGCCCACGCTGCACGCGTAATTGGCGTAGACAACGTGGCATCCGCCATTAAAGACGCGCGCGAAAACGCCCGCCATAACGGCATCAAAAATGCCGATTTCACCGCTGAAGATGCCGGGCATTTCATGGATAAGCTGGCAAAGGAAGGCGAATCGCTCGATGTTTTGCTGATGGATCCGCCACGCGCAGGATCAAATGAGCAGTTCCTTCGTTCTGCTTGCAGCTTGGCGCCGAAGCGTATCGTCTACATCTCTTGCAATCCCAACACGCAGGCACGCGACGTCGAATACCTCGTTAAGAACGGATACCGACTTACCGAGGTTCAGCCTGTCGACATGTTCCCCCACACCAACCACGTAGAGAACATCTGCGCACTTGAGCTGCAGTAATTAATCAAAGCTTTGCTTATACGCCCTGATCATTTTGGGCTGCACTTCCCGAACTCCGATCGAAAAAGGTAAGGCCGGGTTTGAGAAGTGCGCCTTATTGTGATCGGACGTATTTATTTGCTGAAGAGCAGTGAGGCAGAACGCCGCCATACTGCCAGATGGCGCTCATCAGAAACCGCCAGCCCGTATCAAAAACACCCCTTCAAGCTTGTATGCGCCCAAAGCCCTTCATGCCCTCCCGAGTCTAAAGCACCCCTCGTGTTCGCCCAAATCTTAACCAGAATTTGAATTTCTCTAAATGATACTTGACTACTCTCATATATCACTGTAAATTGGAACTGTTCTAATTCGAGGTTTTAAGGAGGGGCATAAATGAACAAGAACGCACAGATCATTCTTGACGCCATCAATGCCTCCACTGATCACCCCACGGCAGAACAGGTGTATTTACACCTCAAGGAACGGGGCACAAAGGTTTCCATGGCAACGGTGTACAACAACCTTGCCAGTCTTTATGCCAAAGGCCTCATCCGTAAAGTGGCTGTTCCCGGCTTTCCCGATCGTTACGACAACGTCACCCGGCACGACCATTTAGTGTGCCAGAATTGTGGCAGGCTCGTTGATGTCTCGCTAGAGGATTTCACTGAGTCCATCCAGCGGGATTCTGGTGCCCAGATCATTTCATATGATTTGAACGTCACCTATCTCTGCCCTGAATGTACAGAAGCACGCGTTGGCAAAGACGCCCTTCATAACTAGCAATCGTCTCGCGAAAGGAGCCCAAAATGAGCGAGAACAAGTATGCAGGTACCCAGACCGAAAAAAACCTTCAGGCAGCATTTGCTGGCGAGTCCCAGGCTCGCAACAAGTACACCTACTTCGCTTCCGTAGCTAAGAAGGAAGGTATGGAGCAGATTTCCGCCCTGTTCCTGAAGACCGCCGATAATGAAAAGGAACACGCAAAATTGTGGTTCAAGGAGCTCGGCGGCATCGGTGACACCGCAGCAAACCTCGCAGCTGCAGCTGATGGCGAAAACTACGAGTGGACCGATATGTACGATGACTTCGCCAAGACCGCTGAAGAAGAAGGTTTCAAGGCTTTGGCAGCCAAGTTCCGCATGGTTGCCGAAATCGAGAAGCATCACGAAGAGCGCTATCGTGCCCTTCTGAAGAACGTCGAAACCGCTCAGGTGTTCGAGAAGAGCGAAGTTAAGGTTTGGGAATGCCGTAACTGCGGTCACATCGTTGTTGGCACCAAGGCTCCTGAAGTATGCCCCGTATGTGCTCACCCCAAGAGCTACTTCGAGATTCACGCCGAGAACTACTAAGACGCAGCTCGCGCTCGAGCTTGCCATATAGGCGTTCGAAACTTATCGCTTTAACGTAAAGAGGCCGCATATGCGGTCTCTTTTTCATTTCCCCTTCCCTGCAACCACCCTCGCAGCAACCGTCCCACTGCAGCCAGAAATGTGCCATCGCCCGCATCCTGCACCCATGCGCCGCCAGCGCCGCTCCCCAGTTTTGCTTTCCGCCGCCCGCCCGCTCCCAGGGCGCCCGCCATGCCGCGCCGCCATCCCTGCCTCGCGCCGCCGCCCGCTCCCATCGCGCCCCATCACCTGAGTACCGCCCCGCTGCGCCCGCACCCATTGGGCTCGCCTCGTCCGCATCGCGACCATCGCGTGCCGTCGCCCGCATCGCATCTACCCCACTGCGTGCCGCCATCCGCATCCCCTATGTCGCCACCGAGCAGATTCCGCACTCATCGCCCCCCATCACGACCATCGTGCGCCGCCGCCGTCTTACACGTGTTGCGCTTCGCCGTCCGCATCGCGCCCACCGTGCGCCGACATCCGCGTCACCCCCCCATCTCTCTCCTCGCGTTGCGGCGGCCCCGAGGTCCTAGCTGGCAAGAACCGCGCCGTATGCATCCCTTTTTCGCCGAATGCGCGAAAAAGGCCCCCTTCCTGGCAACA